>NZ_VCBX02000001.1:3032500-3350000 GCF_005938745.2 Rhodococcus sp. KBS0724
ATCGCACTGATTAATGAGTGGCCCTGGTAGTGCTGGACTTTGACTATTCATCGCAGCCTGCCTAGCTCGGAGTGTTTGGAACAGTTTCGGCCGACCCGACCTGGAGAGGTTGGTCTGTGAGCGACCTGGACGGGGCATTGTGATCGATCCCGGGTTCGGGATCCACCACCAGCACATCACTCGTTGTGGGTTTTGTCCTCGTGTAAACAGATGAGATCAGTGATAATTGAGTGGACTCGCGTGATGCCGTACACCTGACCCCCTAGGGGTGGTCGATGATCACTGTTGATGAATTTTCCCGACTCGTGGCTGCGATCTACGCATCGGCGGTCGATCCCGAACGGTGGAATTCAACGCTTGCCGATTTTGTGCGAGCCTTCGACGGTGTCGGTTGCGGTTTGCTGACTTCGGGACCGACCAACCGGAAATCCGACGTGATGGTGAAGCAGATAGGTAGGGATCCTTCCGCACTCGCGACCTACAACGCCTATTACGGTCGGCTGGACTACGTGGCGGAAGCCGTGGAGAAGTCTCCGATCGGCCATATACACACGGGGACAGAACTGATCCTCCCGAACACGAACACGGAGTTCTACGCCGATTGGTGCCGCCCCAACCGTTTCGGTGATGGCCTGTTCGTTCGACTGACCGGTGGTAAATCGAGTGCATGGTTGGGGATTGCCGCGCCTAGGGGTTCGGAGCCGTTCGGAACCCCTGATCGACTCAGGCTGATCAGGCAGTTGGTTCCGCATCTACGGCAGGCGATTGACACCCAAGGCAAACTCGCAGACCTCAAGCAGGGCGAATGTGCTCTCTCTGCAGCGATCGAGCAGGTCGAGCGCGGTATCGTGATCGTCGGTCTGGATGGTCGATTTATGCACCTCAACTCCGGCGCTGAGAGAATCCTCGCTTCCGGTGACGGCCTGCATCTCAGTCAGCATGGGTCCATTGGAGCGTCGCTCGCTCGTACCGATCGAGAACTACGACACCTCATGCACCTCGCGATGGATTCACACGATGACCGGGTTCCTCGCGGCGGCACACTTTCCTGCCCTCGCCCATCCGGGCGCTGCGACTACGCCGTTCATGTGGTTCCTCTCGCAGCGGACACCGTCGAAGTCGGTACTGTCGGACTGAGTGATGCGCGAGCTGCCGTGCTCATCGTGATCGACGACCCAGATCGCGAACCGGAGTTGAACGCCACCGTATTGCGCCGGCAGTATGCACTCACCGGCACCGAGTCGGAGGTCGCTCTGCGGCTAGCGCAGGGCGACAGAGTGGAGTTGATCGCCGAGAATTTCTCCGTCTCGATCACCACTGTCAGGACCCACCTCCAGCACATCTTCGAAAAGACCGGCACGCACCGCCAAGCTGAACTTGTGCGGCTTCTCCTCTCGTGACCCGTGAGAACGGAGGATCGGTGCTTCGGCGCTGCGCTGTCGACGCGGTGCGTGTCGCTTCCGGTCTGGTCCTGATGATGTTTCGGCTTCCGTGTTCGTCCTCGTCCAAGTTTCCATTGGGCAGTGCCACGAATCGTGTAGTCGAGTTGCCCACAATGTCCTCCGGGCCTTGCGCGGCTTGTGATCACGTAGGTGCCTGACCGCGGTCGAGCCGAATCGGCCGTCCTGAATTGCGACAGTGCGATAGCCTCCGTTCAGGCAGTACTTCTGACACCCAGATCTGCGGTGTGGTGCTGGCCTGACTTGTCGAAATATCGAGCGCAGTATCTCTGCCCTCAGTCCGTTCCAGGCGCCGGGTATCTGGCTCCTCTCCTCTAATGGGCCATCTTCGTGTTAACCCAATCCGACGGATCGATATTCATCCTTGACCCCACGGCAGAATTGAGTGAAAGTCAATGTATACCAACATAATTACCAACGGAACTGAACGGTCAATTATTGAGAACATGCTCGACCGGAACCGTGAGGCACTGATCGAGACAGTCCGTGGGTTGTCCGATGACGACGCCCGTCGACGGCTTGTCGCGTCGCTGACGACACCGATCTCGTTGATTAAGCATGCCGCTGCCGCTGAACGGATCTGGTTCCAACGATTTTGGGCGGGACTCGACGAATCCGAATGCGATGGATACTCACGCCGGGACGAGGGCACCTTTGCCGTCGCCGATGATGAGTCGCTGGCAGAGGTTATCGCGGAATTCGAGCGCGCAAGCCAACGATCACGTGCGATCGCGTCGCGGTTTCACCTCGACGACACCATAGACACTCCCCACGAGGGAACCGTCAGCATGCGGTGGACGCTACTTCTCATGCTCCAGGAGTTCGCCAGGCACGCAGGTCATGGCGACATCCTTCGTGAACAGATTGACAAACCTGGACCGAGGCAGACGATTTCGTGACAAAAAGGGCTGTACGGTCGCAGGGTTCTCACAGCAAACGTCCAGGTTCCTCGCGGTGGGTCTGCAGGATTACCGAATACCTTTTGTGTCATGACGATTCACAGTTCTCCGGTTGGTCCTTCGAACAAACGTGGTCGCCGCCGCATGGCTTTTGTGTCAGCGATGTTGGCCGGCGGTCTGCTGCTGGGCGGGTGCGCAGCCGAGACGACCGACAGCAGTGCGGCATCTCCTGTGTCGGTCGCTGAGAGCGTCGATTCGATTACTACTACGGACGATTCGACGACCACAGCCGAGACCATCACCAGCACCGCAGAAGCGGCCGGGGCATTTCTGCAGACCCTGTCGGATGAGCAGCGCGAGCAGGTGACATACGAGTTCGACGACGAGACCAAGACCACTTCGTGGTCGAATTTTCCGGTGACATTTGTCGACCGTGCCGGACTCAACATCTCCGAGTTGACCGACGAACAGCAAGCGGCGGCATTGAAGGTGCTCGAAGCACTCCTCAGCGACGAAGGATACGAGACCGTCACCGGCATCATGGGCGGCGACGAGTTCCTGCATGAGAACAGCAGTGCGGCCGAGGAATCACTCGGTCAGTACTACATTGCGTTTTTCGGTGACCCGTCGGACTCCGGCGAGTGGCAGCTTCAATTCGGTGGCCACCATCTCGGTATCAACGCCACTTTGGATGGTTCGGCTGACTCCATCACATTCGCCCCGACTCACCTTGGACTTCAACCCGCTGTCTATACGGACTCAGACGGCAATGAGGTGCAACCGTTCGCAACCACATACGAGTCCGCATTCGCGTTCTACGACAGCTTGACCGAAGACCAGCAAGCTCAGCTGTACCAGAGCGAGAGCGTATCCAACCTCGTGTGCGCTCCAGGAAGCACATGCGACTACCCCACGGGAGCGGGTATTGCCGGCTCGGACTTGACGGAGGAACAGAAACAACTGCTGCTCGACGTAATTGCGAACTGGGTGGGCCTGGCCGACGAGGAGACGACGTCAGAGCAACTCGCTGCCATCGAGGCCACTTTGGACGAGACTGACGTGAACTGGTCCGGGGCAACCGAATACGACATGACGCAGGGGGAGGGGATCTACTTCCAGATCTCCGGCCCGAACGTGTACATCGAGTTCGCCAACCAGCAGGGATCGGCCGGCGCCGACGTCGCGGGATACACAACCTCGGGTTGGGGCCATATCCACACCATCTACCGAGACCCCACCAACGACTATGCCAACAGTGTCACGCAGCAGGCAGCTTCGGGCATGGGTGGCGCGGGTGCGCCGGGTGGCGGTGCAGCGCCGAACGGCGGCTGAACCACCGAATTGAGCGTGCGCGGGGGACCGCTCGACACCCTGTATCCGGACCTGTGTACTGTCGACCGTTATGCGAATGTTAGCCTACGCTAACCTAAATCCTGATGTGTTGGTGCAACCCACTCACCACACTGTGGCCTAAATGAAATTGGCCGCCAGGAAGACCCGAGCGCCTAACGGAGACAACGCAATGAGCATTCAGACGGACTACGACCTCGATGAGTCGAGAGACGAGGACGTCGGTCGCTATCCGCAAGCCGCCGTGCCACGCCGCGGTGTTCATTGGCCGACTGTGGCGGTGTCCGCGTGTGCGGCAATGGTTGTAGGGGTAGCGATTCCTGGACTCGTCCTGTTCGGCATGCACCTCGGTGACCAGGAACGTCAGGTCGTCGTGACTATGGCTTCCCCTGCCGGGGCTGGTACCGCGGGCTCTACTGCCGACGCGGCCAGTGGTGGCGTCACCGTGCTCGATCCCCAGGTTCCGGCTGCGGCGCCCACCTCGGCAGCCGCGGCTCCGGCACCGGCTGCAGCCCCAGCGGCGCCTGCTGCGACCAGCGCGCCGGCTGCGAGCGCCGCCCCTGCGGTTGCATCTGCACCCGAGGGGCCGTCGACGCCGGGCATCGCCGAACTTAACGGTCAACTGCAGCGCGGACTTAACTCGGCCACAAGTGACGCGGATGTTGCTGCGGCGATCGAAGGTGGCGCCGCCGGCGTCCCCACCGTTCGCGCAGTAGGAAACGCGCTGAACATCGCAGCCGGTATCTATCGCTGGGATCTCACCGACCCGGTCACGGTGACCGACGAGGTGGCGCGCGCCCAACTCGTGACCTCGTTGCCCGGCACTGCGGCGTCGGAAGCGACTCTCAAATGGTATTGGATGGACGGGCAGTGGAAATTGAGCAACGACAGTCTCTGCTTCCTCGCGCACCGCGCTATGGCCACGTGCACCGTCCCCGGTAATCCTGGCGGACCGAATGGGCACCCGCTGTGAACCGCGCACTGTCTGCGGCATTTGTTGCCCTTGCCCTGCTCCTGACCTCGTGTGGCGGGAACTCACTCAACACCGCCGATGGGGAAACAGTCACTGTCAGTGGCAAGTTCGGCGAAGCCCAGGTACCCGTCGGCGCCGAGCGGGTGCTTCCCTTGTCGCCCCAGGACGCGGACATGGTGATCTCGATGGGTGTCGCACCCATTGCCCTGCCTACGGATGCGAACATTCTCGTCTCCACGAACGGAGTGGGGGCGTGGCCCTGGCAGGTCGACGCCCTGACGGACATGGGGTACCAGGTGCTGCCGCCTAACCCCGGCGGCGGCGTCGACGCACTGCTGTCCACCGGTGACAAGGAGATTCCGTCACTGCTGTTCGAAGGCGACCCACAGTCGTACATCGAACAGATCGTGGCCCTCGATCCTGACGTCATCGTCGCCACTGGGCAGTGGAGTCTCAATGAGCGTGCCTACGAGCAACTTTCGAGTATCGCCCCGGTCGTGCATTTCGACGAACAGGCGAACGTGGAGCCATGGCAGGATTCGACTCTCAAGATCGGCAAGGCGCTCGGTCGAGAGGACGCAGCGCAGACCGCTGTCGACTCGGCTGAGGCCGATCTGGCCGCTGTCCGCGCTGCTCACCCCGAATTCGAGGGCGTGAATTTCAACGCGGTAATCGGAGACCTGAACGGTCAGCTGTACATCCTCGCCGGTGAGGACCGAGGAATCGGAATGCTGATGAAGGACTTGGGCTTCCAATTGACCGACTGGGCGCAGACTGTGCCGACCGATGCAGACGGGCGAGGAGTGATCAGCTACGAGTACGTCGCCCAACTCGATACAGACGTCGCGGTTGTGATCTCACCGGCGGGGGACATCGACTACATGCGCGACAACGAGCAGTGGCGCAACCTGTCGGCGGTCCAGCGCGGATCGGTCGTGTCGATCGCCCGCAACTCCGGAGTGCCGAATGCACTGGGTTTCCCGTCCCCGATCTCACTCCCGTGGGGTGCGGACCGTATCACCGACGCGCTGAGTACTGCGGTCTCGCGCGCCTCGTAAAACTCTCGTGGGGAGGGTTGGCAGAGCATCTGCCAACCCTCCTGATTTTGTTGGGCGCGGAGCGGTTTCTCGCTGGTGGGGAGGTGGCGCACGCGTCCGCGTCCGCGGATTGACTCCGTTGGGGGATCGGCGGACGACGGCCACGTCCAGCGGTCGGCGAATCTGATTGACAGCAGACTTTCATTCACCTGGGTAAATACTCGGACAACGACGGAAACATGGGATTTTCCGAATATAGTGAGTAAGTCTCATCGAACCAACGCACACCAGAATCCGATCACGTCACCAACCATTGCAAAACGTCACACCATCTACGACGCGAGGGAATCGTTGCACTGCGTCGTCAGAACGCGCCGAACCCCACGATGCCGGCAACATCGTCAGGGTTGAACCGGTGAAGCATCACGGAGTTGTTCTCGTTGCCGCCAACAGTGGTGACAACGCCGGCATCATTGCGGAGCACGATGTTGACGTGTTGCCCGAAGGGACTGGAATCGTCGTAGAGGATCGTGTCACCGGTCTTCAGTCGATAGTCCTGACCGAGTGGCACAAAGGTTCCGACGGATTGGTAGTACTCCTGCAACGTGTAGACGCCGGGGATTCGCCACGAACCGGAATTGGGGTTGGAATACGGCGCACCAATCTGGTTCATGTTCCAGCTGACAAAATCGGCACACCAGGATTCTTCGACGCCTTCGGCATACGTGGTGCCGGGCGCACCGGACTCCCATTCGTTCTCGAGGGTGATCACCAGCTCGTTCTGTGACTGGCTGAGTGTGCTGGGGTCGAGAGTGGGGAAGGCGTCGAGTGTTTCGCCGGCAAGCGCATCGTTGCTACGGGTGATCCACCACGATCCGCCGGCGATGACCAGTACAAGCGCAGCGCAGAATCCGACCAGAACCACAAACTTGTGTCTGGTCGGATTCTTCGCGGCGGGCATCACGCCACATTAGCGAACAATCGGTAACTATTCGATCGGTGCTACCGATCGATCGATGGTGGTGGCCAACGGCTTTTCCTTCACGAAGAGCAGAAGGATGACGGCGGCGACTACCAGGGGAACGAGGTACATGAAGATCGGCGCCAGTGCGTCGTTGTAGGCGCCCACAATGATTTCGCGGATTTGATCGGGTAATTTCCAGAGGATTCCCGGAGTCAACGAGTTTTCTTCCCCTCCGACGCCCCCACCGCCGGCAGGCAAGCGCTCCGCGAGCAGGTTGGACAACCGCGACGCGAAGAGGCTTCCGACTATCGCGCTACCCAACGATGCACCGATCTGGCGGAAGAAGTTGTTCGACGCGGTTGCGGTACCGACTTCGGCTGCGGGGAAGGTGTTTTGAACGATCAAGATCAGGATCTGCATCACCAGGCCAAGGCCGATACCCATGATGGCGATATAGATTCCGAACACGACAAGTGATGTCGACGGAGTCAGCCTGGACAGTAAGACCAGCGAGAGCGCGACGATTGTCGTGCCGACGATCGGAAAGGCCTTGTAGCGCCCGGTCTTGCTGACGATCTGCCCGGAACCGATCGACGACACCAGGAGTCCTGCCATCATCGGAATCATCATGAGTCCGGCTTCGGTGGCGTTCTTGCCGGTCACCATTTGAATGTAGGTGGGGAGGTAGGCGAGAGCCCCGAACATCGCTATGCCGATGATCAGTCCGGCGGTAGTGGTCAGGACGAAATTGCGCTCCGCGAACAGATGCATGGGAATGACGGGTTCGGTTGCTCGTCGCTCGACCATGACAAAGGCAATTGCGCTGACGATGCTGCCGATGATCAGCCCGATGATGACGGCGGAATCCCAGTCGTAGGTGTTGCCGCCCCACGTCGTGAACAGAATCAAGCAGGTTGCAGATGTAGCAACCAAGACCATGCCGAGGTAGTCGATCGCCGGTTTGCCGAGCTTGGGCTTGGGTAGATGCAGGAACGCCGACGCGCTGGCTATCGCGAGCAGGCCAAGCGGCACGTTGATCCAGAACGCCCACCGCCAGCCGATGCCTTCGGTGAACCAACCACCCAGAAGTGGACCTGCCACCGATGCGAGGGCGAAGACGCCGCCCATCGCGCCCATGTAGCGACCTCGCTGTCTGGCCGGCACCACGTCGGCGATGATCGCCTGCGACAGCAGAATCAGACCACCACCGCCGAGTCCCTGAACTGCGCGACCGGCGATGAGCGTGGTCATGTCGTGGGACAGACCACCGATCACAGAACCGACGATGAAGATGCTGATCGCACCGATGAACAGGCCTTTACGGCCGATCAGATCTCCCATTTTTCCGTAGACCGGCATCATGATCGTCGACGCCAGGATGTACGCGGTTGTCACCCACACCATGTGATTGACGCCGTTCAACTCTCCGACGATGGTGGGCAACGCAGTGCTGAAGATCATCTGGTCGAGGGATGCCAGAAGCATCGTGATCATCAGGCCGACGAACACCAGAATGATGGATCGCTTGTCCGTCGTGGTGTCGGGTTCGTCTGCGCTTGTGGGCGTGACTTCTCGAGTCGACATGGGGCTCCTTGGAGGCGAGAGCGGAAGGCGAACTAGTGGGTGGGCCGCAGGATGTGGGCCATCAACGTCAATGCGGGATCCACGAGTTCGGCTCGTGGACGATCTTTTTCGCTGTTCTGCCAGGCTCGGAATACGTAGCGCATTGCGGCTCCGGCAATGATCACGGTGGCGGTGGCCTCGTCGGCTGCCGCCATATCGGTGGGTAGGCGGCCACGGGTTGGTCGTTCGATCAGTTCCTCCGTGAGCATCCGGGTGAGCGTGTCCTCGAGTTCGTGGAACGTAGCCAGATGCTGTTGGAGCAAAGTCGGGTGTCGCTCGAACAACTGGCGTCGATGGGCGAGAAGATCGGGTCGTTCGTCCATGATCTTCATGGCTTCGGCAAAAACGGCTAGGGCTCCGCGGAGAGGGTCGCTCGGGTGGGCGTCGAGTAGTTCCGCGATCACGGCCGTGGGCGGGACAACTATCGCGATTCCGCCGATCGCTGCGTCCTTGGTGGGGAAGTAGTTGAAGAACGTGCGCGTGGATAGATCGCAGGCTTCGCAGATTCGTTCCACAGTCACTTCGTCGTAGCCCAGTTCCAGCACGAGTTCGACGGCGGTGCGTTCGATCAGTTCGCGTGTCGCAATTCGCTTACGTTCTCGAAGACCCAGTGTTTCGGTACCCATACCTTCGATAATTGCACAGAATGCAAACTTTCATTAAGTGCAAAATATTTGCCAATCACGGGTTATGAAGTGCAAAAATCGGGCAGACGGGGCGGCAGATAGGGTGATCGAGTGGAAGACACCTTGCCGCCGTGCCCTGAATGTTCCAGTGAGTTCACCTACGAGATGGGTGCGCTCATGGTGTGCCCTGAATGTGCACACGAGTGGGCACCGGACGACTCGACCGCCGAAGAGGATGGCGTCATCAAGGACGCCGTCGGAAACGTACTCACAGACGGCGACACCGTGACGGTTATCAAGACGCTCAAGGTCAAGGGCAGCCCTACCGGAATCAAGTCCGGCACGAAAGTGCGAAACATCCGCCTGGTTCAGGGAATCGGCGATCACGACATCGACTGCAAGGTCGACGGTATCGGCCCGATGCAGCTGAAGTCGAGCGTCGTCAAGAAGGTCTGACGCACCCCGTTAGTTCCGGGGTGCTCCGTCGGCAATTCTGGATCGCTCGGCCATGCCGTCACTTTTCACGATCACGTAGACGAGTCCCGAGACGAACGGGACCAGGAGCAGAAAGCACACCCAGACAGCGCGCATCCACCCCGATATCTGACGATCGCGGAAGAGGTCGGCGCTGATCTCGAATAGCAGAACCAGATACGACAGCAGCGCGAGAGAGATGACGCTGAGCCAGAAGAGTGTCCAGAAGGAATCCATTTCTCGTGCTCCTGCTTACCGGTCAGTCGACGTGTCAGTGTTCCCGCTTCGGCTGCGGAACTCGTCGACGGCAGCTTCGAGGGTGGGGAAGAAGTGCGTCGAGTCGAACCGGTCGCCGACGCCGAAGCGGATGAGTCGGTCCTTGATCGGCCCCTTCATCTCAGCGAACGCGAGTCGGATTCCCTTGCCTTCGAGGTAGATGTCGAGGTCGACCAACTCGTCGACGGCTGTGGTGTCGAGGCCGGTAATCGGCTCTGCCGCGATGACTACCCATTCGACGGGTGTCGGCGCTGCGGCGACTACCGAGCGCACGTACTCGTCGAAGATCTCACCGTTCGCGAAGAACAGGGGCGCGTCGAAACGCACCAAGACCAGGCCGGGAATGCGATGTCCATTCGGATGCCGTTCCACGTCGTGGAATCCCGGTAGGTGTGCGGTTTCGACGAGTTCGGTGCGGTGGGGTTGCCACACCTGTGCAATGACCGCGGCAAACGACAGGCCGATCGCGACGAGAATTCCTTGTAGAACGCCTACCAGTGCAACGCCGAGAAACGCTGCGACGGCGAGTGCAAACTCGACCGTGCTCATGCGCCACATCCGGACCATGCCACCCACATCGATCAGTGCACAGGCCGCCACGATGACCACGGCCGCGAGTGTTGCATCGGGCAGATACGCGGTGAGTCCAGGTGCAATCAAGACAAACGCCAACACTGCGAGCGCGCCGACCACTCCCGCCAATTGTGTACGGGCGCCGCTCTGTTCGGCTACCGGTGTCCGTGAGCCGCTCGCCGAGATCGGAAATCCGCCGAAGAGTCCGCCTGCGACATTGGCGACGCCGATCGCCTTCATCTCGGTGCTGCCGTTGACGTCTTCTCCGTGCCGGGCGGCAAAGGTGCGGGAGAGAACGCCGGTGTCGGCAAAAGCGATAAGTGCGATACCGGCCGCAGGCCCGATCAGGTGCCCGACGTCCTGCCAGCTGACACCTCCAACAGAGGGCAGGGGGAGACCTTCCGGGAGCGCGCCGACCATCCCGATGTCATCCGTCAGACCCGCCGCGGCGGACAAAATGATTGCGCCGACGACGGCCACCAGGACTCCGGGTACAACCGGGACCCAGAGTCGGAACGCGACGATGACAGCAAGCGAGCCGATCCCGACGGCGGCAGCGACGGGATCGATATCCCCGCCTACCACTGACTTTCCGATCTCACCTATCTCACCGAGCAAGCCTGATGCGTCGACGGAGAACCCCAGCAATTTGGGAATCTGACCGACAACAACGACAAGTGCAATGGCATTGAGGTAACCGAGTCGGATGGGCTTCGATAGTAATTCGGTGACAAAGCCGAGGCGCAGGAACCCGCCGATCAGGAGGATGAGCCCGACAAGGATGGCCAGGACGCCGGCAAGGGCAAGTGCGTTGTCTTCGTCGCCGACGATTGCCAGTGGCAGGATCGCCGCGGCGATAAGAGGTGCGAGCGACGAATCCGGTCCCAGGACAAGGATTTTCGACGGCCCCACCAGTGCGTACGCGAGGAGCGGCACGATGGTCGCGTAGAGACCGGCATACGCGGGGAGTCCGGCGGCTTCTGCGTATCCCATGCCGGCGGGGATCAGCAGGGCCGTGAGGACAAGTCCGGCTGTGATGTCGGTTCGCAGCCATTCGCGGTGGTACTCCCGGGCTGTTGCGATCCCGGGTAGCCGACCTAGACCCTCTGTCCACGACATTTGTCGATTATCCTTCCCGTCGCAGCCGCAAAGCTCAGAAATCCGTCAAATCGGTCGCCGAGTATCGGTAGGACGAGTGTGCATCATTGCGCGTGAGCACGCTGAGGGGCGACCGCAGCGGTCGCCGGGATGCGGATATCCGACTTCGGGAGGCGTCGGCGTCGGATTGCCTTGTCCAACTCGACCACGATCGGAATGATCAGCGACCATCCGATGCAGGCCAGCCACTGGCTGCCCGACAACGAGGTTGTCATGAGGAGATCCTGGAGTACTCCTGCCTCCACCGCGAACACGGTGACCACGGTCGGGATGGCCAAGATCTTGAGTGCGCCGAGCACCGGTGCGACGAGGCCGGATTCCGGATCGCGACGCATGGTCAGTCCGGCGAGGATCGAGCCCAACGACAGCACCACAAACGCCATGGTCATGGGAACATTTGCCTCGTCTGTACTCATCTCGCCCGGGGCGAGAAGCATCGCGGCAAGGGTGACGGCAAACTGCAGGATGCCGTACGCCAACCACTGGATGACCGCCCGTCGGTTGGCTATCGGTGTCTTGGGGTCGCGGGGCGGCTTCTTCATCAGGTCCGGCGGCGGCGGGTCGAGCATGATGACCGCAACGGGGAACAGGGTGATGAAGAAGTGCTGGAACAGCACCATCAGCGGGGTGAGCGCTACACCTTCGTTGATATCGAAGATGCTCGCGGCGAGGAAGAGCAGAACCAGCGAGAACAGTTTCGACATCTGGTAGCGGATGTAGGACACGATCTTGCCGTAGATGTTGCGGCCCAAACTGATTGCGGTGATCAGGGTCCCGAAGTTGTCATCGGTGAGCACCATCTTGCCCGCCTGTTTGGTCACTTCACTGCCTGATCCCATGGCGACGCCGATGTCGGCTTTCTTCAGTGCGGCAGCATCGTTGACAGCGTCGCCGGTCATAGCGACAACCGCGCCATCCTTCTGCATGATGTCGACCAGGCGTAATTTGTCGGCGGGGGTGACGCGGCCGAAGACATGCAGATTCGGCATCGCGGCCGCCAGGTCTTCGTCAGTCAGTGCCTGGAGTTCCGGGCCGCCGATGGCGCCCGGTCCAAGTCCGAGTTCGGCGCCGATCGCAGATGCCGTAATTGCGTGATCGCCGGTGATCATGCGGACATGGATGCCGGCCGTGTGTGCAGTGCGGACCGATTCGATCGCCTCCGGGCGAAGCGGGTCGATAATGCCGGCCATGCCGACAAACGTGAGGTCCTCGACAAACGACATGGGGTCCGTCCCCACGGCTGTTTCCTGCCCATCGAGTCGCCGAACGGCGAAGGCCAGCACGCGAAGACCCTTCTCGGACATAGTCCGGTTCGCGGCTGTCAATTCTTCACGGACCTCGTCGATCGGAACGGGTCGACGGCCAGGTAGGAACGCTGTCGAGCACCGAGCCAGGACCACGTCGGGGCCGCCCTTGACCAGTTCCACGAATTGGTTACCGCCGTCCACTTCGAGATGGTGGAACGTCGCCATGAACTTGTATGCCGAGTCGAAAGGAACTGTTGCGACCCGGGGGTACGTCCTTCTGGTGAGTGGAGCGTCGACGCCGATCTTTGCCGCGAGTACAACAAGCGCGGCCTCGGTCGGGTCGCCGACAACCTCTCCGGCATCGGAGACGGTGGCGTCGCTGTCAAGGCAGAGACCGTAGGCGAGCAGCGTGAAATCCGGCGGCGCCTCGCCCGCTACCTGCGTGATTCTTCCGATCTTGGCGTAACCCTCGCCCTCGACGAGGTACCACCGGCAATGGACGTACAGCGACCGCACCGTCATCTGGTTCATCGTCAGCGTGCCGGTCTTATCGGAGTTGATGGCGCTCGTGGCACCGAGTGTTTCGACGTCGGTGAGGTTCTTTACGACGGCCTTCGCGTCAGCCAGTTGGCGAGCACCATATGCCAGCATGGCCTGGACGAAAGTCGGAAGGCCCGTCGGGATTGCGGAGACTCCCATCGCAATACCGAGCAGAAGAAGCGTTGTCAGGTCCTGACCACGGATTACGCCGATGACCACAATGATTGTCACCGCACCCCACGCAATGATGCCGAGCAGTTTGGTGAGCGAGTCGAGTTCGCGTTGTAGTGGCGACTTGCCAGGTGCGACCGCCGACAGCATCGACGCGATCTGCCCAATCTGGGTGTGCATGCCGGTTTCGGTGACCACCATGGTGGCGGTGCCGCGGGTGACCGAAGTGTTCTGGAACACCATATTGCTTCGGTCGCCGAGGGGAATGTCTGTGGTGCCCAGTGTTTTCGGGTCCTTCGGGATGGGTGCACTTTCGCCCGTCAGTGCCGCTTCCTGAGTTTCCAACGTGGTGGACGTGAGGAGGCGTCCGTCGGCGGCGACGATATCGCCCGCTTCGAGTTCGACGATATCGCCAGGCACCAGCTCGGTGGCGTCGAGCTGGATCAAAGTCCCGTCGCGGACAACCCGAGCTTGTGGCGTTTGCATCTTCGCCAATGCGTCCACACTGGCGCGGGCTTTCATCTCCTGGCGGGTGCCGAGGACGATATTGAGCACTACGAGTACCGCAACCACTATGGCAGTGGGGATTTCACCGATGACAATGCTGACTACGGCAACCGCGACCAGCATCAGATTCATCGGATCCCTCAACTGCGCCAGCGCAATCGACCACATCGAGGGCGGCGGCGTCGAGGCAATTTCGTTGGGCCCGTACTGCCGGCGACGGTTTGCGACGTCGTCAGCACTCAGGCCCGACTCCCGATCAGACGTCAGGGTGGCGACAACGGTTTCGACGCTCTGGGCGTGCCAGGTCGCGCTCTGGGCTGAGTCTGTGTGCGCTCGATCCTGCGGCGCGGCCTCCGGGTGGCTCATTGCCGCACGTCCTTTCCGAGCAGATTCTCAGTAGGCAAAATTCTCAGTAGGCAGATTATTCAGTAGGGGGTAGGGATCCAGTGCAGTGGTTGCTGGGGTGCCTTGTATCCGTCGGGCTGTTGTCGGTGTGGCAGTTTGATATCAGGATGTTCCAAAGGTTCATACGGAATCTGACTCAGTATGTGACTGATGATGTTGAGCCGGCCGCGTTTCTTGTCGTCGTTGACCGCGACATACCAAGGCGCCCATCCTGTGTCGGTGTAGCGGAACATCTCGTCGCGGGCCCGCGAATAGTCGTACCAATGGCTGTACGACTTCAGGTCGAGGCCCGACAACTTCCAGATTTTCCGTGGGTCGTCGATTCGGCTCTGCAGGCGCAGCATTTGCTGTTCCTCACTCACCTCGAGCCAGTACTTCAACAGAATGACCCCGGATTCCACGATTGCGCGCTCGACTGTCGGGATGAGCTGGAGGAATTCGTGTGCTTGTTCGTTCGTGCAGTAGCCCATGACCCGTTCGACCCCGGCGCGGTTGTACCAACTGCGGTCGAAGATGACGATCTCGCCGGCGGCTGGTAGATGTGGCACATACCGCTGGATGTACATCTGGGATTTTTCCCGTTCAGTCGGGGCTGGGAGGGCGACAACGCGGAACACACGCGGGCTCACCCGTTCGGTGATCGCTTTGATCACCCCACCTTTTCCTGCAGTGTCACGGCCCTCGAACACGATGCAGACCTTTGCACCGGAAGATTTGACCCACTCCTGCAATGCGACGAGTTCTGCGTGAATCGGCTTGAGATCCCGTCGATAAGTCTTGTATTTCATCGGCTTGTGCGTCGAGGTCGAGGAGGGTTCCACGTCACTGGCTGGGGGAGCTTCGAGCTCAGAGTTCTTGTGTTTCTTGTTCTTCGACTTCTTTCCCACGCTCGCTCCTCGGCATCCATATTCCGGACAGTTCTTCCGCGCAGGAAGTCCTTGGTCATACACACCCTTTGCTTGTGTATGCCCCGTGATCGACCGATGTATTCCTGACTTGATCGAGTTTCGAATCGTGATGCTTTCGAACCTGTTTCGAGTCTTGACGGCCGCGTACCGCTGGGCAGACGATTAGCCGATGACCGGCGACGAAGAGTTGCTCCAGGTCGAACAGGTGATTGCACGGCTGATCACCCGCTATCCGGCCGTCTCACCCCTGGACATCGAACGTAGTGTGCGCAGAAATCACCAGCGCCTGCGGAGTGGGCGGATACGCACTTTCGTACCACTACTCGTGGAGAAGGCCGTACTGCGCGACATCGCCCTTTCCTTCTCCGCGGGCGAATGTGAAATTCAGGGGAACAAGGCATCTCGGGTGTTTCCAAGGCTCGGCCACGCTCGCGGCATCGGGGCCTGAGCGCCAACGTACTAGCGGGGAGTTGAAGCAAAATGGAAGGTTTCTGGGAGTTCTTCTGGTTCATGTTTGTGTGTCTTGCGTTTGTGGCTTATCTGAGCGTGTTGTTCTCGATCATCACCGACCTGTTTCGCGATCACGAGATGTCCGGTTGGGTGAAGGCAGTCTGGATCATCTTCCTGTTCGTCATCCCCTTCTTGTCCGCGATGATTTACGTGATCGTGAGAAATGACGGAATGACTCAGCGGTCGATGGCTGCTGCCCACCGGCGTATGAACGCTCAGGGCGTCTACGTCCGTGACGACGGCGGACAATCTTCGGCTCAGCAGATTTCGGCGGCAAAAGGGCTTCTCGATTCCGGGGCGATCAACGAAGAGGAATTCCGGGCACTCAAAGCGAAAACCATAATGCAGTGATGGACGATCCGGTGTCTGACCGCGATCCATGCTCGGCCTGACCGCGGATAGGTAATCGATACGCCGCCGCCGAAGAATTGGATCCTGGTGAATTGCCTCTGTGAAGGATCAGTCGCCCCGGCGGGCGCCGGTCAGGCTCGGTGGCCGGGAAAAGAGTTGGACGGGATTCGGCTCAGGTTGATAGCGTGCGTCAGACCGTGACATCAGGCGAGGAGGTGAGACCCATGAACGCAACAACCATGTGGGTGCTCCACTCGTGTTCACGGTTCGGCGATTGACGTAGGTGTCGCCGGGAGCGCTTCGACTACAAAGCAATCCCGAAAGGCAACACCATGCATTTCACCTCTGAGGCATCGTCAAACGGTGTCATTGAACGTAATTTCATTCTGGATGAGATCACCGGCGTGCTCTGGTCGCCCGCATCCGGAACCAGCGGCTCGCCGCTGCTGCTGTCGGGGCATTCCGGCGGCATGCACAAGAAGGCGCCAGGGTTGGTGGCCAGTGCACTCCACAGCGTGACCACCTATGGGTTCACCGTCGCCGCCATCGACGCCCCCGGACACGGTGACCGGCCGCGTAACCTTCAGGATCAACGCTGGGCGGAAGCAATACACAGGGCCAGGGCGTCAAGGGAACCAATCGCCCCGATTGTCGTCGACTACAACATGTCGGTGGCGGAACGTGCTGTACCGGAATGGCAGTCGACCTTGGACGCACTGCTGCCAGAGCTTGGCGTCGACGCGCAGATCGGTTTTGGCGGTGTGTCGTTGGGCGTCGTGACCGGGTTGTTGTTGGCGGCGGCCGAAACCCGGATTGCGGCCGTGAGCTTCGGCGGGGTCTTTGTGAACGACGCGCTGATCGAGGCGGCACAAAAGCTCACTGTTCCGGTGGAGTACCGGATCCCTTGGGACGACGAGGAATTCGACCGCGCGTCCGGGGTCGCCTTGTTCGACGCCTTCGGATCGAAGGAGAAGACGTTGCACGCGTACTCGGGCAGGCACTATCCGGTGCCCGAATACGAGCGTGACAGTTCGGCTCGGTTCTTCGTCCGTCATCTCGGCCGGGTCGCTGACACGGCATTGGAGTGACGTGAACCGGTATCGGCGTCCGGCCCGTGGAGGGCGCCGATACCGACTATTGCGGCACCTGAGCACTCCATCGAAGCTCGATTTCACCGCTCCCACACGCCCCAAGCGGTTCTCATCGGATCTGCCGCATGACCTGGCCGACTGCTAGGACGCCGCTCGGATCGTGAGTGTTCGCCAGCGCGCTGAGCCAGTGCGCGGTGTCCTCGTCGTACGTGCGGGCAATCTGCTCGGGGTCGTCGCTCGGCGCGAAGTTGGGCAGTGCGCGTCCGGTGGTCCAGGGTGCCATCGCGCGTCCCAAGGCCTGGGCATGCGGAACTACTGCATCGGCCACAGGCGGCGCCAGAACTCCGATGGTGAACAACGTGAAAGCAGCATCGCGATGACAGAAGGCGCTGCGGTGCTTCGGTTCCCGAGCCAGAGCGCCGCCCAGAAGACGTAGTTCTACGACGGTTTGCGGGGACTGAGACCCGGGCCCGGCGGCGCCGAGAAGGGCGTCGACAGCCTCGTGTGACAGGTCGGTGGTCAGTGCAGTGGATTCGTGTGTCGGCATCGGATCTACGGGATCGGCGTGTACTGCCGCGATGGCTGCATACGGCAACGTGCCGACGGCGTCGATCAGCGGTGTTGCCACCGAACGGATTCGGCTGATGAGTTCTGCTGCCTCGGCTTCGTCAGTGAGACTCGCGAATCTGACGGCAAACGTCAACCGCCCGGCTAGTGGCGGCGGAACCTGGGGGAGCGGCGGGAGTTGAAGAAAGGCGATAGAGGTGGAGCTGTGCTCGGGAAGGTCGGCGCACCAGTCCAGCCAGGCGTGTGCCACGGCGGGTGCATCCGCCCCGTCGAAATAGACCGCGCCGCCGTAGAAGTGGGTAATCGGCATGAGCTCGATGTCGATCGAGGTGACAATGCCGAGAGTTGCCTTGCCGCCACGCAGTCCCCAGAACAATTCGGCATGCTCGTCCGGGGTGACGCGGACGAGTTCGCCACTACCGGTGACGATGTCGAATGACCGGACATGGTCGGACGAGAGTCCGTACGTTCTGACCATCGGACCGATACCGGCTCCCGTGAGGAAGCCGGCGACACCGACGGTGGGCGACGACCCGGTCAATGGCGCCAAACCGTGCGGTGCTGCGGCGTCGATGACGTTCTGCCAGATCAGTCCGGCTCCGATTTTGGCTGTGCGAGATACGGGATCGACGACGCACTCGGTCAGTTTGCCGGTATGCACGAGGAGAACATCATTGCCCAGGGATACCGCACCGTGGCCGGTTCGTTGAACAGCGACGCGGAGGTTGTGCTTTGCTGCGAACCGTACTGTGGCAGCAATGTCCTGCGCGTTTTCCACTGCCACTACGGCCCGCGGGTTCACCGGTACTGCGACGTTCCACGGAGTTGCCAATTCGTATCCAGCCTCGCCGGGTAGCGCCACAGATCCGGTCACCTCTGTGCGCAGCGATTCCAGTGTGGTGTCGAGCGTGGGGGGCTGAAGGTTCATGATCTTCCTCTCTCATCCGTCTTTCGGGTGTGTAGGAAGAATGTCCGAATGCGCTTGGCTGGTTCTTGACGGGAAAACTCGGCAGGATCCAAGTTTTCTCCAAGCGCATCTTCGCAGTTCAGGAAGATTCGTCGTTCAGGAAGCCATGGATAGTGCCCGCTCGGCGATGTCGGTCATCCCGAGATCCTTCGATTCGGCTGCAATGGCGGCCAGTTCCCGATCCCGCTCACTCGACGGCGGTTGGAGCTGAGCCCGAAGCAGTCGGCATCGGAGCAGCGTGGGTACACCATCGGAGTCGGCAGCGATCATTTCTGCCTGATCGAGGAGCGTCGACGCCTGTTCGGCGCGACCCAGGAGCGCGTGCAGGCGTGCGGACGCTTCGGCGACGGAGCCCAGTTCGCCCACATGTCCCACCGTCGCGATGCGATCGGTGTGCGGTGCGAGCAGGTCGATGAACGTATCGGCGTACTCGATCAATTCCAGATCTGCGACGACCCGTGCGAGCAACGTCTGGTGGCCAAGAGTTGTCCACGTCTGCGGCCCGAGATTCATCAGCCACTGTTCGATGCCTGCGGTGACGGATACTCGATCGCCGCGTGCGCCGGCAATGGCGATGCTCCATGAATCAGGCTCGACAACACCGGGATCCGATTGCGCCAAAGCGCCTCGTTCCCATTCCAAGGTGTTGAATGCCAGGTCCGCGCTCCCCGCGGTGTACAACTCGGTCTGCAGGTGGATTTGTCTGGCCGTCTCGTATTGTCGCCGCGCCTGCGCGAAGTCTCCTCGCCACTCGGCGAGAGTTGCTTCCATCCAGCGCAATTGGACTCGAATGACGGGGAGCCTCAACAGATCGCAGCCGATGATGCCGTGCCGAGCGTGTGTGACGGCGGCGTCGACGTCGGCAAGATTCATCAGCGTCATGCTGGCGACCGCGTGGGCTATGACGTCGTCCACGCGCGACTGATGATGTGGTAGCTCGAAAAGCTCGTGCAGTAGCCGCGTCGATTCGATGCTGTGGACTGCGACTCCGGAGAACAGCAGAATCCGCCCGAGAAGGGCGTCGGCTATGACGTCAGGATCGCCGAGATCGCGAGCGATGTCGAGCGCCTGTGTGCTCCAACGGTCGGGGACCGCCGCGTCAGAGTGGTAACAACTACCGACGGCCAAGGCGGCAAGAACCCGTGCATGAGCCGCTCTGTCGTTCTCCACCAGCGGCTCAACCGCTGCGAGCCGTTCGAGTAGTGGGCCAGGATCACTGCCATACGAAACCCAAGGCCAGGCGCCGGCAGCGCGAAGTAATGCACCCGCGAGCCGTCCGACAGCGGACGTTCGATCTTCCCGAACAGCATCGAGGAGACCGGCATTCACGACGTCGAGCACCGTTTGCCCACGCCCAGCCCGTGCAAGAGCCTCAACTCTGGCCACCAACAGATCGTCCCGGGCGTCAGCCGACTGCTGGGAAGCAGGCAGTAGGTCGAATGCGTGCACCGCGGCTTCCCACCACTCCGCGGCCGTTTCGGAACTCCACCTGTCGGTCGCATCCTGCGCTGCTGCCGTGCAGGCCGCCAACACGATGTGTGGATCGACGAGGGGTAGTGCCGACATCAGATGTTGTGCGCGCCGGCTCAACCGGTCCGGATCAGGCGAGTCTGCAAGCACTTCGGCAACTCGGGCATGAATACGTTGAAGGCGCAGAGCGGGTATCGATTCGAGTACTTCGTCTCGAAGAAGGCCGTGGGCGAAGGCATAACCTCCGATCCCCGGGTCGGCAACGATGATTCGTTCGTCGGCGGCTTCGTCGAGATAGTCGGCGAGCGTGTCGAGGTCGAGTCCTGTCGCTGCAGTCAACGTGTCCATCTCGATGGCGTCGCCGATGACCGCCGCAACCCGAAGGGCCTGCAGTACCGCCGGTTCCACGGCAGCGAGCCGACGGCCGAGTACAGACCGAACTGCGCTCGGAATGCTGTCGCCGAGTCGTTCGTTCCGAGGAAGCCTGGCGTACTCCGAGACGAACAGTGGATTGCCGCCAGTCCTTTCTGTGAGAATTCGCGCTTCCGTCTCGTCGAGTTCTTCCCCGGATACACAACTGGCGAGGGCCGCCACCTCGGTCTGGACCAATGCCGGGACCACGATGTGCCGGTTCCCTTCACCGTGGAGCACGGCGTCCTGGAGTTTGCGCACCGTGGGTCCGACCTCCGAGTCGCGCAGTGTCAACACGAACCAGACTCTGCCGCGCGATAGGGCGCCGACGAGATAGGTCAGGCAACGAATCGAAGTTGGATCGGCCCACTGAATGTCGTCGATGACCACGGTCAGTAGGGTGTCGGTGGCCGCCGATTCGAGTGTGGTGCGAACCCGTTCGTAGACAGCGAATCTGGCCTCGTCGGGGTCCACGTCGGTGGGTGGGGTCAACACGATGTCAGCGTCGGCGCCGAGTTCGCGAACCAGCCGCCTGATCGGCCACCATGGCGGTGCTCCGTCGTCCTCGGGGCACCGTGCCCAGACGGCTCGCCCGTGAGCGGATGCTGTTCTGGCCGCGCACTCTTCGGCAAATCGGGTCTTTCCTATCCCCGCCGGACCAGTCAGTGTCAACCAACGGGGCAAGGCGCGCCGGACGTCGTCGAGCATCGCGGCGGTGATGCTCGACTGCGCGTCGCGCCCGAAAAACAGTCGGGTGGGCAGAGGATCAGGGGGCGGCGCGGGTACCGGGGGAGTGGTGGGTGCTGGAACATGCTCTGCGCCGGTCCATCCCGGAACTCGGGGCCAAGCGGCCAGGCCTGGCTCATGGCGCAGTATTGCGCCTTGAAGTGCCGTCAGTTCCCCGCCGGGTTCCAGCCCTAATTCGGCGTCCAGGCGGGACGCATGTGAGTGGAACTGTTCCAAGGCTTCCGGCGACCGTCCCGCCTGGTGCAGCGCCACCATGCGCAGCCAGCAGGTCCGGTCACGAAACGGGTATTCGCTGCAGAGTTGGGCGGCGTCGACCAACGCCGGAGCCAACCGGCCCAAGGCGAGGAGCGCTGTTATCCGGGTCTCGCGGCATTCGGTCCGTACCTCTTCGAATGCCGCGGCCTCCACCTCCACCCAATGCTCGTCGCTCAGGTCGTCGAGGAGTTTCCCGCGGACCGCGCCGAGAGCGTGGCCAGTCGTGGTCAACGCATCCCGCCACTCCCCGTTCTCAGCGTGTTGTCGCGCGGATTCGGCGTCGTCGAGAAAGCCCGAAAGATCGACGTCGGCCGCAGGGATGTCGAGAAGGTATCCGGGTGGTTGACGCACGATCGGTGACGTCGCACCTGTTTCTGTGCGGAGTGCTCTGCGAAGGTTGGAGATGTAGGCCTGGATGCTGGATATCGCACTGGCGGGCGCGTCGTTCTGCCAGAGAGCGTCGATCAATCGGTCGGTGGACACGACGCGACCCCGGTTGAGGAGGAGGACAGCGAGCACTGTTCGCTGCTTCCGTGGGCCCAGATCGATCACGTCACTCGCCGCGGGACTTCGTGCAACTTCCAACGGCCCGAGTAGTCGATAGATCATCTGTATCCCCTCGTACCCGCAGACGCAGGACGGTTCGATTCTAAGGACTGAAATCCATACATGCAGTACAAAACGGTCAACTTGTGGGCGACAGGACCTTGGTGAGTTCCGCGGAAGGAGTCCGGTCGGCGCGGGTGGTGCGCAGCGTCGCCGCGCACACGAGCGCACCGAGAGCAGCGATGAAGGCAGCGACGAACAGCGCGAGTTGAAGTCCGCTGACGAACTCGTGCGGCGATCCACCCGGCAGCATCGACTGCGCCGGCAAGAACGCACCGAGCCCCGCAACTCCGACCGCGATGCCGGTCTGACGGAACGCGTCATTGATCCCCGCCGCCAATCCTGAATGGTTCGAGGTACTTTCGCCCAGAACCAGCCCGCTCATGACGGGATTGAACACTCCGGCGCCCACGCAGGCGACGACGAATCCGGGGAGTATCGCGTACGGAGAACTCGCCTCGTCGACGACGGTCATCATGACCAGACCTACGGAGACGAGGATGAGGGAGCAGGTCAGCGAGATCGCGACGGGGATGCGGCCGTCCAATTTCGCGGTGGCACCCGCGACAACAAACATCGCAACCGTTGCCGGTAGATAGACCAAGCCGGCGTCCACCGGAGACAGATGCAGCACGTTCTGGAGGTAGATCGTCGTGTAGACAAAGACCGCGAACAGGGAGGCCGAAATCGAGAACGCCGCGATCTGCGCTCCGGCGAAGGCTCGGTTGGCGAGAAGATGCGGCGGCAGCATCGGCTCGGCAGTGCGATGTTCGTGCAGGTAGAAGCCGATCAGGGAGACTGTAGCGATCACCGCGGCGGTCACCGGCGCGGGTTCGGTCCACCCGGCCTCGTTGCCGCGCAGCAATCCGAAAACCAGCGCTGCCAGACCTGTCGACACCAGAATCTGCCCGAGTATGTCCGCTCCGCGAGGTCGAGGATCGCGTGATTCGGGAACCCACCGCACCGTCAAAGCCAGTGTGATCAACCCGATCGGGATATTGATCAAAAAGATTGCGCGCCAATCCAACAAATCGGTGAGTAGTCCGCCGACCAGTGGGCCGACGGCAAACGCGCCGCCGATCGTGGCGCCATAGGCAGCCAATGCCGTTGCGCGCTGTGGTCCCTTCTCGAACACGTCCGCCAGCAATGCGAGGGAGCACGCGAAGAGCACTGCGCCGCCGATACCCTGCGCTGCTCGCGCGATGTCGAGTACCCAGATGTTCGGTGCGACCGCGCAGAGCAGCGAAGCCGTGGTGAACCACAGAATTCCGAGGAGGAACACGCACCGTCGACCTCTCCTGTCAGCCCACGATCCGGCGCTGAGAACCACTGTCGCCAGTGCCAAGGTGTACGCGTCGATCACCCATTGCAGGGCACTGACGCCGGTGTTCAGGTCCACCGCGATCGACGGCAGTGCGGTGTTGACCACGGCGATGTCGAGCATGAGCATCGCGGTACTGACGCAGACTGCCAGCAGGGTGGCTCGCCGTACGGCGGCGGTCTTAACTATGGCGGTCTTCGGAATGATCGGTGCGGTCATGGCCCGTCCTGAGGTATCGAAGGAGTGAGTACTCGGCACACTCTGCGCTTCGACGCTTGGGACAAATCGGGCGAAATTCTTGGAACATTCATGGTCTTCCGTCGTGAGCGTGATGCGACGTACAAGCAATGCATTGACACAGAGCGAGCGTCGGAGTTTGACTGAGACACAAGCTCGTGTTGATTTGCCCGCAGGATTCTCCGGGAGGTTGACGAATGCGCGGAATGAGTTCACCAAGTCCGAGGAATCGACGCGGAGCAAGATCCCACCGCGGAGCCGTGTCGGTTCTGGCATTGGTCGGGGTGTGCATTCTGTCCCTGGCATCGACTCAGACGGCTAGCGCCGAGCCAGTCGCAGAGGCAGTCGACACCGGGTTCGTGATCCCCTTTGTCGGGGCACCCGGCTACGAGACCCTGGCACCGACGCAACTCGCCGATCCAAGTCAGCTCAATCAGCCGCTCGGTCAGCAATGGGCGGACGAGATTGCCGGACGGATCGGGCTGGACAGGGCAGACGCATTGTCAGAGCAGCAGTACCGCGACCTCATCACGGGCGGCGGAGTCGGTGGAAGCCGAGACGCTGCCGAGGTGATCGACGCGTGTGTCCGGATCCTGACCAATACCACCGGACTTCCCCTCTATTCGGATGTCGACGGCCGGCCCACACCGTCGGTCTTGGCCAGCTACGGGCTCTATGTGAATACCAGTGGATTGCTGGAAAGCCCGGCCAACGCAGACGCTCCGACGAGGCAGGTGAACTCCTTGATCGCTCCAGGCGGTTTTGTGGGCACCTGGTTGAGGAATAACGGTGCGAGCCGATCGCTGATAGCGCTCTACCAGTCGGCCTACACCGTGCAAGCCGTCTACGGCTTTGCCTCGCAACAAATTTCGGGCACAGCTCAATTGGTGACCAACACCAAAGGGAGTGTGAGTTCGCAGGTGGGCATGTCGATGGCGCCACCGCTCTGGATGGTGAACTTCGCCTTGCTCTACGTATTGAATCCTTCCTTGGCGGCCGCGATGCCTGCTTACTGGTCTCCCATTCCGTCAGTGGTTGCCGACGCCGTGAAGGCGAGCCCCACGGGTCAGGTTCCTTTCGGTGATTATGCGTCCTACTTTCAGTGACAGGTCTCGCCCCGATCCTCTCGGAGATCCTCGCGCAATGTTTGGTTGCGCTTGCGATTGAGGACCGATAGCCTGATTAGCAACCAAACGTTGCACAAGGGGTTGCGGACATGGAGTACGGACGAATCGAGCGGTCTATCTACGTCGAAGCCGCGCCGGACGTGGTTTACGAGGTCATCAGCAGTCCGGAGCACTTGAAGGAGTGGTGGGCCGACGAGGTTGTCGATCTGGAACCGGTCCCTGGTTCAGTTGGTGAACTCGTGTGGGGTGACAGATCCTCGACTGACGGGCATGTCGCGCGGATCACGGTGGTCGACGCTCAGCCGCCTCGATTGTTTTCCTTCCGATGGGTTCATCTGGAAAACGATGCGGCTATCCCCGGGAGCGCCCTGCTGGTGACGTTCGAACTCGTTCCCTCGGGAGAGGGGACGACGGTCCGGATGACGGAAACGGGGTTTCGCGAAATGGGCTGGGAGGTAGCCATTCTCGAGGAGCAATACAACTCGCACGTCGACGGTTGGGACCTGTATCTGCCGCGGCTCGTCGAGTACGCCGGCAGCCTGGGGACGAACCGATGAATTTCATCGTCGACGACGACCTTTGGACGGCGATCGGGGATCCGACACGGAGACGAATGCTCGATCTGCTGCTGGCAGACGGCGAAGGGACGGCGACCACGCTGAGCGAACAGCTGCCCGTGACTCGACAAGCTGTCGCGAAACATCTCACTGCGCTCGACCGCGCCGGTCTGGTGCATGTGAGGCCTGCGGGCAGGGAGAGGCTTTACCGGGTCGATCCCGCGCAACTCGCGCGAGCCGTAGCGCAACTCAATGCTGTCGGATCGACGTGGGACGGCAGGTTGCAGCGCATCAAGCGAATTGCAGAAGCAATCGAACGAAACAATAAGAACTGAGAAGAGGAAGGAAATCGAAATGGTCGACATCTTGCACAGGGTCGCGATCAAGTCGTCCTCCATCGACGATGTGCACGCGGCACTGACGACGATCGAAGGTCTTGCCGGCTGGTGGGCCACCGACACACACGGAGATCCGAATATTGGAGGGACGCTCCAATTCCGCTTCGGAGCGGGCGGATTCGATATGAAGGTGTTAGAGCTCGCGCCTGCGAAACGAGTGGTGTGGGAGGTGATCGACGGGCCTGAGGAATGGATCGGCACCCGAGTGGTGTGGGACCTTCAACGCGACGGCGACTACACAGTCGTTCTCTTCACGCACGAAGGATGGAAAGAACCCGTGGAGTTCATGCACCATTGCAGCACCAAATGGGCGCTCTTCCTGATGAGCCTGAAGTCGATGGTCGAAACCGGCACAGGCGCACCAGATCCCCGTGACGTCAAGATCGACAACTGGAATTAGGCGACCCCTAAACCGGTACGATGCAGCACAACTCGAGTGGATTGGTGAATCATGGACCCGATTACCCTGCTTGGTGACGAGATTGCTCAGCGAGGATTGCTCGCGGAGCTACGCGCCGACGACGGAATCGTCGTCGGCGTGGCTCGGATGCATGCCACAGGAACGGACGTGACGGTGAACGTCGACCCCGAGTTCGACGACCGGTCTGACATGGATACTGGTGTGCTGCTTGCTGCTGTCGAACGAGTGCTGGCCATCACGACCGTGCGATGGGATCAGCTCGTCAACGAGGTAGCCGGGGAGATCGAGGACGCAGTCGGAGATCAGCAGGTGAGTGAAACCGTTGATTTGCGTGATGATCTGACTCTCGAGTCCGTGGTCGTCTTCCACGATGCGATATTGCTCTCGTTCGGTGCGCCGAAGCAGTTCCCGGACAGTTGGATTCGAATCCAACTCGATGAGGAATTTGCCGTGGACGACGTCGTCATCGACGACAAGGACGACGATGACGAGGTCGTAGAGTTCGAGTCTGTCGACGATTTGTTGGATCACCTGAGTTCGACTGGTGAACGCTAGGGCGGTCAACGGCGCGCTTGCTCGACTTTTGAGCGATATACCTCGAGAATCATCGACATGGACAAGATTAAGTTCTTCGAGTGGGTCACCGAATGGTTTGAAGTGCTTGGTGTTGTCTCGATGGTTCTCGGATTCGTTTTTGCATTCGTGGTGGCCGGACGTTCGTGGTTTCGCACTCGCAACGGCGGCGCGGCATTCAAGACTCTCCGGGAAACCCTCGGCGCGGTCATTCTTCTCGGACTGGAGATTTTGGTTGCTGCAGATCTCGTCAAAACCGTAACGTCGTCGCCGTCGCTGACAGATGCCGCCGTACTCGGCATGATCGTCTTGATTCGAACTGTTCTGAGCCTGTCGATTCAGATAGAGATCGACGGGGTACTTCCTTGGCGCAAGGCGTTGGTGTCGAGTCCCCAATTGCTGGTCCGCGCAGCACGCGGATCAGGTGGTGGCGCGACGTCCGACGCCTCGCAGCCGTAGCAGGGCCGTCAACACCGCAGGCCCCGAAGAGTGAAAGGTCGCGCAGATGACTGCAGTACCGGTCGACAAGGTAGCGCCAGCCGACAAGGCAGTTCCTGCGCAGCATCCCACCGTCGACGAGCGGAGGGCGCACGGTCGGCAGGGGCGCCGCGATACACCGCTCGCGATGTTGGCCGAACTTGCCGACAGCGACCGCGACCCGATTTCGCTCCTGGAATCGCAAGCCGAATCTCGAGTGCCCGAGTTGGTGCCGATTCGCTACGGCCGCATGTCGGCGTCGCGGTTCTCGTTCTTTCGTGGGGCCGCGCTGGTTATGTGCGACGACCTTTCACGCAACCGGAATTCCGATATGAATACGCAGCTGTGCGGCGACGCGCATCTGAGCAATTTCGGGGTTTACGCGACGCCCGAACGAAAGCTGGCGTTTGATATCAACGATTTCGACGAGACCTACCCCGGGCCTTTCGAATGGGACGTCAAACGCCTGGCGGCGAGTTTGGCGATAGCAGGTAAAGACAACGGATATTCAGGTAAGGAACGCCGGAAGATCACGCTTGGTTGCGCCGCAGAATATCGGGAAACGATGATCCGTCAGGCGGAACTTGGAAACCTCGCGGTGTGGTACTCGCACATCGAACCAGAGGACGGTCTCGAAGAGTTGAGCAATCAGATCAAGAAGCGAATGCTCGAACGGGCTCGGTCGACTCTTGATAAAGCACGCCGACGGGACAACATCCAAGCTGCGTCGAAATTTACCGAGATAGTCGATGGCCGAAGGCGGTTCATCAGTGATCCGCCGTTGATCGTGCCAGTGGAGGAATTGTACGACGGACCGGCTCTCGAGCAGGTCGAGGAGGTGCTCCGCGGACGAGTTCGTTCCTATCGCAGCACACTTCAATGGGACCGGCGCGTTTTGCTGCAGAGTTTCGAGATGATGCACATCGCGCGCAAGGTGGTCGGTGTCGGCAGCGTCGGCACGCGGGCCTGGATGATCTTGATGAAGGGTCGGGACGCGGATGATCCGTTGATCCTGCAGGTCAAGCAGGCGTTGCCGTCAGTATTGTCCGGCTACGTGAACGGGCCGATATTCCGGAACGAGGGGGAGCGGGTGGTGAACGGTCAGCGGCTGATGCAGGCCAGCAGCGACATCTTTCTCGGTTGGGAGCGCGGGCCAGGTCCGGACGAGGTGGAGCATGATTTCTACATCCGTCAACTTCGCGACGGCAAGGGATCAGCGGTGATCGAAGGCATGAAACCCGAAGGTATGGAAGCGTATGGGCGTTTGTGCGCTCGTGTTCTCGCTTATGCACACTCTCGATCTGGTGACCGCATCGCTATTGCCGAATATCTCGGCGAGGGAACGGAATTCGACTTCGCTATCAGCGAGTTCGCCTCGGCGTACACCAAACGCAATGCTCGCGATCATGCTGCTCTACTGACAGCGATCGACAAGGGACGGGTGTCCGCACAAACCGGAATCTGATCAGCCTGACTTCGGCCACCACTGATGTTCCCGACTGCCCTGCGGGGATCCGGAACAGTC
This sequence comes from Rhodococcus sp. KBS0724, assembly GCF_005938745.2. Classification (NCBI taxonomy): domain Bacteria; kingdom Bacillati; phylum Actinomycetota; class Actinomycetes; order Mycobacteriales; family Nocardiaceae; genus Rhodococcus; species Rhodococcus sp. KBS0724. The sequence goes on from NZ_VCBX02000001.1 coordinate 3,061,303, forward strand.
GGCGCGCGGCCCTACGACTGTAGGTTTTGAGGCGCAGCGTAGGCGCCGGCCAGCCAGGCATTCCAGGCTGCCGCGGCAGCTTCGCTATCGACGTTCGAAGCAAACAGGTGGTGCGCGGCATCGACGTTGCCACCGAAGGCATTTCGGCCGTAGAACCGAAGAAGTGAATCGTCGGTGCGCAGTCCGACAAACCAGTCGTTGAGGTAGTCGACCACAGCAGTGATCGTGCCGATTCCAGGAACGTCGAAAGTCACAGAGTCGCCGACGGCGGTGTCGGATCCGATCCCGAGTGCGCTGCGTAGGGTTGCCATCGCTTCGGGTGTGCCGGATGCTTCCGGTCCCTCGGCGCTGACGTAGGTGACGTTCTGCCCGGCGAAGTAGCGCACGTACTGGCCGAGGCTGTGGAGGTAGAAGTCGGTGTGCTTGCCGGCTCCGTCGTACTGGTTGTCCCAGTCGTCGGCAAATACGCCGGCATGGACGTAGCGCACCACGGCCGCGCTGTTGTCGCGGGCTTCGACAAGGTACTCGAGGTGATTGAACCAGCCATCTGGACCATCCATGTGGATGCCGAGTTCGGTGGGCGGTTCCCACGTGGCGATCACGGGACTGTCGGGGCGGGAACCGTCGGCCGGGATCTCGAGAGGCGACGGGAACATCCATCCGGCGGTTTCGGCGGAAATGGCAGCCCAAATCTGCTCGGGAGTTCCGGGTACAACAACTTCGCGGCGGATTTCGAACTTCTTCGACATAGTCAGTTCTCCGAATCAGGTGAGTGTGTGGACGGTTTCAAGCTGGGATGCAGCGCGACGACAAGGCGGTGCCGGCGGCCGTTGTCGGTGTTGCCGTCGTGATATTTGGCGACCAGTCCGTTGACTGCTTCGCCGAGTTCGCGGGCGAAGTCCGCTCTGTCGGTGGCGCTCGCGAAAGTGATGTCGCTGTCGATGGCGTAGGACGCGAGGGGTTTTCCAGCGGCGGTTGCTCCGGCGATCAACTCACCGACTTCGCGGACCACTCGGGCCGCAACAGCGACGAGCCACCGCGCCGAAAGTTGGTCAGGGAACTTCCGTGGATCGGGAGCTAGCGCCGACATCGCGGCGGGGGAGATGACGTACGACGCCGCACTGGCTTGCATGACTCGTTCGGTCATGTTTCCGCGTTTGCGCTCCTCCACGAGATGGACGAGTCCGTGTTCCTCGAGGGTTCGCAGGTGGTAATTGACTTTTTGGCGGGTCAGTCCGATGAGGGGCGCCAGCGCAGCAGCCGACGCCGGGGTCACCAGTGCGGCCAGGATTTGCTGACGGACCGGGTCGAGTGACGCTTCCGCGGCGGCGGGTTTGTCGATGACTGCGACTTCCAACATGAGAAAACCATCCCACCGACAGTAAATCTTGTCAAGACAAAAATAGTTGTCGGTGGAATGGTTTGTGTGGGGGTTCTACTTGGCCATTGCTGCGGGGTTGTTCAAATCGCGCGCCGAGTAGGTGTCGCAAGCGGATACCTGACCGGTCTTGTATCCGGCGGCAAACCACAACTGTCGCTGTTGGGATGAACCGTGAGTCCAGCCTTCGGGGTTGACCCGCCCGCTGGTCGACTGCTGGATCCGGTCGTCGCCCACGGACGACGCTGCCGACAATGCATCGCGGATGTCGTTCTGCGACAGCGTCTTCAAGAAGGGCTGGCCGGTGGCTTCGTCGGGAATCGTATCGGCGTAATGCGCCCACACGCCGGCGTAGCAGTCGGCCTGGAGTTCGGTACGTACGGCTCCGGACTCGGCACCCTGCGGGTCGGCCTGTGCGCGGCTGATATCCCCGAGTTGATTTTGGATGTGGTGACCGAATTCATGGGCAACCACATATTCCTGGGCCAAGGGGCCGGCGCTGGATCCGAATCGGTCGACCAGCAACTGGAAGAAACTCGTGTCGAAGTAGGCGGTCTGATCTGCGGGGCAGTAGAAGGGGCCGACTTCGCTGGTCGCCTGACCACAACCAGTGCTGACCGATCCGCTGAACAGGATTACCTCCGGGCGCACGTATGCCGTCCCGGTCTGTTTCATCAGTTGTTGTTCCCAGACGTCGTCGAGGCTTCCCACCGTGAGCGTGACGCGGCAGTTCACGTCGTTGTTCGCGTCGGTACCGGTGCAGTCGTCGACAGAGGTGAGGCCACTGGAGGAACTCGAGGTTTCGGTGGAAGTGCCCAGGAGTGAACCGGGATCTCCGCCGAACAACAGCGCAAGAATGAGCACGATGATGCCACCTGCGCCGCCGCCGATCGCCAGCTTGCTGCCCCGGCTACCGCCCCCGCCGCCTTGAACCTGAACGCGTCCCGCTTCACCGCGGGCCCCCTCGTTGAAGGTCATCTATGTCCGCTTTCTGCTGTCGTGAACAAGTGCTTGCCGTCACTTCTGGTGCATAGCTTCGCACGCGAGGCGGGTCCGCGTTTCCGGTCTGGGCTGTTCGCTCCGTAGGATCGCAGGCAAAGTAGTCGGTCGTCGGTTATTGAAGTTGTTCGAAAGGAATCCCGTGCTGCGCACACATCTCGCCGGTTCATTGCGACCCGAGCAGGCAGGGCAGACCGTAACGCTCACCGGTTGGGTAGCCAGGCGTCGTGATCACGGCGGAGTGATCTTCATCGATCTCCGTGATGCATCCGGAGTTTCGCAGGTAGTTTTCCGGGCCGGTGAGGTCGCCGAGCAGGCGCACCGTCTGCGCGCGGAATACTGCGTTCGCGTGACTGGTGTGGTCGAGGTCCGCCCCGAGGGAAACCAGAATTTCGAGATCCCCACCGGCGCAATCGAGGTCAACGCCACCGAACTCGAGGTTCTCAACGAGAGTGCTCCGCTGCCGTTCCAGCTCGACGATCAGGTCGGTGAGGAAGCACGTCTGAAGTACCGCTACCTCGACTTGCGTCGTGAAGGACCCGGACACGCAATTCGCTTGCGTTCCAAGGTGAATGCTGCTGCTCGCGGTGTCCTCGCACACCACCAGTTCGTCGAGGTCGAGACCCCGACGCTGACGCGTTCCACTCCTGAAGGTGCCCGCGACTTCCTGGTTCCGGCGCGCCTTCAGCCCGGTAGCTTCTACGCGCTGCCGCAGAGCCCTCAGCTCTTCAAGCAGCTCCTCATGGTGGGTGGCATCGAGCGCTACTACCAGATCGCGCGCTGCTACCGCGACGAGGATTTCCGCGCCGACCGTCAGCCGGAATTTACACAGCTCGACATCGAGATGGCTTTCGTGAACCAGGACGACGTCATCCTGTTGGCCGAGGAAGTCCTGACAGCACTGTGGAAGCTCGTCGGCCACGAGATCAAGACGCCGATCGCGCGCATGACCTACAACGAGTCGATGCGTCGCTACGGCAGCGACAAGCCCGACCTGCGTTTCGACATCGAACTCGTCGAGTGCATGGAGTTCTTCAAGGACACCACGTTCCGCGTGTTCCAGGCCGAGTACGTCGGCGCTGTTGTCATGCCGGGTGGCGCAAGCCAGCCGCGCAAGCAACTCGACGCGTGGCAGGAATGGGCCAAGCAGCGCGGCGCCAAGGGACTTGCCTACGTGCTGGTCGGCGAAGACGGAACACTGGGCGGACCGGTCGCGAAGAACCTCACTGACACCGAGCGTGAGGGCCTGGCCGCTCACGTCGGCGCACAGCCGGGCGACTGCATCTTCTTCGCGGCGGGTGCAACCAAGCCGATGCGCGCGCTGCTCGGTGCTGCTCGCGGCGAAATCGCCCGCAAGAAGGATCTCATCGACCCCAAGGCCTGGGCCTTCGTCTGGATCGTCGACGCTCCCATGTTCGAGCCGGCCGCCGACGCCACCGCGTCCGGTGACGTCGCTCTCGGTCACTCGGCGTGGACCGCTGTGCACCACGCCTTCACGTCGCCCAAGCCGGAGTTCTTCGACACGTTCGATACCGATCCGGGAACGGCACTTGCCTACGCCTACGACATCGTCTGCAACGGTAACGAGATCGGCGGCGGCAGTATCCGTATCCACCGCAAGGACATTCAGGAACGAGTGTTCAAGGTGATGGGTATTTCCGAGGAAGAGGCGCAGGACAAGTTCGGCTTCCTGCTCGACGCATTTGCCTTCGGCGCACCCCCGCACGGCGGAATCGCCTTCGGCTGGGACCGCATCACCGCGCTCCTCGCCGGTATGGATTCCATTCGTGAGGTCATCGCGTTCCCGAAGTCGGGCGGCGGTGTCGATCCACTGACGGATGCACCTACCCCGATCACGGCGCAGCAGCGTAAGGAATCCGGCGTCGACGCGAAGCCGGAGAAGAAGGCTGACACTGCCGGTGGCGACACCGCAGACAGCAAGTAGAACCGACCCCAGATCGCCGTGCTGCACCTGAGGGTGATCTGCCCGTCCGAGCGCACCGAGGCCGTCCTCGGTGCGCTCGAGGCGGTACGTGGTGTCACACACACAGTCATGTTGCGTGGCGCTGCGATCGACCCGCGCGGCGATCTGGTGCAGGCCGATGTCGCCCGCGAATCAGCCAACGACGTCATCGCCGCGATGAAGGAACTCGGAATCCCCGAGCAAGGCGCGGTGACGCTCGTTCCGGTGGAGACGGTGTTGTCCGCGTCGGCGCGCAAAGCTGAGCACGAAGCTCCCGGTGACGGCGCGGAAACTGTGGTGTGGGAAGAACTGTTGTCCCGCACTCGTGAGGAATCAACTCTCAACGGATTGTTTGTCGCTTTCCTAACGATCGCCTGCCTCCTGGCGGCAATCGGTGTAGTCACGGATTCACCGGTTACGATCGTCGGCGCGATGGTGGTGGGGCCGGAATTCGGCCCCCTGGCAGCACTTGCGGTGGCCCTGGTCCGACGTGATCGAAAGCTACGCAGACGGTCGATTCTTGCGCTGGTCGTCGCCTTCCCTGTCGCGATGGGCATCACGCTGCTTGCCACGTTCGTCGTAAAGTTCTTCGACTGGATGGACGTAACCACTCTCGAATCACTGCATCAAGTCGATTTCATCTACAAAGTGGGTCCGATTTCGTTTGTTGTCGCTCTCCTGGCAGGTTCCGCAGGAATGTTGGCTTTGATATCGGCGAAATCCGCCGCGCTGGTCGGCGTGTTCATCTCGGTGACAACAGTCCCGGCGGCCGGTTTCGCGGTAGTTGCTGCAGCTAACGGAGAATGGCGTATCGCCGGCCTGTCGTCGCTGCAACTCGCCGTCAACATGCTGGGTATTGTCACCGCCTGCGCTCTCGTGTTGTGGTTCAAAACGAAGGCCGATGAAGAGTTTGCTGCAGCGCTGAAAGGCATTTCAGGTCTGATCGGTGAAGAGAAAGCGCACTGACGGTGCGAGGCGAAGACGCATGATTCCAGTCACTTACGGGTAAGTTGATCAGTGATGACCGTATTACTGGCAGACCCCGTATCCGAAGTTGTGGCAGCTGCCGAGCAGTTGCTCACACGCCGCACCGGAGCACCCGTCACCCTCGTGGATCCCACGGATCTCGGTGGCAGTGGACGCACCATCGTGCTGCGCGTTCGCGTTGCCGAGAACCCGTTTTCCCTGCCCCGAACCCTGGTGATCAAGCAGGTCCGTGATCCCTATCTCGGTGTGAAGAACGGCGTTACCCCGCCCGCTGAGGCAATCCACGTGTTCGATCCCGACACCGCATTCCTGCGCGAAGCCGTGTCGTACCAATTTGCCAACGCATTGGCCAAGGACGCCCGTCCCGGCGCGGAACTCCTGGCGTACGACTTGAGTGCCCGACTCCTCGTGCTCAGTGACCTCGGTGACGCAACCGCGATCAGTGTCCTCTTCCAGGACAGCGACTCCGACACCGTCACGAATACGTTGATGGCGATGGCCCAGGCAATGGGTCGCATGCACGCCGCCACCGTCGGCCGTGAAGAAGATTTCACAGCGCTGCTTCGACGCGCCGAAGTTGTTCACAGTTCCGACGAAGTGGCTGATCAGGTGGCGCGCGTAGTCACCGACGTGCCGTCGATGTTGGCGAACACGTTGGGTGTCGACGTCGATCCGAATGTTCTCGACCAGGTCCACCATGCGCAGAATCTGTTCAGCGGCGGGCGATACCGTGCGTTCAGCCCATCCGATCTGTGCCCGGACAACATCATCGTCAACGGCGAGGGTGTTCGATTCCTCGACTACGAGTGGGGTGGATATCGAGATGCACTTCTCGATATCACCTACGCGCTCGTGTCCTTCCCCGGATGCCTGTGCAACGTCGATCTGACCGAGGAGCGCGCGTCGGCCATGGTCGACGCATGGCGTTCGGAAGTGGTGGGCCTGTGGCCGGCACTCGCCGACGAAGCCGAACTGGGTCGTGGGCTGGTCGAAGCTCAACTCATCTGGGTATGGCTGAGCACTTACATGTTCCTGCCGAATGATCATTCGCGGATTGCTGCTGTGCGAGAGCACTACCTGTCGATTCCGCGGTCGGATGCGTTGCTGCGCCGGTGGGCACGGTTGGCGCGATCGGCTGAACTCGCGGGCAACACCGCTGTGCAGGCTCACGCGAGCGAGGTTGTCGCTGCTCTTCGCGAACGCGCCGAGTAACACTCCCACGAACCGACAAAGCGCCCGTGCTCAGCACGGGCGCTTTTGTGTGCCGAATCTCAGTTGTCGGCGAGAGCGTCCGCCTCGGACAAGTCCGTTGCCGCCAGAGCCGTCGCGAGATCGGGATGCCGGAAGGTGGATGTGACCTGATCCTCGACCACCCGGAACGCCGACGCAATGGTGGCGCTCTTGCCGGGTTCTGCGGCCCACGTCGCAGTCTGTTCGACAACGACAACTCCGTGGTGGACGTACATTTTGCCGGGAACGAGCGTCAAGCCGGCGTTTGAAGCCCACTCGCTCAGTGCTGCCAATCCTTGCGTAGCCCCATCGGGTCCGCCCACCTCGATGTCGTCACTCGACAACTGCAGGAGCGTGTCGATGTCTTGGCTGTTGAGTGCGTCATGCCACGCGAGGACGGTGGCGATCTCAGAAGTGCTCATGGCGACACGTTATCTAATTCGACTCGGCTGTGCGTTCCAGATGTGACTTCGACGCGTCGGTACCTTCTAGTAGCGTCGTTTTGTGAGCGATTGGCAAGCTGAAGACAGCGTGGTGGCAGAAGACGGCCTGTTCGAGGCAACTCCGGAAGATCCCGAGATCGTGGACGAACCAGATGTGGTCTCGGCAGCCGAGCGTGCCTTGTCCTCGGTCCCGCCCAGTGCTCCTTTGGCTGTCCGGATGCGCCCACGCACTCTTGGTGAGGTTGTCGGCCAGCAGCACCTACTCGGACCCGGAGCGCCGCTGCGGAGAATGGTCGAGGGATCCGGCGCCGCGTCGGTACTTCTGTACGGGCCCCCTGGGACCGGCAAGACCACACTGGCGTCGTTGATTTCCGGCGCGACCGGTCGGCGATTCGAGGCGTTGTCTGCGTTGTCGGCCGGCGTCAAAGAGGTTCGCGGTGTGATCGAACTGGCCCGTCGCCGGCTCCTGAACGGTGAGCAAACCGTCCTGTTCATCGACGAGGTGCACCGATTCTCGAAAACGCAGCAGGACGCGTTGTTGGCCGCTGTCGAGAATCGGATCGTGCTGCTGGTGGGTGCCACCACCGAGAACCCGTCGTTCTCCGTGGTGTCGGCACTGCTGTCCCGCTCTCTGGTTCTGCAATTGCAGGCGCTCACCGCCGCGGACGTCCAGGAACTTCTCGAGCGAGCCGTAAGCGACGAGCGAGGGTTCGGCGGTGCTGTCACCATTGCCGACGACGCGATGGAACACCTGGTGCGACTGGCATCGGGTGATGCCCGCCGCGCACTCACCGCGCTCGAGGCGGCGGCCGGTGCTGCGCTCGACACCGCAGGCGGCCAACCGGGACCCGTCGAAGTTGATCTCGCGACGGTGGAGGCCAGCGTCGACAAAGCTGCCGTTCGGTACGACCGCGCCGGGGATCAGCACTACGACGTCATCAGCGCGTTCATCAAGAGCATTCGAGGCTCCGACGTCGACGCGGCGTTGCATTACCTTGCGCGCATGCTGACAGCGGGGGAGGACCCTCGCTTCATTGCCAGGCGGCTGGTGGTGCACGCCAGCGAGGACATCGGGATGGCCGACCCGATGGCACTGCAAACCGCGATGGCCGCAGCTCAAGCCGTGCAGTTGATCGGAATGCCGGAAGCACGCCTCGCGCTTGCCCAGGCGACGATCCATCTCGCGACCGCGCCGAAATCAGGTGCAGTCATCGAGGCGCTGGGCGCGGCCATGGCTGATGTGGCCGCCGGAAAGTCGGGCCTCGTACCGCCGCATCTACGTGACGGTCACTACAAAGGTGCCGAGAAATTGGGCAATGCGGTCGGCTACAAGTACCCGCACGAGAGCCGCGACGGTGTTCTCCGGCAGCAATATCCACCGGACGAATTGGTCGGTGTCGACTATTACAAGCCGACTGCCCACGGAAATGAGCGGGAGATCGCCGATCGAGTGGGAAAATTGCGCCGAATCGTGCGGGGTTGAAGCTGTAATCGTGCGGGGTTAAAGCTGTAAGGTCCCTGCACGCTACGCTGGACAACGACAGTTCGACGCTCATGAAGGTAAGGACCGGTTAGTGCAAACCCACGAGATCCGCAGGCGATTCCTCGACCACTTCGTCAAGGCCGGCCACACCGAGGTGCCCAGCGCGTCGCTGATTCTCGACGATCCGAACCTTTTGTTCGTCAACGCCGGCATGGTTCCCTTCGTGCCGTTCTTCCTCGGCCAGCAGACTCCGCCGTACTCGCGCGCGACGTCCGTGCAGAAGTGCGTCCGCACGCTGGACATCGAAGAGGTGGGCATCACCACCCGCCACAACACGTTCTTCCAGATGGCCGGTAATTTCTCCTTCGGTGACTACTTCAAGAAGGAAGCCATCTCGCATGCCTGGGCGCTGCTGACCGGTTCGGTTGACGACGGCGGTTACGGCATCGACCCGACGCGTCTGTGGGCCACTGTCTTTCACGACGACGACGAAGCATTCAACATCTGGCGCGACGAGGTCGGCGTGCCGGAAGAGCGCATTCAGCGCCGCGGGATGAAGGACAACTACTGGTCCATGGGCATCCCCGGACCGTGTGGCCCCTGCTCGGAAATCTTCTACGACCGCGGCGCCGAATACGGCGTCGAGGGCGGTCCGGAAGCCGACGAGGATCGCTACATCGAGATCTGGAACCTCGTGTTCATGCAGAACGAGCGCGGCGAAGGCACCAACAAGGGCGACTACCCGATCCTCGGACCCTTGCCGAAGAAGAACATCGATACCGGCATGGGCGTCGAGCGTGTTGCATTCCTCTTGCAGGGTGTCGAAAACGTTTACGAGACAGACCTTCTCCGCCCCGTCATCGAGAAGGCTGCCGAGCTGACCGGAAGTGTGTACGGCACCGATCACACCTCTGATGTTCGTTTCCGCGTCATCGCCGACCACGCCCGCACCGCCGCGATGCTGATTGCGGACGGCGTCAATCCCGGCAACTACGGCCGCGGCTACGTGCTGCGCCGGTTGCTGCGTCGCATCGTGCGCTCGGCAAAACTGCTCGGCAGCGAGCAGCCCACCATGCGCGAGTTCATGATTGTCGTCCGCGACACGATGGCTCCGTCGTACCCGATCCTCGAAACCGATTTCACGCGCATCGAGAATGTTGCCGTCGGCGAGGAAACAGCGTTCCTCAAGACTCTGGCATCAGGATCGGCGTTGTTCGAGAATGCTGCCGAGACGGTCAAGTCGTCCGGAAAGTCGATCATTGCCGGCGATCAGGCGTTTGCCTTGCATGACACGTACGGCTTCCCGATCGACCTGACGCTCGAGATGGCATCCGAGGCCGGTCTCACCGTCGACGAAGACGGATTCCGCACCCTCATGGCCGAGCAGCGCAAGCGCGCCAAGGACGACGCTCAGGCGCGCAAGCACGCGCATGCCGACCTGACGGTGTACAAGGAACTGCTCGATCGTGGTCCCACTGAGTTCACCGGCTTCAACGAGTTGGTCTCCGAAGCTCACGTTCTCGCGCTCATCGTCGACGGCGTTCGGGTGCCGGTCGCCAAGGCCGGACAGTCGGTTGAGGTCATCCTCGACCGCAGCCCGCTCTACGCAGAATCCGGCGGACAGATCGCCGACATCGGATCGCTCACGGCGCCGGGACTCGAAGCCAAGGTCAACGACGTTCAGAAGATCGCCAAGAAGGTCTGGACGCACAAGGTCACCGTCCAGAAGGGCGAGATCACCGAAGGCGACGTCGTCCTCGCACACGTCGACGCCGAATGGCGTAAGGGCGCAACCCAGGGGCACTCCGGTACTCACATGGTGCATGCAGCACTGCGTCAGGTACTCGGCCCCAACGCCGTGCAGGCCGGTTCGCTCAACAAGCCCGGCTACCTCCGATTCGACTTCTCTTGGCAGGGAGCACTTTCCGAGTCCCAGAAGCAGGACATCGAAGTTGTCACCAACGAGGCTGTCGCGTCCAACTTTGCCGTCAACACGTTTGTGACAGACCTCGACAAGGCCAAGTCGATGGGTGCCATGGCACTCTTCGGTGAGAACTACGGCGACGAGGTTCGCGTCGTCGAAATCGGCGGCCCGTTCTCGATGGAACTCTGCGGCGGCACCCACGTCGGAAGCTCGGCTCAGATCGGACAGGTCACGCTGCTCGGCGAGCAGTCCGTCGGCTCCGGGATCCGTCGTGTCGAGGCCTACGTCGGTTTGGATTCCTACCGTTACCTGGCCAAGGAGCGCGCGCTCCTGGCCGGACTGTCCGCATCGCTCAAGGTCCCGTCCGAAGAGGTTCCGGCTCGCGTCGAGGCGCTTGTCGAGCGTCTCAAGGTGGCGGAGAAGGAACTCGAGCAGACCAAGGCCAAGGCCGTTCTGGCTGCAGCCGGCGAGTTCGTCGGCAAGGCCAAGCGCATCGGCAGTGTGCTCGTGATCGCAGAACCCGCACCGGCCGGTGTCGGCGCCAACGATCTCCGCACACTTGTCACCGACATCAAGGGCCGTCTGGGCTCGGAGCCCGCGGTGGTCGCGTTGCTCGGCGACGCCGACGGCAAGGTGCCATTCGTGGTTGCCACCAGTAAGGCTGCGCAGGCGCTCGGTGTGAAGGCCGGCGACCTCGTCGGCTCGTTCGGACCGAAGATCGGTGGCCGCGGCGGCGGAAAGCCCGACATGGCTCAGGGGTCGGGTTCCGACGCCTCCGGAATCCCGGCGGCGCTCGATGCGATCCGGGACCGGGTCGCAGAACTGGCGGGCGGCAGCTAACGGTGGCAGCGGCTGTGCAGGGTCCCGATCGCCCCGGCGTTGACGACCCTGGCCGCGGCCGACGTGTCGCGATCGATGTCGGTAGCGTCCGGATCGGGGTTGCGTCCAGCGACCCCGACGGGATTCTGGCGACACCGGTCGAAACTGTGCCTCGCTCCAAGCAACGTGGACCCGACGCGCCGGATATCCGGCGGATTATCGACATCGTGTCCGAATACGAGGCCGTGGAGGTTATCGTCGGACTGCCACAGACGCTGCGCGGCGAGCAAGGTAAAGCCGCCGGCATCGCCACTGCATTCGCAAAACGACTGCAGCGGGCCGTCGAACCGATTCCGGTGCGACTGTCCGACGAGCGACTGACGACGGTCACGGCTGCGCGCAACCTCCGCGAAAGTGGAGTCAAAGCTCGCGGTCAGCGTCCGATGATCGATCAGGCTGCGGCAGTGGAGATCCTGCAAGGCTGGCTGGACGAGCGGAGTAGAGCAGTGAAACCAGGGGAGTCGTCGGGGGACACACCTGTGTCGGAGTCCGATCGGTGAGCGGGCGGTGGGATGAGGGCGGCTCCGGCCGGCCCACCGGTTCATTCGATTTCGACAACGACGAGACCATGGTCATGCGTGCGCTGCCTCAGACCATCGAGCCGCCGCACATGTCCAGGGCTGAAGCCCGCAAGCAACGTGAAGCGCAGTCCAAGCGAGCGAAACGTGGCAAGAAGGTTGGTGTTCTCGCGGTCCTCGTTTTGGTGATCGCGGTTCTCGGCGTCGGCGCCTACGGCGCCACCTGGTACATGAACCGCACGCAAGCGGCGGCAGATTACGCCGGTCCGGGCGGGGCGCCTGTCGTGATTCAGATCCTTCCTGGTGAAACTGCGTCGGAGATCGGTGCCACGCTCGCCGAAAAGGACGTGGTTGCCAGTTCGGCGGCGTTCTACAACGCGGCTGTGAGTAACTCGGCGGAGATCCAGAAGGTCCAGCCCGGTTTCTACCAGGTGCCTGTGCAAAGCAGTGCGGCAGAAGCTCTGGACACATTGGTGACTCCCGAATCTCGTGTCGGCCTGGTTGTGGTCGCCGCGGGCCGTCAACTCCATGACAGCAGTGATGCGCAAACCGGAGCCCTCAAGAAGGGCATATACAACCTGATCGAGGAAGCCAGCTGCGTCGGATCGGCCAGTGCACAGACCTGTGTCACTGCCGACGAATTGAACACTGCGGGAGCATCTTCCGATCTTGCTTCATTGGGTGTTCCGTCGTGGGCGATGTCATCCGTGCAGGGTGTGCCGGACAAAGACCGTCAACTCGAGGGCCTCATAGCGGCGAGCAGTTGGGATTTCGATCCCACCGCAACGCCGACCGAAATTCTGCGGACATTGGTCCAAGGCAGTGCTGAAAAGTACGAAAGCACCGGCATTCTGACAGCCGGATCCGGTGTCGGACTCTCGCCGTACCAACTGCTGGTCGCGGCGTCGCTGGTCGAGCGTGAGGCTTTGCCCGACGACATGTCGAAGGTCGCTCGCGTGATCGTGAACCGCTTGGCCGTCGATCAGCCGTTGCAGTTCGACTCCACGGTCAACTACTCGCTCGACACCACCGAAGTTGCGACGACCGATGACGATCGTGCCCGAGTGACACCGTGGAACACTTACGCAATGCCAGGATTGCCTGCCACTCCGATTGCGTCTCCGAGCATCGAAGCGCTCCAGGCGGTCGAATCCCCGGCACCCGGTGACTGGCTGTACTTCGTCACCATCAACATGCAAGGCGAAACGCTCTTCACCCACAGTTACGACGAGCATCTCGCCAATATCGTTCTAGCGCAGGAAAGCGGGATTCTCGATAGTGGTCGGTAGTGCGCGCAAGGCAGCGGTTCTCGGCAGCCCCATTCAGCATTCGAAGTCCCCGCTGCTGCACCTGGCGGCATACGAGGCATTGGGTCTGACCGACTGGACCTACGAGCGGATCGAATGCACAGGGGAGCAGTTGCCCGCCCTGGTCGACGGACTCGGACCCGAATGGGTCGGACTGTCTGTCACCATGCCAGGCAAGATCGCGGCCCTCGAATACGCGTCCGAGCGCACCCCCCGTGCCGTTGTCATCGGATCGGCAAACACGTTGGTGCGCATCGACGGCGGATGGCGGGCCGACTGCACCGATGTCGACGGAGTCAGCGGTGCGTTGATCGCCGGTGGTGTCGGTGATCTCACCGGAGCCCCCGCTGTTGTTGTCGGTGCCGGCGGAACTGCTCGGCCGTCGCTGGTTGCCCTGGCGGATATGGGTGTTCGTAACGTGACGGTTGTCGCCCGGGATCCCAGGCGTGCATCGGGCGCCATCGAATGTGGTTCCGCGGTTGGCTTGGACATTGATCTTGTTGCCTTCGACGATCCTCGTCTCGGTTCTCTCTGCGCCGATTCGGCTGTTCTGGTGAGCACCGTTCCTGCTGACGCTGCAGCGCCATTTGCCTCGCAACTCGGTCAGGCCCGGTTTGTCCTCGATGCGATTTACAACCCCTGGCCGACGCCTCTCGCCTCGGCGGTCGAGGCGGTTGGTGGCACCGTGATCGGCGGCCTGGCGATGCTGCTCAATCAGGCCTTCGGCCAGGTTGAACAGTTCACGGGTAAGCCTGCTCCGCGTGAAGCGATGGCTGCCGCGATCGCTTAGCTTCATCCACAGGGGCGGGGTAGTCCACAGCACGATTCAGGCATCTGCGGGTGACGCACGTTCAGTCGCATGCTCAGTGTCATGTGGACGTTGGTGGTGTTGGCAGTTGTGGGTGCAGTGGCTGGTTGTGGTGCTCGTCTTCTCGCGGACCGGTGGATTAGCCGCAACAGTAGTGCGGGAGCGCTCGTCCGTCGTGGAGTTCCCGAGTTAGCTGCCGCCATTGGTTGGGTTCTCGTCGGCGGCGCGACTTCATCTGTGGTGCAGCTTGTTTCGGGCCTCGTGTTCGTGTGGTGGTGTGTCGCGATTTCGACTGTCGATGCATCTGTGCGGCGATTACCCAACAGTTTCACCTTGGCGGGGTATGCCGTCGTGCTGGCGGTTTCGGCGTGCTCGGGCGCGTTGTGGACCGCGGTGATTGGATCGGCTTTGCTGGCGGGAATCCACCTGGTGCTGCACTTGATTTCACCAGGATCCCTAGGCGCAGGTGATGTGAAACTGGCACTTCCGCTGGGCGCAATTACCGGGTTGGGTGGCGCGCAGATCTGGCTGCTATCGGCTTTTCTGGCGTCGGTGATCACCCTCGCCGTTTCAGTTCTGCTGCCTCGGCGATCGCAGATCCCTCATGGTCCGTCGATGTGCGTGGCCGCACTACTGGCTTTGTCCAACTGGTAGCAGTTTTCAAAATTGGTATCGAGGCTCACGCGGGCCGGTGGTCGATGTTCGTCGAAATGCTCACCACGTGCGGCGTGTCAATGGCCATCGTGGACGTAGTCCGGACTAGATCCCCGATGCGCGTGGTGCTTCCCTTCCTGTCCTTCCACATCGCAACTTCACCGATGAGCCCAGAGCTCATGAAACCACCCTCGTCGCCCCACAGCCATGCGGTACACACATCGGCCACCTCGTTTTGAACGAGGTCCGCCATGGACACCAAAATGATCTCTTCATCAGCGTCAACGGGCGCGCCACTTCCGCTGCAGCCAAGTCTGCCCGGCCTGCGGCCGGCGATGGTCACCGAACTCATGAGCCATCCCGCGCCGCCTTCGGGGTCGTATTCGGCAACCCAGTCGATGTGCTCGATACAGCCGCCGTACTGGCGCACCAGCAAGTCGTGGCTCAAGCGATCGAGCGCACTTAGCCACGGGTCAGGCAAGTCTGAGTACGTCACCTCGACTCCGCGTGACGCTGTCCACGTCGCGGTCAGCACTTGCTCTCGACGACCGAAGGGGTACACGATGCCAGTATCTCAGCTGTCGCCTCACAGACTCTGTACCGCAGAAGTTGGGTTCCGTTCTCCGAAACTCGCCGATGAATTTGTTCGCTCCGTCAGGTCAGTATCTGAGTACGAGCGCCGTCGTCTACGTCGAGAGGTACAAACTCATGTCGATCGATCATGTCCTCGCTGTTGTCCCCGTTCGAGACCTTGCAGAGGCAGTGCAGTGGTACACAAGTTTGTTCGGACGCGAGCCTGACAATCGCCCGATGGTGAACTTGGCAGAATGGCGTGTCACTGAAACCGGTTGGGTACAGGTCACGGTGGACGCTAGTCGCGCGGGTCAGGCGTTGCTCAATTTTGCCGTGGACGACCTCACGACACACCGTGAGGCAGTCGGTATGCGAGGGCTGACGATGGGTGCGGTGGTGGATGCAAACAAAGGCGTGCAGTTGTCGAGTATCGGCGATCCTGACGGCAACACCCTGACATTCATCGGCGGTTTCCGGATCCACTACTGACCGGAACTACGCCTCACGTCTGAGTTCGTAGTGTTCAGCTGTTGGGAACGGGACTGGGAAGTAGTGCAACAGTGCACAGGACCGCCCCGGAGTGGGCTATTGGTGTCCGCGGGCCGGCCGCGTCTGCAGTTCGGGCGCGGCGGCGGTCAGTAGGGCGGCCCGATCGCGGGTCAACGGTGGATAGATGCGTTGGGTGTTGATGGTGTTCTTGGTGGCCTTTGCCTCTGCGCCGGTCGCTACAACTTGCCGATCCCAGCCTTCGGTGTAGACCGCGCCCGCCGGGCCTAGGTCCAAAACCGTGACATACCAAGGGATGCGGAGGGTCAGCATCGGATTGCCGAGCAGATCGCTGATCACGTTGTAACCGGCGTATCGGCCCATCGGTCGGCTGTGCTGACAGGACATCACTGACTGATGCTGATCGTCCATCTTCGCGGCGGCGACGTCGCCGGCAGCGAACACGCCTGGCACACCGATCACCTGGAGATAGTCGTCGACCGGGAGCCGCCCGAGCCGATCACGCTCGACCGGGAATTGCGCGGTCAACGGGTTTGCTTTCATGCCGGCGCACCAGATGACCGTCGCGGCGGGCACCAACTCACCCGACGACAGCGTCACCCCGCCCTGGCTGACGGGGGTCACGCTCACGCCGGTCAGTGTCTCTACACCGGTGTTGGACAATGCCGCTTCGATGACCGGCCGGGCCGACGCGCCCATATCTGATCCGACGTGGGGGTTGTGGTCCACCAGCACCACGCGCGACGCCGTGTCGGCGCCGAACAGGGCCGCGAGCCGACCTGGCAGTTCGCACGCGGTCTCGATGCCGGTCAGGCCGGCCCCGACCACCACCACGGTCGCCGCGGCTGATGTCACGGGTCCTTCGGTCAGCAGGGTCAAATGGGCGTCGAGTTTCATTGCGCCGTCGTAGGTATCGACGTCGAACCCGAACTCCGTCAGGCCCGCGATATCGGGCCGGGCTACACGGCTACCCGCTGCCAGCACCAGACGGTCGTAGCTATACGCCTGCACTTGACCGCTGGCGTTGGCGATGACCGTCCGTGTATCGGTGTCGATTGCGGTCACCTCCGCGGCGACATGGGCGATCCCGACCGGGGCGAGGACATCGGCCAACGGGATACGGCAGGCTCTGAGATCAACCTCGTAGTTGCGCACCCGGATGTCGTGGAATGGCTGGGCACTGAGCACCGTGATCGACACCTGCCCGGCCGGTATCCCGAGTTCGTCGAGCTGCCGGGCAGCGCCGAGCGCGGCCCATAGTCCGGCGAATCCGGAACCGATGATGATGACATCGCTCATGCGTACGGCTCGAATAGGTTCCGGACGAAGGAGAGGCTCTCGGGGAGTGCAGCTCGCATGGTCTCGATATGCCCCGTCGGATACGTGCGGAATGTGACTGGCTGGCGGTTGGCGGCGAGTTCGGCCGCGAGTTCCACCGCCAGCGGCGCCGGCACCATCTCGTCCGTCAGCCCCTGCCCGAGGAAGACGGGCCGGTCGTACCCGGTCGTCGGGATCTCCAGCATGCCGCGAGCAGCGGCCAGCACCGCGGGATCGTCGAGCGGCCGGTTCACCAGATCGCCGATCGTGACGTCGCCGAGGTCCGATGCCATTTCCTGGTAGCAGTCGGTTTCGGCTCGGGCCAGGGCGTCCGTGCCGCGCGGTGTCAGGTAACGATCGATGTCGAGATCTGGTCGCGCCGCCCGGAGTCCGGACAGGATGTACGAGACGAACACGGTGCTGCCGGTCAGTGGCAATCGAGGAAAGTCCGGCCCTACGAGTGGTGCAAGGTTCTCCAGATTCGACGGCGCTCCGGTCGCGACCGCGCCCCGGTAGTCCAGTTCGGGTGCGTACCGTGTCGCGATCGCTGCCGTGACCATCGCGGACTGCCCGCCCTGAGACTGTCCGAGTGCCACCCACCGCGGCGAGAGCGACGGTTCGACCGCACGTGCAGCACGCACCATGTCGATCACGCTGTGTGCCTGCGACGGTCCGTCCAGGTACGGGTGGATTCCCGGCGTGCCGAGTCCCACGTAGTCGGTCGCGACGATCGCGTAGCCCTGCGAGAGCCAGTTCGTGAGGTATGGACTGCCGACGGTCCCGGTCACGGTGGGGGCGCACTTGTCGGAAATGCCTACGGTGCCGTGGGCCCACGAGATGACCGGCCAGCCGCCTTCGGGTGGATCACCGGGAGGAAGGAAGAGCGCACCCGTACTCAACGCGGGCCGGCTGAGCGGGCCCGTGGACCAATAGGTGAGCTTTGATCCGTTGACGGCGCCGGGGATCCAGAAGGATTGGGGCAGGGGATCTGTCGCGGTGACTGTGCCCGGCGCCGTGACTGGTGACGGCACCTGCGCTTGGGCGGGTGCGGTCGAGATGACCGCGGAGGCGAGCGCGATCACCATCAATGTTTGGCCGAGCCGTCGTCGGATCATTGCACCGCTCCCGGGGTTCGTCGGTGTGTACGCCAACTCTCATTCTGCGCGTACGGGAGGTGCCGGGATACCGGTTCGACCATCTTCGGGTGCCGCTCCCGCGGTCGAGGGCCGGTCTGTGATCCGAGACGCGGGCGGGTGCAGCGTAGTTCGCGTGGCATTGTCACGGTGGTAGGGGTGGATTCATGGGCCCGGAGAGAGTCCGGGCGAGCTGGTGGTCGTCGCGATGATCCCGATCCTGCCGACGGCACGCGTCAACACGATCGAACCTCGGGCAGCGATGCGATGCTCAGCGAAGGCGCTGCCGCGCTCGTCGGTGATTCTATTCGCCCTGATCAGGTGGAGCCGATAGAACAGACGGTGGAAGCTGTTGTTGCGCTGCGTGACTGCGCACCCTACATCACCGCAGGCCGCTATGTCAGTCTCGATCTGATCGACGAATGATCTTTGGCCGCTTGCGGATTGGACGGACCACCCACTATGGCGGAGCAGCAGGAATCGATCCAGGTGGCAGGACTTGCCATGGAACTGAATGGTTTTGGTGCCGAGATCGCCACGGACGACGTGCTCGCAAACCGTCGACGACGGGAGGCACCGCCAACCTGCTGGCAGTGCCTCCCGTAGTCATGAGCTGCGCACCTGGATCAGTACGGTTCATCTCGGCTGGGATCGATGTCAGTGCGTGACGAGTTCCGCCTCGAGCCGCTGGGCGTTGGTGGGCCAGCTGCTGGCGGCCTCGGTCTCGAGAGCGACCTCACCGATCCGGCCGGTGTACGGATACTCACCGCCGCGGACGTAGTCGGAGGTGACCGGCGTGCCGGGATTTGCACCCACGGTCAGCCGGCCTGAGCCGAACAGCGCCGTGCGTTCGACGCGCCCCTCGCCGACGACCTGACCGTCGATGAGAACCTGACCGGTCCCGCCTCGCCCGATGCCTCCGCCGTCATAGGTGAACAGGTATTCGAGCAGGTGCTCGCCCGCCGACAGCGGTTGTGTGGCGCGCACGTGCGTGACGACCAGGCTGCACAGGTTGTGGGCGAACGTCACTACCCCTTCACGGACGTAGAACGAGAGTCCGTTGAAGGAGTTGCCCAGGCTCACCAGGACGCCGTCGGACCCGTCGCTGTCGGCCACCATGGGCACGCTCAGCCGGAACGACGTGTTCGACGTGCTGGGGAACGCCGCGGTCGGTAGCCGGCGAGTGCCGGCCGGCACGGTGACCCGCCCGCCCAGTTCGGGGCTGCGGCGCCCGGCGACAGCTGCGTCCATGCGTTCGACGCCACGGTCGTCCAGCGGCAGTACCTGGTGCAACCGAGCCTGCTCCAGGAACAGCTCCTGCAGCGCGGCCAGCCGTTCCGGATACTCGGAGGCCAGGTCGGTGGCCTGCGAGAAGTCGCGAGTGATGTCGTACAGCTCCCACGTGTCCTGATCGAACGGGATGGGGTCGGTCCGCGACAGGTCCCATGGCGAACGGTGCTTGGTGACCGCGGTCCAGCCCTCGTGGAAGATCCCGCGGTTGCCGAAGATCTCGAAGTACTGGGTGATGTGCTGGTCGGGCGCGTCGCCGTCGCGCAGCGCGTACAGCATCGAGGTGCCCTCGATGGGGCGCTGGCTGATCCCGTCGACCCGGTCGGGGTGCGGGATTCCGGCGGCCTCCAGGATCGTCGGTGCCACGTCGATGACGTGGTGCCACTGCGTGCGGACGTCACCGCGTTCGGAGATCCCCTGTGGCCAGTGCACGACGAGCCCGTTGCGGGTTCCCCCGAAGTGCGACGCCACCTGCTTGGTCCACTGGAACGGGGTGTCCATCGCCAGGGCCCAGCTGACGGGATAGTTCACATAGCTGGTCGGCCCCCCGATCTCGTCGAGGCGACTACGAATCTCGGCGGCGGTCTCAGGCAGACCGTTGTAGGTCCGCGACTCGTTGAACGTCCCCGTCAGGCGCCCCTCGCAGGAGGCGCCGTTGTCGCCCAGGATGTAGAAGACCATCGTGTTCTCGAGCTCCCCGCTGGCGCGGAGAAACTCGACCAGCCGACCGACCTGCTCATCGGTGTGCTCGGCGAAGGACGCATACATCTCCATGAGCCGCTCAGCGACGGCGCGCCCGTCGTCGTCGAGTTCGTCCCAGTGCGGAGCACCGTCAGGCCAGGGCGAGAGGAGCGTGTCGGGCGGGACGACGCCCAGCTCCTTCTGCTTTTCGAGGGTCTGCTCACGCTGCTCGTCCCAGCCGTGGCTGAACTTCCCGCGGTACCGGTCACGCCACGAGTCGGGAACCTGGAAGGGGGAGTGGGTGGCACCGAATGGCAGGTACGCGAACCAGGGGCGCTCCTTGTCGACGTCGCGCACCGACCGGATCCAGTCCCTGGTCTTGTCGACCAGGTCCTCGGAGAGGTGATAACCCTCCTCCGGCGTCGAGGGCGGCTCTACCTGCGCGGTGCCGGAGTACAGGTTCGGGTGAAACTGGTCGTCAGCTCCGCCGATGATCCCGTAGAAGGTGTCGAAGCCCTCCTGGGTCGGCCAGTGCGTGAACGGACCGACGGGCGTGATCTCGTCTTGCGGTATTTGGTGCCACTTGCCGAAAACGCCTGTCGCGTAGCCGTTCTCCCGCAGGGTCCGGGCCAGGGGAGCGGCGTCCAGGGGGCGGACGCCGGTGTAGCCCGGGGCGCTGGAGGAGAAGTCGGTGACGACCCCCATCCCCACGCTGTGGTGGTTACGCCCGGTGAGCAGCGCCGCCCGCGTCGGCGAGCAGATCGCCGTGGTGTGGAAGCGGTTGAACCTCAGCCCGTCGGCCGCCAGCTGCTCGGCGACCGGCATCGAGCACGGTCCGCCGAAGGCCGACGAGGCACCGAAGCCCATGTCGTCGAGCAGAATCACCAGGACGTTCGGTGCACCGTCGGGGGCGGTGACCCTCGGGGGTCCGGGGAAGGGTTTCTGCTGATGGCGGACGTCGTGCGCGGCTTCGACTGTGTCCTGGGTGAGGTGGATAGGTAGCTGAGTGCGATCCATCGGGACTCTTCCTTGGTTTGTAGGGACGGGCGTGTGAGCGGCCGACGAGATCGATGCGCAGCTGCTTGGTCCTTGGTTACCCCGAAGCCACGCCGCCCGGTAAGTACACGTCAGTTCGTCGCGAAGCCCGGCAGCCGAACCGGCTGGTCCACCACGGAGAAGTGCGAGGCGTCGCCCGTGCGGACGCGGCTGGACTCGCCATGCACGCTCACCGGCACATCTCCGGCGAGAGTGGTGCGGTAGAGCTTCCTGGGCTGCTCGCCGAAGTCGGCGACGCCGTAGTGCTGGGTGGAACGGTTGTCCCAGATGGCGACATCGCCCAGCTGCCAGGTCCAGCGCGTTGTGTTCTCGAGCTTGGTGATTCGGTCTTGAAGCAGCTGGAACAACACCGTGGACTCGGCGGGCTTGAGCCCGACGAACTCCTTGAAGAAGTTGCCCAGCAGCAGCGACTTCTCGCCGGTCTCCGGGTGGATTCGCACTACCGGGTGTTCGGTCTCGAAGACGGTGCGGGTGAACTCCTCTCGGTAACCTTCCGGCTCCACGGCCTGCGCGGGGCCGCCCACGATCCTGCTGGACACCTCGGCGTAGTCGTACGCGTTCGAGTGCACCGACCACAGGTTCTCCACCAGTGCCTTCAGCGGGGCGGGCAGTTGCTCGTAAGCCGCGATGGTCGAGGCCCATGTGGTGGCGCCGCCATAGGCGGGCACGATCGCGGAACGCAGGATCGACGCTTTCGGGATGCGGTCGATGAACGTGACATCCGTGTGCCACACGTTGGCCCGCGCGCCCTCTACGAGCAGAGTCCTGTTGTCGTCCGAGCGCAGCGTCGGGTGGGTGGTGGTCTGGGAGCCGATTCGGCCGCCGAAGTCGTACTGGATCTCATCAGTCAGGTGATGCTGGTCGCGGAAAAAGATGACCCGATGCGCGGCGAGCGCGTACTGGATCGCGTAGGCCGTCTGGTCGGAGATCTCTCCCGAGAGGGCGACGCCGTCGATGATCGCGCCGATGTGGTGGCCGTGCTTGCGGACGGTGATGCCGCCGGCGGCGTAGATGTCGGCGGCGACGTCGGGCCGGATGTCGAGGATGGTCATGGGTTTTCCTTCTTCCTTCGCAAGTTAGGGCTGATCTTGGTGTTATCCGCGGAACGGGCAGCTCAGAGAGGGGCCGACTAGCGGGGATTCGCTGCTAAGCCAGGAAGGTGTTGGTGAACTGCGGCTGACTGTTCTTGGTCCAGGCAAGATCTCGGGCGGTCGCTGCTGCCGATACTTGTGGGACCACCACACCGATCTCGATCAGGAACAATTCGTCCAGCATTTGTGTCCCCAGATCGGCATACAGTTTCTTCGCTTCATCGCTCGAACCGTCCGACACTTGCCACGCTGCTTCTGCGGCCGCCGAATATGCCGGCGAGCTGAACTTCGATGCATTGTGGGCAGCGTTGAACGGGTACGCGCTGACAGTCAATGTCGACGGAACAAATTGTGCAAAACCATGACTGGTCAACCACAAGCCCTTGAACTCGGCTCCGATCAACTGTTTGACGAAGACCGATGATTCGACGGGATCCAATTCGACGGTAATTCCGGCCTCGGCGAGATTTGCCTGCACGATCTGTGCCACTGCTTCGTAATCCGGACTCACACCGGTGTACGTCAACGCGATGGTGGGCAGTGCGCCCACTTCACTCACCAAGGCGCGCGCCTTGGCAACATCCCGGGTGTAGACGGAGTTCTTCGCGGCGTCGTACGCCGGTGACGACTTCGGCCACGGAAGATTCACGGCGTAACCACTATCGCGGTACACCTCACTAATGATGCGATCGCGGTCGATCGCATACGCGACGGCTTTGCGGGTGCGCACGTCGGTCAGTCCGTCGGCAGCCACGTTGGCACCGAGATACGTCTGCATTTCCGCGCCATCGAGAGACGTCGTCTCGAAGCCACTTGTCCTGGATACGGTCTGCGAGTCGCGGAAGGTCAATGATGCCGGCATGACGAGTGTGACCTGACCTGATTTCAGCGAAGCCAGACGTGCTTGCGAATCGGGAATGATGCGTGCCTCTACTCGATCGAGGTACGGGCGCTCCGCAATCCAGTAGTCGGGGTTCCGATCGAAAGTGATCTGACTGTTCGGCGTACGCGAGTTGAACACGAAAGGCCCTGTACCGATGAAGGATTCACCCGCCACGGTTTTGTCGAACGTCTCGGAGTCAAAAATCGGGGCCAACTCGAACAGGTCGAAGATGTTTCCCGTGCGGTGCGCAAGTGTCAGGACCAGCGTATGAGGGTCCGACGAATCGAAGCCTGTGATAGTTGTCGCTGTA
The DNA here is from genome assembly GCF_005938745.2 of Rhodococcus sp. KBS0724. Lineage (NCBI taxonomy): Bacteria > Bacillati > Actinomycetota > Actinomycetes > Mycobacteriales > Nocardiaceae > Rhodococcus > Rhodococcus sp. KBS0724. Next base: position 3,084,717 of record NZ_VCBX02000001.1, read on the forward strand.
CTTCTCAGCTGTGCGGAGTACTTGGGATCGGAATAGGTGCGTAGCGAGAACTCGGCGTCCGCCGACGTGAACGGTCGTCCGCTGTGGAATGTAACGTCGTCCCGCAGATTCAGGGTCACGGTCAGCCCGTCGTCGGACAGATTCCAGGATTTCGCGAGAACAGGCTGTGGCACTACGGAATCAAGCGGATACCGGGTCAGCGTCTCGTAGACGAGTCCCATTATGGTGGCACCCGCAGTGGTGGTGTTGGTCAGCAACGCCGACGGACTCACGTCGTCCCGAAGTGCCAAAGTCAGCGTGCCCCCGCGAACCGGATTCGCGGATTCTCCTGCGCTCGAAGCCTGTTCGCCGACAGCCGATGAGCATGCGGCCAGCGATCCGGAACCGAGAATTGCGAGCGCGGCAATGGCACTGCCACGAAGAAATGCACGGCGATCGAGTCCGGCCGTTGAAAGAGTCGAGTTCACGACAGGTGTAGTCCTTCATATCAGGGCGCGCAGCGCCGCGAACTGAGCGCGGGACTACGCAGAAGTGGGATGTCGCCCTACGGGCGAAATGAAATGTGATCGTCCTGGCGCCTCGACCAACCAGAACTGAAAAACAGTTCAGTGGGTAGTGATTGCTACACCAGCAGGTGTGGCGCTGAAGAAGTCAGCGCAGACATCGCACACGGACGAACACGGCAACCTTCCGGTCAGATTTCAGGCTTTTACCTCGGTGAACACACTCAATCATTTCCCCCGTATTTGGGGGAATAGTTGGATTCAGGGTGATCTTAACTGTCGATCCACGTATCCATTCGCCGACGCATGTGCTATTCCTCGGTGCAATTCTGTATTGAATTTCAGGCCGATTGGTCACGCTGGCCAATCCACAATCACGCAGACGTGTCGCTGAAATCAGGACACACTCCCGCGTCGTCGCGCATCATGGTTAGGTGACCGGCGATCATCGCGCGAGATCGACAGCAGGCCGTACGCTCGAGGTAATTCCTCCGGGCGCGGGAGCCGCCGCGATGTCTTCTGGAATCGTGTCGGTTGCATTGCATCTGGTGGGCTTCGAGACTTTTTCGCTGGTGTGGCTGGTGATCGGCGCAGTAATCTGGCTGGTCCTGTCTGTGGTGTTCGCGTCGAGATTGATCGACGATCGCGCCCGCTGGGTCGACGAGGCTGACACTCCGCCGGCCCTCACGGGGGTGGCAGCGACAACGGTGCTGGGTACCCGCGTTGTACTGCTCGATTGGGACCTGGTCGGGTACGCCGCGCTCGCGATCGCACTGGTGGCGTGGATCGTGCTCATACCGGCGGTCATTCGGCATTGGACATCGCCAACCGTCGGCGTGCATTTTCTGCTGTGCGTTGCGACGCAGGGTGTGGCCGTACTCGGTGCCACGCTTGCGGCTACGACCACGGCTCACTGGATCGCGATTCCATCGGCTGCTGCTTTTGTACTCGGCCTGGGATTCTATGTGTTGGTGCTCGTGCGGTTCTCGTTCAATCAGCTACGTGTCGGCGCCGGTGATCACTGGGTTTTCGGTGGCGCCCTGGCAATTTCGACGCTCGCGGCCGGAAAACTGTCCGCCGCAGCACAGGCGGTGGGCTGGCCGGAATCGCTGCACCTTCTGTTTCAACGATCGAGCGTCGTGCTCATGATCCTCGTCCTGGGTTGCTACGGCGTGTTGGTTGTCTGCGAATTGATCTGGCCTCGACTGAAATACGACGTCAGGCGTTGGTCTACCGCCTTCCCGATGGGGATGACGTCGGCCGCATCACTGACTGTTGCGGCGACGGCGTCGGCTCCCTGGTTGAAACCGGTGGGCCAAGTCCTGGTGTGGCCGGCGGTAGCGCTGTGCGTCATTCTGCTGATTGCATCTGCGCGGCAATTGTGGACTGTGAGTTCACCAACCCCGACGGTGGGGGCGTGAGCCGACAGGTTCGCCCTTCCGGGCGTCGTCGCGGCTGCGGTAGACGATGTACGGCCGAAACAGGTATGCGACAGGTGCGCTGAACACGTGGACCAGGCGCGTGAACGGCCACAGGGCGAACAACACCATGGCGATCGTGACGTGAATGTGGAAGTCGAGTGACGCCTGTGCCATGAGGTCGCCGCGGGGTTGGAAGATCCAGATGGATCGGAACCACGGGGATACCGTCGTCCGGTAGTTGGATTCTTCGCCGAACGCTCCGGATCCCAGCACTGTCGTGGCGAGACCAGCGACGATTGCAGCGATCAGCACGACATACATCAGCTTGTCGTTCCAGGTGGTAGCCGTGAACACCGGCCCGCGGGTCCGCCTGCGGTACACCAGAATCCCGGCGCCCACCAGCGTCGCCACTCCCGCGATCGACCCGAGTACGAGGGCTTGCAGGTGATAGACGTGTTCACTCATCCCGATTGCGTCAGTCCACGACTGTGGGATCACCAGTCCGATGAAGTGCCCGATGATGACTACGAGGATTCCGAAGTGAAACAGCGGACTACCGATCCGCAACAGACGGTGCTCGTACAGTTGCGATGACCGCGTCGTCCAGCCGAACTTGTCGTAGCGATACCGCCACCACGTGCCGCTCACAAAAATTGCCAACACGACGTACGGCACTATGTCCCAGTAGATTTCACCGGCAGACATCTCACATACCTCCATCGCGACGAGGTGGGACGGTCAGAGTGAAGAGTGGGAGCCCGACAGATTCGGCAGGTGGTCCCGATGCTGCGAGTTGCTGGGCACGGCGTACGTCGTTGGCGGAAGCCGGCGGCAGTGTGCTGCACACTGCCCTGAGAACCGGCGCGTACGGCGAGTCCGAATCGGTCAGTGACGCACTGATCATGTCCAACGGAACCCGATGCGCTGAAAGTAGTTTCGCACCGGAACTCGGGTCGACGAGAGCAGCGAACTCGAGGACAACCGTCAGGTGATCTGCCGCTTCGCTTTGCGGTGGATCGACGCCGGCAGCGCGGTAGGCGTCGGCAAAAGCGAGGATTTCGCGACCGCGATTGCGTGTGTCGCCCGCGGTCCAGTACGTGAGGTACAGCGTGCTTCGTCGCCGGAGGTCGAATGTCTCGACGTACTGCGCTGCTGCGACAAATTCATCGCAGTCACGCAGAAAACGGTGCGTCTGTGCGAGTTGGTCTCGGGGCGCCGGCGGGAGATGGCTGAGAATGTCCTCGACAAGTCGGAGTCGTTCGCCTTGGCCGCTGTCGGGATACGCCAACAACAGGCCGGCGGCATGCCACACCAGTCGATCCTGCTCGACCCCGCGTCGGCGGCGGCCGAACCCGATCATCGGGTGTCACCTCGATCGGGAAAGAGCCCGGTTGGTGACCCTTTCCCATCCCAATTCAGGAGATTGACCCTGGACGGATTAGTCGAGTTGGCGGACAGTTCGCCCGTGGTCTGACGTTCGCGCAGCGCGTGAAACGTCTCGACTGCCACCGGGACCGGGCCGCCGCTGGTCTCACCGAAAGGACCGGACTCGTGCATGCCCGGGCCACCGTCGAAGTCGAGCGCGCATTCGGTGGCTGTTTCTTCGAGCTTGTGTCCGTCAACGGCGTAAGCGGTGGGAATGATGTAGCGCTCGTCGTACTTTGCCAATGCCAGCAGTCGGTACATCTCGTAGATGGCTTCCTCGGTCATGCCCACGGCCTCCGGTATGTGAGGCTGTGGCTCGCCTCCGAGGTTGATGTCGCGCATATACGAGCGCATGGCAGCCAGCCGTCGCAGAACCCCATCGATCACATCGGTATCACCTGCGGAGAAAAGGCCGGCGAGATATTCGATCGGAATACGCAACGAATCGAGAGCCCCGAAAAGGTTTCCGACATCTTCCCCGTCATGACCGTCGCGGCTAACGGCGTCGACAACGGGGGACAGTGGCGGGACGTACCAGACCATCGGCATGGTGCGGAATTCCGGATGTAGCGGCAGGGCGACGCGGTAGTCCTTGATCAGTGCGTGGATGGGAGACTTCTGTGCTGCTTCGATCCACTCGTCCGAGATTCCCTCTTTGCGAGCGCCTTCGATGACCGCGGGATCACGGGGATCAAGCAGTACGTCGAGTTGAGCCTCGTACAGGTCTTTGTCATCCGGAACCGTTGCGGCCCCCAGAACCTTGTCGACGTCGTAGAAGATGAGGCCGATGTACCGCAGACGGCCGACGCAGGTCTCCGCACACACTGTCGGCAGCCCCACTTCGACGCGTGGATAGCAGAACGTGCATTTCTCGGCCTTGCCGGTCTTGTGGTTGAAATACACTTTCTTGTACGGACATCCGGATACGCACATTCGCCAACCTCGACACTTGTCCTGGTCGACGAGCACGATCCCGTCCTCGGAACGCTTGTACATCGCGCCCGACGGACAGGACGCAACACACGACGGATTGAGGCAGTGCTCGCAGATGCGCGGTAGGTAGAACATGAACGTGTCTTCGAGTTGAAGTTTGACCTCCATGCCGATTTTCTTCAGAATCGGGTCTTCAGGCAGGATTTCGGGTGAGCCGGCAAGATCGTCGTCCCAATTCGCCGACCACTCCACCTTCATGGGTTCACCGCTGATGAGGCTTCGCGGCGCGGCTACCGGCATGTGCTCACCGAGGGGAGCCTGGGTGAGATTTTCGTAGTCGTAGGTCCAGGGCTCGTAGTAGTCCTGAATCGACGGCATCTTCGGATTTGCGAAGATGCGCGAGAGCTTCTTCAATCGGCCACCATCACGAAGTCGAAGGCGGCCGTTCTTGTCGCGAATCCATCCGCCGTTCCATTTCTCCTGATCTTCGTACGTGCGCGGATAGCCTTGCCCCGGGCGGGTTTCCACATTGTTGAACCACACGTACTCGGTTCCGGATCGGTTGGTCCATGCCTGTTTGCACGTCACCGAACAGGTGTGACAGCCGATGCACTTGTCGAGATTCATCACCATCGCCAGTTGCGCCATGACTCGCATCAGTACGTCACCTCCTGCGAGCGACGACGCACCACAGTGACTTCGTCGCGTTGGTTTCCGGTGGGTCCGAGGTAGTTGAAGGCGAACGACGTCTGCGCATAGCCGCCGGCGAGGTGGGACGGTTTGATCAACAGCCTGGTCAGTGAATTATGGATGCCACCACGCTTTCCGGTTGTCTCCGTGAGTGGCACGTCGATGGTCCGTTCCTGGGCGTGATAGACGAAGACCACACCGTCCGGCATTCGATGAGACACGATCGCCCGGCACACGACGACGCCGTTGCGGTTGACGGCTTCGACCCAGTCGTTGTCCGATACCTCGATCTTGGCAGCGTCGCCGGGGCTCATCCACATCGTCGGCCCGCCCCGCGAGAGCGAGAGCATGAACAAGTTGTCCTGGTATTCCGAGTGGATCGACCACTTCGAATGGGGCGTCAGATAGCGGACGCTGAGACCGATTCCGCCGCCGCGGTCCCCGAGTGCAGGTTCGCCGAACAGGCTCGCCATATCGAGTGGTGGCCGGTAAATCGGTAGTTGTTCGCCCAGTTCCTCGATCCAGTCGTGATCGAGGAAGAAATGCATGCGACCGGTCAGGGTGTGGAAGGGTTTGAGTTCCTCGATATTGACAGTGAACGGCGCGTATCGACGGCCACCGGTTTCGCTGCCTGACCACTCCGGGCTGGTGATAACCGGGACAGGTCGAGCTTGTGTGTCCGCGAACGTGATTCGGCGTTCCTCGCTACCCGCAGCCAGATGTGTGAGCGGGCGCCCCGTTCTCTTTTCCAGTTGAGTGAACCCTTCCACCGCGAGCCTGCCGTTGGAGGTTCCCGACAGCGCGAGGATTGCCTCCGCCATCTTCTCGGCAGTATCGAGAGCAGGCCTACCAGCGGCAGCACCCGAATCGAAGACCCCGTGCTTGGCGGCGAGTTCTTCCACTTCTCGTTTCGGGTGCGTCGTGACGCCTTTGGTGGTGAGTCCGGCCTTCTCGACCAACGGCCCGAGTGCTGCCCACTGTTCGGCGACGGCGGGATAGTCACGCTCGACGACGACGAGGGGACCCATCGTCTTGCCCGGGACAGGCATTTCTCCTTGTGAGCGCCAATCTTGTTCTCTACCTGAGGGGTAGGCCATCGCGCCGGGCGTGTCGTGTTGCAGTGTTCCCATCACGACGTCTCGGCGTTTTCCGAGATGCTTCTTCGCTAGTACGCTGAACGCCTTGGCAACCGCGCCGAAAGCGTCGAAATCCGAGCGGGTTTCCCACGGCGGATCGATAGCGGGGGAGAAGGCATGAAGGAACGGATGCATGTCCGTGCTCGACAGGTCGGATTTCTCGTACCACGTTGCCGCAGGGAGAACCACGTCGGAAAGCAAAGTTGTGGATGTCATGCGGAAGTCGATCGACATCAACAGATCGAGTTTCCCTTCCGGGATGTCGTCGGTCCACGTTATGTCATTGGGGCGCAGGTCCTCCGGCGTCGGCTCAGCCTGCAAGTTCGAGTCCGTGCCGAGTAGATGCCGAAGGAAGTATTCGTTGCCCTTGCTTGACGACCCCAGCAGATTGGCGCGCCACACGCTCAGCACTCGCGGCCAGTTCTGGGGATTGTCCGGATCGGTGACTGCGAGTTTAAGTGCGCCCGAGGATAATTGGCTGGCTAAGTGTTCGGCGACGTCACTTTCGTGCGCATCGGCCTCGTCAGCCAAATCGAGGCTCGATCGATCGAACTGAGGATAGAAAGGGGTCCACCCCATCGACACCGCCGATGTCATTACGTCCATCGTGTGTCGGCCACTGAAATTTCCGCGGCCGACGGGACTGGAGAGTGCGTCCGCCTGGTAGCCGTCGTAACGCCACTGGTCGGTGTGGACATACCAGTAGGAAGTGCCTGCCATCTGCCGCGGCGGCCGGAGCCAATCCGTCCCCATGGCCACCGTCGCCCAGCCTGTGACGGGTCTGCATTTCTCCTGGCCGACGTAGTGCGCCCACCCGCCGCCGTTGCGACCCATCGACCCAGTGAGTAGCAGCAGGCTCAGGACCGCTCGATACGTCGCATCGCCGTGGAACCACTGACAGATACCAGCACCCATGATGATCATCGACCGGCCGCCCGATTCCACGGCGTTGTTGGCAAATTCGCGCGCAATGCGAATTACCTGCGCAGCGCTGACGCCGGTGATCGATTCCTGCCACGCGGGCGTATACGGCTCGCTCGGGTCGTCGAAACCGGACGGCCACTGCCCTGGCATCCCGTTGCGCTGCACCCCGTATTGCGCAAGCATGAGATCGAAGACAGTGCACACCAGGCGGTCTCCCACCCGGCGCACCGGCACACCGCGAATCATGCTCTCGCCATGACCATCCGGAGTGTCGAAACGTGGAAGGTGTATTTCTGCTGTTTCGACCCACTCGCTGTCGACAGTCAGAGCGGGAACGATCTCTCCGAGATCGAGGTTCCACTTGCCGACACCTTCATCGCCGTAGCGGAAACCGAGAGAGCCATTCGGTACGACCACTTCATCTGTGGCGCTGTCGAGGAGAACCGGTTTGAACGCAGCGTTTTCGCTCGATTCGCCCAGGTCAGCAGCCGTCAGGTTCTTGCCAGCGACAAGAAGGCCGTCGCGGTCCTCGATGGTGACGAGGAACGGCAGGTCAGTGAACTGCCGCACGTAATCGTCGAAGAACGGCTCACTTTTCTTCACGAAGAACTCGGACAGGATGACGTGGCCCATTGCCATCGCCATGGCTCCGTCGGTGCCCGCAGCGCACGGCATCCACTCATCGGCAAACTTGGTGTTGTCGGCGTAATCGGGGCTGATCGCGACGACTTTGGTTCCGCGATAACGGACTTCCGCCATCCAATGAGCGTCGGGGGTGCGGGTCACGGGAACGTTGGATCCCCACATCATCAAGTACGACGCGTCCCACCAATCCCCGGACTCGGGCACGTCAGTCTGATCGCCGAATACTTGAGGTGATGCCACCGGGAGGTCCGCGTACCAGTCGTAGAAGGACGTCATGACGCCGCCGATGAGTTCGATGAACCTCGACCCCGCAGCGAACGACACCATCGACATCGCCGGAATGGGGGAGAACCCCGCAATACGATCGGGACCGTATTTCTTTATGGTGTGCACATGTGCAGCAGCGATCATCTCGGTGGCCTCCGCCCACGTGACCCGCACCAGTCCGCCTTTCCCTCTGGCCTGCTGGTACTTTCGGCGACGCTCGGGATCGGCCTGAATGTCTGCCCACGCATCCACCGGATCACCGAGGCGAGCCAGGGCCTCGCGGTACATTTCGACGAGAACACTACGGGCATAGGGGTAGCGGACTCTCGTGGGTGAGTACGTGTACCACGAGAACGCGGCACCACGTGGACAGCCGCGCGGTTCGTACTCGGGACGGTCCGGTCCTACCGTCGGATAGTCGGTCTCCTGGGTTTCCCAGGTGATGATGCCGTCCTTGACGTAAATCTTCCACGAACACGAACCGGTGCAGTTGACTCCGTGCGTGGAGCGCACCACTTTGTCGTGGCTCCAACGATCACGGTAGAAGATGTCGCCTTCGCGGCCGCCAGTGCGGTTCACGGTACGGAGATCGTCCGAGAACTTCCCAGGAGTGAAGAAACGACCGCCGCGGAGTAAAGCGTTTTCGACGCCACTGCCGATATGTTCGACCACTTCTGCACTTCCTTCACGTCTTCACGATCACCTCGGGGTGATCGAGAATCTGACGAACGAGCATGCTTGTCCCATAGAACCGTAAATTCGGACTTGTCGCGACCGTTCGGACGAAATGGGCAGCAAGATGGAAGTCGCGTGTAGGAAGAGTGAAAGGTCGAATCGGAACTTCGAATACGCCGATTGCGGTTACAGGTCAGTGGCGTTCTTCGAGTCCAACGGCTTGGCGGAGTCGTCGAGCAGCAGTTCGGAGCTCGGGATCGTCGAATGCGGACGAATCCAGCATCGCCGCGAGTGCTTCGGCGATGACGTTGAGTTTTTCTTGCGACGCTTCACTTGCGCGGCGCCCGGCATTCTCGAGCAATACGACCAGCAGCAGTGTGAAAACACTCGCTACGGTATGGATCGCAACCTGCCAGGTCTTGAGATCCGTCCACCACGGCAAGCTGATAAACCAGGCCACGACAATGACGACACAGAGAAAGAAGAACGGTGCCTGACTGACTCGCAACTCTGCATGCTCGACGAATCTGTCAAACCGCGACCGGCGGTTACCTCCGCTGCGGGTTTGAGCAGCGTCGCTGCTTCGCTCCATTACCGAAACTTTAGTCGCACCGTGTGCTTGCGCGCCCTCAATTGGATGGGCCGGTTTCAAGTGAAATGTGCCGATGCGTCCGTAGATCGGCGACGATTCGTTGCGCGTGCTTGGCTGCAGTGTGAAGTGCCTGGCTGCAGCGTGAATGTGTCAATCCCATTCAGGTCCAGCAGGGCGGCTTGATCCGGACCCACCCTGATGCTGTGGCTGGATTCTCTGCCGAGGGAGACCCTTTAGTGCAGATGACGACCAGCCTTCATACCGGACGCGGTCGAAGTGCGATCAGCCGCGGGCACGTTGACCGATGGCCGCTTGGTTGACGATATGGGCGATTCGACCTTCCCGTGTTGCGTCCCGGGCGGCACTGACGATCCACCACAGCATCTGTTTGCGGGCGCTGGGCGGAAAACCGTCCCAGTTGCTTCGAGCTTGCGGGTCCCGGTCCAGCGCCGCCTGCAAGTCAAGTGGTTCCTCGAGGTCTTCGACTTGGTCGAGAATCGTCCACCAACCAGTGGATTTCGCGGCAGCAATTGCATCGCGACCAGCAACGGTCATGAGGCCACGCACCTCCATATCGGCTGCGCGTTCGCGGTTGAGTCGGGTCCAGGAACTCTTGCGTCTGCGCGGCGTGAACAGTTGCAAATTGCGTTCTTCGTCGGGGTTGGCGTTGGTGGAGTCGATCCAACCAAAGCAGATGGCTTCCTCGACGGCCTGAGGGTAGGGGCAGCGTGGTCGGCTGATGGTGTTGCGCCAGGAGCACAACCACACACCTCGGGCCGACGTGTGGTTGTCCGTCAACCACGTTCGCCACTGTTCCCGAGTCTCGGCGTGGATGATCGGGTAGTCGAACTTCCACGTTGGGGGGTGGACGGAACTCGGTGGCGATGATTTCGAATTGGTCACTTGGTCTCCCAGCTCAGAGTGAAGCGGATATGTGTCTCGATAGAAGAAAAGCCGGCGTGGGGAACATGTCCGCGAACTCGTCTCAGTAATGACCTGAACATGAATGGTCTTGTCGCGCAATCCTCTTCTGACTTTCATGGTGGCGAGACCCTGAGGTGAAGGGCGAGCCGACTGACGGTGTTGGCGAGCTCGGTTGGTTCGATGACGACCACTGGGGCGGTGAGCGCGATGCGCGCAACGGTCATGGTGAGCCTGCCGAGATCTTCGCTGCGGATTTGGACAAGGCAGTGGTCCGCTGCCACTTCGATTGGTGTGTGGTCAATCCATCTGAGCACACCCTCGAGGTCGGCGAATGTGGCTGCGATGGCGAGTTTTGCCTCGTGGTGACGGGGTGGCGGGCCGACGGATCTCGCGACGAAGCCTGCCGCGTCACCGCCCGGGATCTCGCGTGGCGTGAAATGGCTGCCTGCCAGCCAGGGCTCGGAGAGCCGGTCCAGTCGAAATGTTCGCCAGTCGGCACGATGGTGGTCCCATGCTACGAGATACCAACGACGTCCCGCCGTGACAAGGCGGTGCGGCTCGACGAGCCGTCTGCCGCTCTCGCCATCACCTCGCCGGTAGTCGAAACGCACGTGCTCGTGGTCGCGACATGCCGCAGCGAGCACACTGAGCGCTTCGGGGTCGACGATGTCGTCGTCGGCCCGCCGCACGGAACTGACGCTCGAATGCAGAGCCGACACACGTCGGCGTAGCCGATGGGGCAGGAGTGTTTCGATCTTCGTCAGCGCGCGAAGCGACGTTTCTTCGATGCCGTCGATGGCGGCTTCGGCGGCGTAGCGCAGTCCGACGGCTACCGCCACGGACTCGTCATCGTCGAGGATCAGGGGCGGCACGTGCGCCCCCGTTGCAAGTCGGTAGCCCCCGTATTTTCCGGACGTGGAATCGACCGGATAGCCGAGGTCGCGTAGGCGATCGATGTCGCGGCGCACCGTTCGCTGCGTGACATCGAGTCGTGCGGCAAGTTCGGCACAGTTCCAGAAACGATGGGTCTGAAGGAGCGAGAGCAGTTGCAGTGCTCGGCCTGTGGGATCGTTCCGCATTTCTTCAGATTGCCAGCAATCTAGGACTTCATGTGTCCACGATGCTCCCTATCGTCGGAGCAATCGGTCGATCCAGACATTAGATCGGTACTCAACCCAAAGGAGCATCCGTGAATCCATCCGACTTCCCCAGGCCCGTCCTTATCCCAGTCAACGGCGTGGAACTCGAAGTCTTCGAAGCAGGGCAACACAATGCCGGGAAACCCATCGTGCTGTGTCACGGATGGCCAGAGCACGCCTATTCTTGGCGATACCAGGTGCCTGCCCTTGTCGCGGCGGGCTACCACGTCATCGTCCCGAACCAGCGCGGCTACGGCAACTCATCAGGTCCGACCGAAGTGACGGACTATGACATTGAACATTTGTCGGGTGATCTCATCGCACTTCTCGATCACTACGGTTACGAAGATGCCACCTTTGTCGGTCACGATTGGGGCGCCTTTGTCGTGTGGGGCCTGACCCTGTTGCACCCGGACCGGGTAAACAAGGTGATCAACCTGAGCCTGCCCTACCAGGATCGCGGAGAGCAGCCCTGGATTGAGTTCATGGAGGCCGTGCTTGGCAGTGACTTCTACTTCGTCCACTTCAATCGACAGCCGGGCGTCGCGGACGCCGTGTTCGAAGACAACACCTTTCGGTTCCTCCGCAACCTGTACCGGAAGAACGAACCCGTCAGGGAGCCTCAGCCGGGCATGGCGCTGATCGATCTCGCCAGAGCCGAGACGCCACTCGGTGAGCCACTGATGAGCGATAGCGAATTGGCCGTTTTCGTCTCCGCCTTCGAATCGACAGGATTCACGGGCAGTGTGAACTGGTACAGGAACCTTGACCGCAACTGGCATTTGCTGGCGGAGGTGGACCCGATCATTCAACAGCCCGCACTCATGATCTACGGCGACCGTGACGCGATCGCGAGGGCTGAGAACCTGACAGAGTTCGTGCCCAATGTGGAAGTAGTCAATCTCGACTGTGGTCATTGGATCCAGCAAGAAAGACCCGATGAGACCAACCAAGTGATCTTGAACTGGCTGGAACGGCAGGATGCCACATAGTTTCAAGGCTAGGTGCGGTCTCAGTGAAGGGGATGCGGTCACCTCGGTAACCTGTGGCCCAAGGGTCGACCAACAAGGCGATTGCCGCTCAACACGTGATCTCGCAGCGAATCGCTCAGAGCACGTTGAGCACGTGCCCACCTGACTCGCACGGTCGACAGTTGCGACTACGACAAACCACCTCAGAAGTGACCGCCGTGCGAGGTGTCGCGCGACGACCTTTCGAGTTCGGGGGTTTGACGGCCAAGTTGATGGAAATTCTGTTCAGGTCCGAGGAATTGCTCTCGATCGAGACTGAGGCGCAAATTCGACAAAGGGGGCGATGGAATGCTCAACGTGACACTGCTTTTTCTCGTCTTGTGCGTCGGCTTGATTCTGGTTGCGCGCCTTGAATTGCCGCGCCTTGAATTGCACTGACTCCGCTCCACCCCACGATGACCTCTCCGTTGATGCGTCGGCTGACGTGGGCGAGTAACACTCGGGCGGTTGAAACCGACCTTTTGGTATGACACTTTCCCGTACTACCCGAGTTGCATCGCTCGCCGTGGTTGTTTGTGCAGCGGTTGCCACATGGTTTGCGCCAACTGCCTCTGCCGAGGTCGTCGACGTCACGGTCATTCCTGGACTCGGAGGAGGCCCGACCACCCCGTATGGTGCCGGGTGCACGTACCTAGTGGTGGCCAGGACGTCCGATATGTCGGAGCGCGGGGTCTCCATCGTCGACTTCAACCGCGCATCGACGTTCTTTCCGCAGGAACTTATCTGGGACACGATTAATCCCTACTATGTTTCACCGGTGATTTTCGGTCATGCGTTTACTCTGTGGACTCCCACTGCGCCTGGCGAGCATTCACTGATGGCGTACCAGACTTCGGCAGGCGGGCCGATCGAAACGGTGACGGTTAACCCGGGAGTGTCGCTCGGGCCCGGTTGTATCGTCGCGCCCTGACGGCACAACTTGCCGGATGTAGTCGCGAAAACTACTCTGCTGCAATATATCTCACCGGATCGTTGTGCATGGTGCGGGATAGCTGAATCGACTCTGTTGGTGATTGTGGCGACAGAATGCAGGGTCTCGATCAGGCGAGTGTTTCCGGGCGATCGACATATACAACCAATTGGTTGTATGTTTGGGGTGTGAACGGAGACGACGAGGACCGCACGGACGCACTGTTCCGTGCGCTGTCCGACCGGACACGGCGCGACATCATGCGCCGTGTACTGGCCGGCGAGCACTCGGTTACCGCACTCGCTGCGAAGTATGAGATGAGCTTCGCAGCGGTGCAGAAGCATGTCGCCGTTTTGGAGAAAGCCGGCCTCATCACCAAGCGACGCATCGGTCGAGAGCATCTCGCCAGCGGCGAGGTGACGGCGTTGTGGTCGGTGGCGGCCATGCTCACCGAGTTGGAGCAAGTGTGGCGCGGCCGCATCGGACGTATTGACGAACTCATCGCTTTCGACTCACTCCAGGAGGACTGAACCATGCCTGTGACGGACGTCCAGCAGGACATCGATACCCGAACGCTGACCATTGTGGCGGAATTCGCTGCGCCGGTGGAACGTATCTGGCAGGTCTACGCAGACCCACGTCAGTTGGAAAAGGTTTGGGGCCCACCGACATACCCGGCGACCGTGGTGGAACACAATCTCACGCCGGGGGGTCGTACTACCTACTTCATGACGGGTCCGGACGGTGAGAAGTATGCAGGGTACTGGGAGATTACGGCCACCGATGAACCGAGGAGCTTCTCGTTCGACGACGGCTTCGCCGACGAGGATTTCAACCCGAATGCCGAGATGCCGGTGTCGAAGAACGTCTTCACTTTTGCCGAGTTCGACGGCGGTACTCGTGCGACCTACGTGAGCACTTACGAGTCTGCAGAGGCGTTGCAGCAGGTGCTCGACATGGGTGTCATAGAGGGTGCGTCGTCAGCGATCAATCAGATCGACGAACTGGTTGCGTCCTGACTAGGCGACTGCGGTATCGAATTTGGACTCGGTAGCTGCGAACAAACGCAACTAGGCAAAGTAGTCACCGAAGTTGTTGGCGCCGAGCGTTTTCGCTGCGTGTGTGTTGGTGCAACGGTGCTGCGGATGAGGGTTGTGTCTGGAGATTCAGCCAGAGGAGCGCCGGTGGCACGCGATTCGCGCCACCGGCGTTCAGTGCATCAGGATTGCGGCTTGATCACATTCGCGTTCTGGTACTTCGTGGAGATACGATCGGCATCCAGTTCGGTGCCCCAGATGGCCTTGTCCGTGGCGATCAAGTACTTCGGGTCGCACTTGAACTCGCCGGCCGTGGTCGGGAAAACCTGTGAGTATTCGTCGCCTGTCAGCGCGGTCATCAGGCCGCAAGTGGCAGGCATGTTCTTGCCCGGATCGGTCACGGCGTGCAATCCGCCGCCATCCCACTCATGGATGCTCGAGAGCTCGTTGACCATGCACTGACGCGTCAGATCGCTACCGCACTCATCCGCCGCGGTAGCCCACAGCAGGAACGACGACGCCGCCTGCATGCCGAGGAGTGCCGTCTTTCCACCCTGTTCGCTGACCATGTCGGCGTACTGCTTGACGGCCGGAACCTTGTCCGCATTCTCGAGCATCTGGAAAATCATGTCCGCGTTCAGATTATCGAGCAGTCCGGTGTCCTTGTTCCAGGCCGAAACGGCCTCGCCGTACCACGTGGATTCGCCGAAGAAGATCGGATCGATACCGACCTGATCGAGGGACTTGACGAAGTTGAGCTCGGCCGGACTTGCTGAACGGGACGTCCAAATACCCTTGACACCACATTCTTTGAACTTCTCGGCGAACGGGACATAGCTGGATTCGCCCTCGTAGTTGAGAGTCACGCCGCAGTCCTTGAGCTTGAAGCCCGCAGCAGCGGCCATTGACCGAGTCTTGGTGGTGGAGGTGATGATCGTCGGCATCGTGCTGTTGACGACGTCGAAGTCGTTCAGCAAATCCGGATGCATCTCAGCCATCTGGAACCATGCTGCGGCGTTGGCATAATCGACAGGCATCGGGACACCCTGGAATGTCATCGGTCCATTCGTTGCGTCAGGCGACACCGTGAAACCGGGAACCGACACCATGTTGCAGGCCACGCGGGTCTGCTCTGCGGTCTGGTCCATCGCGAAGCCGTAGCCGACCATCATGAACTGGCTGGCGCACGCTTCCTGCATGACCGAGTTGGCCTGCGTCATCGCCGCGTCGTAGTCGGTACCGACAACCTTGCGGCCGTTGATGCCGCCCTGATCGTTGCACCAGGAGATGAGGGCGTTGACCGCGTCGCTCATTTCCTTGTTCAGGCCGGGCGACTTCACGTAGCCGCGGTCGTCGCCGAAGCCGATCTTGATCTCGGTGTCACTGACACCCTGATCCGTGGCGCCCTTCGCGTCCCCCTTGCCGCACGGAGAATTCAAGGTTCCGAACTTTGCATCGGAATTGCTCGATGCGGCCGTTGCATTCGCGCTGGACCCGCCGGTCGACGTCGCCGACGGGTCGTCCCCACGATCGCCGGAACAGGCGGACACCAGAGCGGCGGTGGCAGCAAGCGCCGCAACCAGCTTCGTGGTCTTGTTCAACTTCACTACGAGGTTCTCCTTCTTGCAGACGGCACTTCATGGCAGTCATAGGCAGAGCCGTAGGTAATCAGCGTTCGAGAAATAGCGAATGCGTTTTCCCGATGAGTGAGAAATAAAAGTGAGGCACAGCACAAAGTCGAGGTTGTATGACCCCAGTCATAAGTCTTGGGGCCTGTGCTGACCTGGAAGCATCGTCAGATCGTCTCTGCAAAATTCGTCTCTGGATTCCTGATTGTCTGTCGGGGGTCAGTGGAAACGAGCAGGAAACAGGAACGACGGCTCAGTCGGAATCGGTCGCGGGATAGTAGAAGTGCGGGGCGACGAAGGAGATGGTGGCGATTGCCAGCGCTGACGCACCGATCGCCTCGTCGTCGAGGGTTGTGCAGGAGAGCGCAGTCACGACGATTACTGCCGTCACCACAGCTGTTGTGATCGCGAATGCGAGCCTCCAGCTAGTCGGCGCAGCGGCACGGGAGTTGTGCTCGCCGATTGCGAGGACACCTTTTCCAGCCAGAATTGCGGAAATTCCCAGAAGCGCACCAGCAGGAAGAGAGCACAAAGATCCGAGGGCCACGGCTCCGACGACGCTCCCGATATCGCTCGAGTCTGCGAATTGAAGCGCAAGGTAGCTTCCGAATCCGGCTCCCGCGATCAGTGGCCACGCCATTGCTTGGGTTCGCCATGAAACACCGGAACGGGGCATACGGCGACGCTATCGTTTCGGAGGGCAGAATTGTCGAACTGGCCATCCTTCAAGGATCTGCGTCGGTGCCGCTTCGTCATACAACACGTGGCCGTCGACTCGTCACACTGTCGGACATATGTGGTGACTGCGGCAAAGGTCGCGGACGTTTCGTCGACGACTGTGAAGTCGTAGTGTGTCGTCACGCGAGTGGGTTCACTCTGCACGTGATTTCTTCGGGAAGGTATCGGTAATGAATCGTCGTTCCGTCCCCGCAGTTGCTGGCATGGCCGTCGTTTTCGCCGGATTTGTTTTGGTGGCGTGCAGTCCTGCGGAGAACCCGCACGATGTTGCCGGCACCGAGCAGACGTTGAATCCTAGATACTTCGCCGAACCGCCCGAAGACACACCAAAGGATCCGTCTGCGCGGTGCCTCGATGCGGATATGCCGAACATGAGCATCGACGAATCGGTTGCGTACTGGCAGAACATCTTCGACGACCAACGCAGCCACTACCCTGAGCAGTCGTTTCCCTCGCAACAGGAGGTGGAACGCCAGAAGCGGTCCGAGTGGTCCGACGTGGTAACCGATTTGGTGCCGCCGGGAGGTGACGCCGCCTTCGCCCAGGACGTGTGTGGATTACCGCCGTTGGATGGTGCGTTGTACAGCGGGATCCCGATGCGAGAGGTCCGCGGTCATGCTGCCGAACTAGGGCGTCGGGCATGTACCTCGATCATTGAGCAGGGGGCTGCTGGTCTGTGGCAGTCTTTGCAGGCTCAGGAATCTGATCGTTCGGATATTGCCGCCTACTCATATCTGATCCATTCTGCGATCGTCCATGTATGTCCACAGCTCTCGGATCTCACAGCCGGACCAACCGGCATCGTGAGATGTGCCAACGTGATTCCTGATCCGTCAGCACGGCCGGGTGAAGGCGTCTTCTGTGTCAACTAGTGCTGAGGTATTCAGCGCTATCCCGGCCGCCGCCGGCTACTCGCACGGTGACTACGGGTGGAATCGCTCGGTCACCGCGAACCATCCTGCTGCGGTCCATGTTTGATTCGTGAGAGTGTCGGTTCGTGAACACAAACGAGTGGGCAGACAACTACCGTCGCGCAAGCGAAAGATAGTCCATTCACTCTCATCGTCGACGGCGAGGTTTTCACCGTCACGGTGCGCGACGATGGTAGCGAGGACTACACCTGGGAATCCGGGCCGAACGAGAAGTACGGGTTCGGTGGCGGCCCAGCGCAGGTGGCCGTTGGTCCGGGTGTCAGTGTCCCGACTGCAGAGCTGTACCTATCGACGATCAGTGAACATCGCGAGTCGATCAGAAACTTCCTCGGCATGATCGACCCCGAAACCGGCTACATCGAATGAGCACGCGAGGGTGACGTTCACAGTTCCGGTTCGATTTGTATGCCAGGCGACTTGAGCCGCCGGTTTTTTGCGTTTTTTCGTGTCGCAAACAGGCTCTGGTCAGTGAGTCGGATTTTTCGGCACCATAGGGGTGCGATGGACGAGGCTCTGTCGGCAGCGCTCACTGGGAGCGGATCGAGTGTGATGCCGGCGCCAAGCTCGTCGAACCGTTCGGCGTTCAGTTCCCGATCGGCGGCGACGAAGCCTGGGCAGGGCGCGGCGAACTGCAACATGGCACGTTAATCGGAATCCAACATCGTGAACCGGAACCTACACTGCTGCTCGACGTAGTAGAGATCAGTGGATTCGAGCTTGGGTTGATCGGTGGGGCCGCGACGTTCGCGGCCCCAGCGCGTTCTCATTCGAATGGTTCAGTTGGTGGAGGCGTCCGTTCTCAAACCTTACGGCCGGCCATGTCGAGCGCGGCGAGGTGACTGAAGAGCATGCTGGTTCCAATCGGGTTTCCGCCGCCCGGATAAACGGTGCCGCTGGGTGCGGCCATCGTGTTGCCTGCCGCGTAGAGGCCCGGAATCGGATTTCCGGCGGTGTCGAGTACCCGCGCGGCGGTGTCGGTCCGCAGCCCTCCCTTGGTGCCGAGGTCGGAGATGCCGAAAGTGGCTGCGTGGTAGGGGCCACGATCAATTGCCACCAGGGGTGATTCACCGTTTGTGAACGCGCGATCGTAGGCCTCGTCGCCGCGGCCGAAGTCTTCGTCGACCCCCTCGGCGACCATCGTATTGAACCGCTCGACAGTCGCGACCAGGTGATCGGCCGGCACGCCGATTTTCTCGGCGAGTTCCTCGAGGGTGTCAGCTGTGTGCCACAGGCCGGCCGCCTCGTATTTCTCGGTCTCGACCATGGAGACGTTGGTGGCCCGAACCGGCGGACGCGCGCCTTCCTTGTCGTCGTAGATCATCCAGTACGGCAGGTTGACTGAGCCATCCTTCATCTGGTCGATGACGTCACGGCCGATGCGGTCGTAGGCCGACGACTCGTTGACGAACCGTTTGCCGTCCTGATTGACGAAGATGCCGCCGGTGAACCACAGTGCAAACACCGAGCGGCCGTCCGGATGAGTCATCCCCGGAGCCCACCAGGCTTCACCCATCAAGTCGATGTCGGCACCGACTGCCATTCCAGCCTGGTGCGCCGCGCCGAGGTTGCCCGGTGGGCTCACGGTGTCGCGGGCGATGCCGGGCACGCCGTACTTCAGTCGGAGCTCATCGTTGCCCTCGAAGCCGCCGGCCGCGAGAAGCACGCCTTTTCGAGCCCGAATGGCGCGGCGCCCGCCGGGGTGATCGACAATCGCTCCGACGACAACACCCTCCTCCACCACGAGCTCGACAAGTGGTGCGTCCAACCGCAGGGCGGCATTGGGATACTTCGCAATTGCCTTGAGCAGTCGCCCGATGAGCGACTGGGCCCCGACCAGCACGTCGGGTAGCGGAGCCCCGAGACGTTCCGTGTCGAGAGGTCCTCGCATTGATGTGCGGAGGTCCCCCACTTCTGCTGCCGAAATCGGCCTCGGGACGATGTGCCGCTGGCCGTCGAGTCTGGCCTTGGGCGCTTTACCGAAATAGTCAGGCCACGGCCGCATTTCGAACTCGAGGTTTTCATCCTGTTCGAGGTATTCGATCAACGGTGCTCCACCACGGACATACGTGTCCTGCAGTTCGCGCGGGGTGCGGTCGCCAACCACCGCGTGGTAGTACTCGAGCGCGTCTTCGATCGTGTCGTCGGTGCCGGCACGCCGAAGGACCGGGTTGCATGGGAACCACACACCACCGCCGCCGGAGTAGGCAGTGGTGCCTCCGAACTTGTCAGTGGCCTCGACCAAGATCACCTCGAGTCCTTCTCGTGCCCCGGTATATGCACCGGTGAGGCCGCCGCCTCCCGAACCCGCTATCAACACGTCACATTCTTCGTTCCAACTGACCATCGTGACTGTCCTCTCGATTGATACGGATTTCGGCGGAAGAGATGCTTCTTAGTGCATCGGTTAGGAGACTGTCGCCGAGGAGTTCGTAAGGGAACGTGAATTGCATACCAGGGCGACCCGTCAACGGCTTGCAGGCAACAACTGTCGGAAACCGTTGTGTTGCAATTGTATTTATCGGTAGATCGGATCATCTCCTGCAGTGTCCGGACCGAGAATAGGTCATTACACCTGTTGCGACAAGTGGACTCCGGCGCGGCACGGGACCGTCTAGTGCGCTGGGCTGAACAGTATCGGCGTATCGGCAAATCTGAGGATCAAAGCACCAGCTCGCAGCGTCATCGGAAATACAGAAACGGCGTAATGTCCCGGGCAACAATATAATTGAATATCTGTACTCCACTCGTAAGGACTCGTCAGAGATGGAGCGAGGTAGGTTGGATGAAGGCAAGACCTGATTCGGTTCGACGAACAAGGGATCTTCTCCGGGCAGCAGTGCTGCGTGGAGATTTTGTTGACGGCATCCTTCCTGGGGAGAGCGAACTCGTAGGCTCCTACTCGGTGACTCGGGGGATCGTTCGCGAAGTTCTGACGCTCCTGCGGGACGAAGGTTTGATCGCCCGGACTCAGGGCGTAGGGACGCACGTAGTCGCCCCTACAGCGCACAGGCGACTCGAAGACATTCAAGGAGTCGCAGAATTGAAGAGCGACAATCTCTTCGACGGGAGATTGCGTCTGACATCCTTCGACAGCACAGTGATCTCAGCGCCCGGTGCTGCATCGAGGGCGCTTGAGGTGACAACAGGAACACCATGTTTGCGCGTGGACTACGCGGCGGGCACGGTCAATGGGGATGTAGACGTCGCGGCTACTAACTACGTGTTGTTCCCGGAAGCGCAGCGATTGATCGACACTCCCTTCGTTGTCGACTGGTACGCCTATCTCGCGAGTGCGGGAGTGAAAATCGGCGGGTCTGATTTCACGGTCAGCGCGGTGCTCTCGGATGAAACTCTCGCGTCAGTATTGCGAACCACTGTGGGTGCGCCCTTGCTGTTGTTGGAACAAACCGTCCGGGACACATCGGGACGAATCTTCAACTACGCGATAGCCCACGCACGGCCCGACCGCCTGAGGGTCGTTTCCCATTCTGTGCGGGGCGCAGCCACTTTCGACAGGACGTCTGTCCCTGAACGAGGGGAAAGACCGAACCGAATTCGGTGACAGCACTTGGGTTGCACGAATCGAGTCAAACCTCCCACTTACACCGCAGGTGACAGCTGATGGAGATGTTCGGCGCCTTGAAAGGGGAGCCGGCACTGTGAAGCAACTGCTACTGGGTGCAGGGGTTGAGGTTGGAGTCAGTTGCGCGGGGTGTGTACCTTGCCGGGTATGATGAAGTCGCGCAACCAGATTCGACCTGTGGGTACAGCTTCATCGACTCTGCTTTCGGAGACGAAGGCGATCCGGGCGATGAGCTCTCAAACACAGGCCAGATTGTCGATCATGCCGACGACCTGGCCAGAGCTAGGAACTCCAGCGCAGGTATCGCTGTGCACCAACTCTTCCCGACGGAGCAGCGGACCGTTCGCCGACGTCATCACTTGTGCGAGTATGCGGTTACCGTCAGCGGTGCGCTTTTTGGCACCCATCCCGTCTGTGCGATCGGCCGCGAATGTCGCAGGAACTGTGCGATAGTGCAGGGATGATCACCAGGGGGTCGGCGTGACGAATTTCGAGCAGGATCGTGATCTCCTGATCCGACTGTGGCGGATGTGGGCCAAGCGCGCTGCGGAACTGTCGGACGAGCAGTGGACTGCCGATACCCGCCTACCAGGCTGGAATGTTCGAGACGTGTACGTGCACGTCACCCCTGACGTCATGATCGCGATGCTCGACGCGCCCCTCGGCGACGGTGACGCGAAGATCACGAGTGCTGCGGAGATGCTCCGTGTCTTCAATGCCGACCCGGCGACAGCAAAACCGATGCACGAACAGCTCGCTGAAATAGTCCGACAGATGGCGGCTGACGTCGATCGAGAAGTTATAGTTCAACGGTTCGATACCGAACTGCCGGAGGCGTTCGAAGGACTCACCGGGCTCAGTCGCGCCAGCGTGATTGCTCACCCGATCTTGGAGTCGGTCTCACTCGGTGCCTTCCTCGACATGGCAATCCTCGAATCGACGGTCCACTGGCTCGACGTCATTGCTGCAGTGGGTGGGCCCGAGCCCGAATCGATGGCTCTCGAGCGTGCCAGGGAAGTCTTGGCTGCAGTGCCCGACACGTTGGCATTCGTCGAGGCTGCCACGGGACGTTCGCGCGCGGCCGTGCTGCCGGTGATGCGGTAATGGACAATAGCGGGGCGGCATAATTTCGCGAGATTCAATTCCTCAGAGCCAAATCTGGTTCGATCGTTATATATCGTCGAACCCCGTATTAGAGAGTTGCTCCACTAGGTCTGCACGATGCCCGATACTGCAGATGCTTGTGCGGATCACGTCGAACCCTCAAGTGCCGCAGGCCGCCATGATCGCGCCGCTCGGCCGAGAATCGATCATGTCCTGCTCGGCTTTATGAATTCTCTCGACGATCATGTCGAAGTTCTCGTTGCGGTTGCGCTTGTTCCCTCGGTGATCTGCTCATTTCCAAAGGAATTCGTGTCGTTGCTCATCCATCTCCACTCTTACGCATGGTCAATGAAACCGATGGCTGCGAACAAGCACTGCATCCGGCACCGCCCGATCGTAACCGGATGGGCCACCGTCCCGTCTGAATCGACAGTCCGGGTTGTATTGGCTTTCCGTGGCCTAGGCTTCGAGTTCTCGGTTGGCCGACGGCTGGGCTTTTCGTGGTCTAGGCGGGTTGGCGTGGCGTTCGACCGATTGATGGACGAGCCGGATTCAATCGGAACATCGATCATTTCAGGACTCGACGTTCAGCAGTCAGACAGAGAACGACTGAGCGGTGATGCTCTCTTCTAGCGTGCAGTCGTCCTCTGAAAAATGCAGTCGTCTTATGAAACTTACACCGGGAGTCGAGCAGAGAAATCGGTGTGATGCGAACGTATGTGACATGAACAAGATCGAAGTCAGGTTGGTCGACGTGAACGTGCCGGGGGTGCAGGGATTCTGTCCTTCGCGGTAGGGCCGGGAGACGTGGACCGTCTCGGCAGAGCATCTGACCTCGATCGGAATGGAGATGGCGTTCTCGCTGCGGCGTATGTCTGCGGGAGTGTCGTCGGCGTTGCGGGTTGGCGACAGAGTGGGCAGAGAATCGAACTGCTGCACATCGCCACTGCGATGGCATACAGAAAGCAACGTGTTGCCCAAACACTGGTCGACTGGCTGCAGGGTCGTTCGCCTGAATCGGAAATTGTCGCCGAAACCTATAGGGACGCAGTCGGATTCTACGAGGCGACTGGGTTTATGGTGTGTTCACTTGGATACAAGTATCCAGGCGTCGAGCGTTTCGAGGTGGTACGCCAACCGGCGTCGCGATAATCCTTCACCGAGGGGCGAGACCGTCCTCGGTGGCCATCCCGGAGAACAGAACGTCGGCGGCTTCACAGGTCGGTGCCCGTCTTGCGCCTCTCGCCGATTAGTGTCCAACAATGGATCCTTTTCGCGGCGCATTTTCGTCAGGTGCAGGGACGCTCGGCACATTGGAGGTGTGCACGCCAGCGGCATATGTATCGACTGGGGACAACGGAATTGTCAGCTTGGTGACACCGGCTGTATCAGGACCGGACGGAATCCGCTTCGAGTACCTCGCGATGTCGCTTGATCACGACGAGCCAGCCTTGATGCGTCACGATGCACAGGCGTATCTCGAACACAGCGGAGGAGTGATTCAGGCAGGTTGGGGCCTGTCCGGATCGATGCGTCACTCCGCTATTCAGTTTCACTTCCGCAAGCCCAAAGGTGTTGTACCGGCCTCGTACGCGTTCACTTTGAAAGTGATCGATTCTTCGTTCAATTCCGGTTGGTCTTCGGAGTTTTCGCTTGCTGTCACTTAGTGAGCGATTACGCAGCCGCAAGGAATTATCCGTGCAGATCCGTTGAACCGAATTCTCCTCGGGGCGCCTTCGGTATGGTCCGGGGATGATGGTGCTTGGTGTTGGCTTACTGGTTTTCGGGGCAGGTGTGAACTGGCTGTACGCGGTGCGGTTGTCGATTCTCAATGCCGGGCGTCGATTGCCGATTGTCACTGGGCAGTACCCCGTCAGGCCGCCCGGGCGTACGACCATGCTTCGCGGAGGCGGCGCAGGTATTTCAATATTTGGCTCTTTGATACTGGCACAAGAGCTTTGGTCCGAGCGGCCGCTGCTTGGACCGATTCTCTGCGCGGCCCTCGCAGTACTAGCCGTCGTGGTGCCTGCGCTGGTCGTCACCGTAGCGCACAACCGGTCTCTTCGTGCGCGCCCACAATCTAGCTCCTAGGGTTCTGCGAATTTCACCGATTTTCGCCAGTTCGATCCGCCCCTCGAAAATCTGGCGCCACACTTCGTTCATCGCGCGCCAAGACATTCAACGCCACGCTGTAGACAGATCGGGCACGGGACTTGCTCGAATTGGTACTGTCGTCGATATGAACCCAGTGAAAGGCGCATGACGCGCCAACGCGCGCTTGTCGTGCAGATCGACGAAGTCGCAATCGAGGACGGCGAAATCGCGCCGCCGCGACTCGGTGACGTAATCGAATTCCCGCTCCGCTTCGTGGAACACCCCGCGACAGTTGCCGACACGGTGACGATTTGCGTTCTCCTCGAAGCAAGCAATCACGACCCGGTTTTTCAATACACCGGCCATGATTCGCCTCGCCGGTGGGAATGGAGTGGATTGCTGCGCGGTGACGGTTGGACAGCGTCATTGCGCGGTTTCACACCGCGAACCGGGCACGTCGAACTCACCGGCCGTTTCTACGGAGTGATGGGCTACAACACCCCCTCGTATGTACGTGGACGGGTGACCCGCGTGCAGTTGGTCAGCGAGCGCTACCGGCGACCGCCGGAAAATCACGGATGGAACATCGTGCCCGGCCACCGCACGTTCCGCGACGTCGAGGTGGCGCCACGTTTCTTCGACAACGACATGTTCATGCGCGACGATCTATTCGAGGTTGATCGCGGCGTAGGCGTGCTCGTGGACCTCGATCTCGACGACGTACCACCCGTGCCGGCCCGCCCGTCGATCGTTCCGGGTGACGTGTCGGCGTCGGGCGAGACGTTGTGGGTCATCGACAGTCAATTGCCAATCGTGGTGAGCATCGACCCCGATCACGTTGCCCACGAGCATGTTCTGCCCGGTCCAATCGGACAGTCGAGGCACCTGTGGGCAACCCCGACGGGATGTTGGGTGGGCGGCAACGACGGACTGTACCGGTGTGTGATCGGTGAGGAGCCTCGGAGAGTCTTTCCCCACTCGGTGCATCAGGGAGCAGTGATCGGCGAGCACTTCCTGGCCTGCCCATCCGGCACGAGGTGGTCGCTGCACACCCAGGACCACGAACCTATCGCGGTGGAAGTGCCGGACGGATACGTCAGTTCGATCGCCGTCGTCGATGAGTTCTTTGTCGTTCTGGCAGAGCAGCGACATACCGATGCAGTATCGAGCTACCGGCTGATTCGGGTGAACCTGTCCGGTGATGTGACCGTCGGTCCGGAACTGCCGCCGATGCAAGGTTTCCCTAGGCCATTTCTCGCTGGGTCACCACTTCGAGTTTTCCGCGGCAGTGTCGCGGTGGTGGTGCTTCCGGATCTGACGTACGGGGCGGTGGAGAAACTCGGAGGTGACGTCCGCCGTGGTGGTCAGATCGGGGACTTCGTGTGGATCATCGGTCACCCGCCGGACGGGACGTCGCGAACGCGATGGTGGCCGCTACCCGGCCCTGTCGATTACGACCGCACTCGCCAGTTCTGGCTTTTCACCTTGTTGGATGCGGGCACTCTCGAACCGGTGAAGAGCACACCGATTTTCGCCACAAACCCCGCGGTGACGATCGATAACAAGGGAACCATCTGGGTGAGAGGTGCCGGTGTGCAGTCGATTCCGGCGGAGACGATGCAGTGGCCGGATGACTTGGACGTAGCCGCCCTGCTCGATGAATCTCGCCGGCAGTAATCCCCGTCGACATCACCAGCGATCGAGGACTACGCGAGACATGGTCATCGATTCCGGTAACAGTGTCAGAGCAACGCGGCGGGTGCAGGAGAGCTGTGATCCGCCGAGTGGAGCGAGTACCGTTTCTCGGCTACGCAGTGGGCTGCTTCTCATCGGTGTAGTCAAGAAGTCGGTATCGGTCGAATGCGTCCCCTGATGCAATTCTGCTCAGTTTGGCACGAAGCCGTACGGAGCGTTGATCGCTCCGCACTAATACCAGCATGTCGACGACTGCACGACCTTCGGCCAGAACAGGGCGATGGTGTGCGCGGTCGGTGTCAGAGTCGGATCGACGTAGCGGTGCCGTTGATTGAGTGCAGGGCAAGGTATCTCGGCAAACGTTTTCCTCGGTTGCCCAGAGCTGTGCAGGTTCAGTGGACGAATCGCGGTGGTGGTCAGCTAGGTTCGTCGATTTTGAGTTGTCTTTCGATTCAGTGGCGTCAGCGAGTTGATCATTTCCAATCAGATGCAACACGGTAGCTTTTCGCGACTTCCACTACTACCTCGCCGCGCGGCAACCAGGTCGGCGACTCTGAACTCAGACGGTCACTCGCCACGTCGTTCGAACATGCACACACCCCAACGCCCGTCTTCGGCCACTAGTGAAATCTGTGTTCGACTAGGAGTGGCGGCAGCACCGTCGAATTGGACCGTGACCTCAACTGGCACTCGCGCCGAATCGCCCTCCACGATCGGCTCGTCGACGGCAGTCAGAATCGTCTTCGACGGAGGAACCGTTGCGCTCTGACTCTGCGCGGCGGAACATGAGTTCGCGTTGAGGCCTGCGACGTCGCCGGCGTTGTAGGCGTCGAAATACAGACGGACGGTGTTGGCGATATCACCGGGGTCTGCTGGCTCTGACGACGTGGGCTGGTCGCGGTCGTTGGCGCATCCCAAAAGCCCACCGAGTAAGACAATCGCGACCGCTGGGAGCACGAGCTTCCGCATCGCCGTACCGTACCGTACCGCCTATAGTCGCTTCCCACGTCAACTGGCACGACAAGGACAGCTCTTGGATATAGAAAAGGGCTGTACCGGTACCGGGAGCCGCGAGCCTTACGTTCACGCTGAGTGGGAATTATCCAACCTGCAGGCGGGTGCCGGTGTACTCGGTCTATGCGTGTTGCTGATCATCGCAGTCGCCGGCTAATTCGTCGCCCAA
Organism: Rhodococcus sp. KBS0724; assembly: GCF_005938745.2. Classification (NCBI taxonomy): domain Bacteria; kingdom Bacillati; phylum Actinomycetota; class Actinomycetes; order Mycobacteriales; family Nocardiaceae; genus Rhodococcus; species Rhodococcus sp. KBS0724. The sequence goes on from NZ_VCBX02000001.1 coordinate 3,111,926, forward strand.
GAGTTCGCCTACATGGCCGTGTACAGGTCCCGTCTCAACGCTCGCAGAATCCGGGGATTCGTGAGCCCGAGTGGTCGATGCTGGTTGATCGGGGGTAGTGAGGTGTTTTCGTCGCGTGTGGTGACGGTTGTTGCCGACGGTTGAAAAGTAGTCCACTCCCGACGAGGCGGGTTCTAGTCAACTGTTGCAACGATGACTAGAACCCGCCCGTCGTTAACAGGCGCATTTCTCGTCGGTAGCGCTGGTTGGGTTCGGCGAGGTGGTTGAGCGGGGGAGTCGGCGGACTACCCTCGAGCGGCCACTGCCTGCTTGGCTGCCTCGACCAGGTGTTCGGCTGCGCGGTTCATCTTCGTCAATTCCGCAGAGGTCAGGTCCTGGTGTGTGGAGGCGGCCTTATTCTTCAAGTTCAGCAGTGTGTTCAGGTGCCGTTCGGATCCACTGTCCGCGCGTTTGAGTAGGGCAATGGCCTCGCTGTGGTTGCCGGTGTTCGAGTACACGCCGAGGCGCAGGCAGCAGAGTACGTCCGAGGCGGCGGTACCTGCGTCGACGTACAAGTCCCCGGCGGCGTTGGGCATCTCCTCTCCGAGATGGTCAGCGGCGTCGAAGAACTCGTTCGCTTTGGACATGCGCCCCGCGGTGACAACGGAGTCGCAGTCGCGTTGTCCCGCCATCAGGACCTCTTCGCGGCTGGGCGCAGTTGTGCGTTGAACCAGCTCCGTGTTCCCGCTACGGTCAGGCCTTGCTTCGCCACGTCGCGGAGCAGGGGTTCGCCGGCGGCGGCCGCGGCGCGGAACTCGTCTTCGGTGTACTCGACGACTCGGCCGTCGTTGCCGGTCCACGCGGTGACCAGTCGGGCGAGTTCGGTTACCTGTTCCTCCCATGCATCGTCCCCGTCGTGGTCGGCGTCGGCGGCGCGCACAAGGAATAGGTCGATGTCGCTGTCGAGTTTCATGCGCCCGGTTGCTGCCGATCCGAACACTGCGGCGTACCGGAGCGTCTTGCGCCACCCGTCCAGGTGCTTTTCGAGGCGCTTGAGGAAGGAGGAGTTCAGCTGTGACAGCGCCATAATGGGCTCGGCCGCGAGATGCTCGGTGTTGAGGCGGTAGGTGTTGGTCCTGCCTACCTGATCGTGCAGCACGACACCCTGCGCGACGAGGCGGGTGAGGACTTTGCGGATGCCTTCGCCGGACCTCATGGTGAGGATGCGCTGGATTTGGCTGATCGTGAACGTGACCTCCGCGCTCGCCAAGACGGCAAGTACGTCGCCGTCCAGGGTCGGCGTTACCGTGGCGAATGGTCTGTTCAGCTGCATGGCAGGGACCTCCTCGATTCCAACTAAAGTTGGACTATAGCAACTATAGTTGGAGTAGTGCGAAGAAGTCCGGACACGCGAACACCAGGGTTTTTTGCCAGTGCAACAATCGGGGGCCAGTTCAGAGTCGGGGCGTTCCTGCTGTCCAGCCCAATGGCTTCGGGTCAGGTCTGCTTGCGGCTCGCGATCTGGTCAGAGAGTTGCTGTACGTGGGTGGGGTCGGCGTCCCGGGCTAGGGCGACGTAGTGGTCCATGACGGCCGGCCGGTAGCGAAGGGGCAACGTCTGTCCTGGGGTGAGTCGGGTGAGCTCGGTGATCGTGAGGTCTTCGTCGGCGATTCCGCGGAACGTGATGCCGTTGGCGGTCTCCACGTCGAACATCAGGACCACGCGGGGGTTGCTGTTGACCTCTCGCCAGTCGACGAGAACGCCGAGTGCAAGCGTTCCTGTACGTAGTTCGGCAGTGCGTTTGCGTGCATCGCTGCTTAGGAATGGGTTCGGGGCGACGCCAGGGAAGTCGGGTCCGACGCCGAGCGATTCGCGACTCAGGTCGGGCCTGAGCTGCGCCATCAGATCGTTGAGCGTCTTCGTCGAATCGTTGCGCTTCTTCTTCGAACCGAACATCCTGACCCCTCCCTACAACGGTGCCGGAATCTCGGCCTGGCGCTTCGCCCTGATTGTGATTGTAGGTCGCGTGTGACCTGGGGTGATGACATGTCCCTGGGTGGGTGTGTGGTGCGCGTCGGGCGGGGTCGTTCCCGCGCTGGTGGTCTTGCTGGTCGCACTGGTGACACACTTCGAGGAAGTTTCGCTGCGGGATCAGTGGGGAGATGTAGCGCCCATCCTGCTCACGACCGGCGCATTAGGCGCTCTCATGGTAGTTGGCATATTCAAGGTAGCCAAACTCGTCAACAAGTGAAAAACGCACAAACGATCCATGCTTACGGGCGGCAGGTCAGGCATGGAAAACGCCGAGCTGTGAAGACATTCAAGCAACTGCGCCGACAAACGAAATCCGATTCGACGGCGCCACAATCGTCGCCAGAGCCGCGGCGTCGTCCATCTGCGAAAGTGCGCGCTCAGCAGCAGTTGCAGATGATCACGGGCGCGTACAGCGAACTCACCTCTTGAAGAGTTCGAGGGATTTCTTCGAGGCGGCAGGGGAGCTGAGCGCATCGGGGCGTGACCTCTGCCCGGTTCCCGCAACCGAGGGACAAGATTATCCACTATTTTGTGTATCCATAATTATCTGTACTATTTCCGGTGTGGATACTTTGTTGCATCGTGACGCACTGTCGAGGTTCGGATACGCCCTGTCAGACTCGACCCGGACCCAGGTATTACTCAGCCTGCGAGAGGCTCCGGGTTATCCGTCGGACCTCGCCGACCAGATTGGGGTCTCCCGCCAGATTCTTTCGAATCACCTTGCCTGCCTGCGTGGATGCGGACTCGTGGTCTCCGTTCCTGAGGGGCGCCGGACGCGGTACGAGTTGGCCGATCCTCGGATCAGGGACACTCTCGGCGCCTTGATGGATCTCGTTCTCGCCGTCGATCCCACCTTGTGCCCGAAATCGGATGACGAAAGCTGCTGCTGACCGCAGCGCGGAATCGAGCATTGCCATGTCGACACCTACCGCTGCAGTTCGCGCACTGTACGAGCGTGAAATGTCCTCCGCGCAAGCCGCTTCCGGCGATGCGGCGCGGTGGAGTCATCTCGAGCGCGCCCATATCCTCTCTCAACCGCACCCGTGGCTGCACACCCGCAATCACCTCTCGATGCTTAATCTTGCACTACGGCAACATGATCGACGTGAGGTATTCGGGCAGGTCCTGCGTATCGTGGTCGCTGCACCCGGATCGTTGAGCGGGCGGTATCCGGTCGGTAACACCGGACGCACTGCTGTCGGGCTGATGACGCAGATGCCGATCCCTGCGGATCTGCAGAAAGTGCTGGCGCGCAGCCACACTGAAACCGAAGATATCGATGCTGCAACCGAACCTGAGAGCACTCATGGCTGACGCATGCTGCGGCCCAGACCTCAACCCGCCGGCTACAACCGAAGCGCACGAGAATGGGCAGCGACTCTGGCAGGTTCGCGACCTGCAAATAGCCGCCGCCGCAGCGCTCTTGCTGGCGATCTCCTGGCTTGTCGGACACACCGGCGCCGACACTGCAGCAACAGTGGTTGCGCTGTTCGCAGCGGTAATCGCAGCATCGACCTTCGTGCCGAATACCGCGGCGAACCTGCGCCACGGCCGCATCGGCGTCGGAACCCTGATGACGATTGCCGCGGTCGGCGCGATTGCACTCGGACAGATCACCGAAGCCGCGATGCTCGGAATCTTGTTCTCTATCGCCGAGGGCCTCGAACACTATGCGGTGACGAAAACCCGCCGCGGCCTGCGAGCACTTTTGGCGCTGGTGCCCCCGACTGTCTCGGTATTGCGCGGCGGCCGTGAAGTCAGGATCGCCCCGGACGAATTGACCGTCGGTGACCGAATGCTGGTGCGTCCCGGTGAACGCGCCGCCACCGACGGCACCATTGCGGCCGGCAGCACCAGCCTCGATCTGTCGGCGATCACCGGCGAATCAGTGCCTGTCGAAGCGGGCCCGGGTGATCAACTTCATGCAGGGGTGATCAACGGTGGCGGAGCCATCGAAGTCGACGTCACCGCCCGCGCCTCCGACAGCTCCCTCGCTCGGATCGTGCACATCGTCGAAGAAGCCCAGGACCGCAAGGGATCCGGCCAACGTCTCGCCGACCGCATCGCCCGCCCGTTGGTGCCGGCCATCATGGTCCTCGCCGCACTGGTCGCCGCAATCGGTGCACTGCTCGGTGATCCGATGCTGTGGATCGAACGCGCACTGGTGGTACTCGTTGCTGCATCGCCCTACGCGCTCGCGATCTCGGTACCGCTCTCGGTCGTGGCAGCGATCGGTGCAGCAAGCCGCAACGGTGCGCTCGTCAAAGGCGGAGCGGCACTCGAAGAACTCGGCCGCATCACCGTGGTCGCCCTCGACAAGTCCGGCACCCTCACAGCCGGAGCGCCTGAGGTCATCGACGTCGTCACCGTCCCCGGCACCACACGCGAACAAGCACTTTCGGCCGCCGCTGCACTCGAATCACGCAGCGAACACCCTCTCGCGACAGCGATTCTCGCCGCCACCGAGACCGTCGACCCGGCCGATGACGTCACCGCCGTCGCCGGACACGGACTGCGCGGCACACACCACGGCGCCGCACTATGGCTGGGGAAACCGGGCTGGGTCACCCCCGGCCCCCTTGCAGCCGATGTCGATCGACTCCAATGCGATGGCGCCACCGTTGTCCTCGTCGAACGCGGCGGCGTGGTGATCGCGGCGATCGCCGTCCGTGACCAATTGCGGCCCGAAGCGCCCGAAGCGATCCGCCAACTCGCCGCACTCGGCATCGAAACGGCCATGCTGACCGGAGATAATCACCGAACCGCACAGGCTTTGGCCGAGCAAGCCGGAATCGGCACCGTCCACGCTGAACTACTTCCCGAGGACAAGGCTCGACTCCTCCCGGAGATAGCGCGAGGCCGCCACATCGCGATGGTCGGTGACGGAGTCAACGATGCCCCCGCCCTGGCAACCGCGAACGTCGGAGTCGCCATGGGTGCGATGGGCACAGACGTCGCCATCGAAACCGCCGACATAGCCCTCATGGGGGAAGACCTTCGCCACTTGCCGCAGGTTCTCGCTCACGCCCGCCATGCCCGGGCGGTGATGCTGCAGAACATCGGCCTCTCCCTGGCCATCATCGGCGTCCTCATCCCGCTCGCCGCGACCGGCGTCCTTGGACTGGCCACCGTCGTGTTCGTCCACGAACTCGCCGAAGTTCTGGTCATCGCCAATGCGATCCGCGCCGCCCGCACTACGCCTCTACCCGGCCAACCCGAGAATCGGCGAACAACAGGCCCGGTACATGTGAGCATGCCGCCGCCTCGCGATGATCTTGGTGACGACTGCTGTGCGTCTGCACCGCGACCTGTAGCTGCGCGGATCGACCGGCAGTGAAGTCGGGGGGGAGGGGGCAGCAACGAGCTCGCGGAATTGGTCTTCAAGTTGGGTGCCTATGTCGGTGAACTCTTGGTCCGTCACGCCGGCGGAGTATGGGCGGACCCGCCCGCGGAGATGGGTGGCTGGCCAGTCGTGAAGCTGCCTTCGGGTTACTACGCGAACCCGATCGACAAGGCATTCAAGCGCGTGGACAACGGTCCTGAGGACAGCGTTGTGTCGTTCTGGGCGGCCGTAGTTCCGACTTCGTCGGGCAACCCCCGCCGGTGGTTCCGGCGGCGTTGAACACTGGATCCGGCTGCCCGATCGAGGGTTGTGATTGCCGTGCGCCACGCTCCCGTGCTCCCGCGGAAACCGGATAAACGGATTCTCCTTCCGATGTGACGTTGTGCAATCGGACAGAGGTCGAAGGACCACTGTCACAACCACTGTCCGCGACGTGGAAAGATAGTCGTCGTGCTGCGTTGGATAACTGCTGGAGAATCCCATGGTCCCGCCCTCGTTGCGATGCTCGAGGGCATGGTCGCGGGGGTCGAAGTGACCTCTGAGGCCATCTCGTCCGAACTTGCCCGTCGTCGACTCGGCTATGGCCGTGGCGCGCGGATGAAGTTCGAGGCCGACAAGGTCACCATCATCGGTGGTGTCCGCCACGGCTTTACGCTCGGTGGCCCCGTTGCCATCGAAATCGGTAATACCGAGTGGCCGAAGTGGGAAACCATCATGTCCGCCGATCCGGTCGATCCGGATCTGCTTGCCGATCAGGCCCGCAATGCACCGTTGACGCGCCCGCGTCCCGGCCACGCCGATTACAGCGGCATGCTCAAGTACGGCTTCAACGACGCCCGCCCCATTCTGGAGCGCGCGAGTGCTCGTGAGACCGCAGCCCGTGTGGCTGCTGGAACTGTCGCTCGCTCCTTCCTCCGTCAGGTGTTCGGCGTCGAGGTTGTCTCGCACGTCATTTCCATCGGTGCTTCCGAGCCCTATGTCGGTCCGGTGCCCGAGGGCAAGGACCTGGACGCGATCGACGCGAGCCCGGTCCGCGCATTCGACAAGGCTGCCGAAGAGTCGATGATCGCCGAAATCGAAGCAGCCAAGAAGGACGGCGACACCCTTGGCGGTGTCGTCGAGGTTGTCATTCACGGCCTGCCTGTCGGCATCGGAACGTTCGTCAGTGGCGCAGAGCGTCTCGACGCTCGACTCGCCGCAGCCCTGATGGGAATCCAGGCCATCAAGGGTGTCGAGGTCGGTGACGGTTTTGAGACCGCGCGTCGCCGAGGCAGCGAAGCTCACGACGAGATCCGCCCCGGCCCGGACGGGATCGTCCGCTCCACCAACCGCGCAGGCGGCATCGAAGGCGGCATGACCAACGGCGAGGCACTGCGAGTTCGTGCCGCGATGAAGCCGATCTCAACGGTGCCGCGCGCATTGGCGACGGTCGACATGGAAAGCGGTGAAGAGGCAGTTGCCATCCATCAGCGCAGTGACGTCTGCGCGGTTCCGGCTGCCGGCGTCGTTGCGGAATCCATGGTTGCGCTTGTTGTCGCTCAAGCCGCACTCGAAAAGTTCGGTGGTGATTCCATTGCCGAGACCACAGCAAACTACCGGCGCTACGCCGACGGTATCGCAGCCCGGCCGCCTCGCTGAGAGCGTCCAAACGGAGGTTCCTGCCACGATGAAACCGAAGGCTGTACTCATCGGGCCGCCCGGCGCAGGCAAGTCGACCATCGGCCGTCGTATCGCGCAAGCGTTGGAACTCGACCTGGTCGATACCGACGCGGAGATCGAAAAGACGACCGGACGGACGATTCCCGAGATCTTCACGCACGACGGTGAGCCACGTTTTCGTGAGATCGAGGAAGAGGTGGTCCGGGAAGCGTTGGCCAGCACCGACGGCATTGTCTCGCTCGGTGGCGGGGCGATTCTGTCGGAACGCACCCGCGCATTGCTCGACGGACACACGGTGATCTATCTCGAGATCAGTGTTGCCGAAGGGCTGCGCCGGACGGGTGCCAACAATCACCGACCACTGCTGGCGGGCGGAGATCCCAAGGTGAAGTATCAGGAATTGATGCGACGCCGTCGGCCGTTGTACCGGCGCGCCGCCACCATCCGGATACGCACCGACGGTCGGAGTCCGTCACGCGTCGTCGCGCAGTTGGTGTCAAAACTTGAAGACAAATGATCAACCGGAGCGGAGTAGTGGAGCAGTGACCGAACCCGTAGTTGTAGAGGTGAAGACCGCAAGTCCCTACCCGGTTGTGATCGGGCGCGGTCTGCTCGGCGACATCGTTGCCGAGTTGGAAGGCACCCGGACCGTCGCGATTTTCCATCAGCCGCCGCTCGCAGAAACGGCTGAGGCTGTTCGTGCTGCTTTGGCGGAGAAGGGAATCGACGCGCATCGCATCGAGATCCCCGACGCCGAGGACGGCAAGGATCTGGCTGTGGCCGGTTTCTGCTGGGATGTGCTGGGCCGCATCGGCCTGACCCGCAGCGACGCGATCATGAGCCTGGGCGGCGGCGCCGCGACAGACCTCACCGGTTTTGTCGCAGCGACGTGGATGCGCGGCGTGAAGGTAGTGCACGTTCCGACCACGCTGCTCGCAATGGTCGACGCCGCTGTGGGCGGCAAGACGGGTATCAACACCGAAGCCGGCAAGAACCTGGTCGGCGCGTTCCACGAACCTGGCGCGGTGTTCATCGATCTCGCGACGCTCGAAACGGTGCCGCACAACGAGATCGTGGCCGGTTTGGCGGAGGTCATCAAGACCGGCTTCATTTCCGACCCGGTCATCCTGGACCTGATCGAAGCAGACCCGAAGGCCGCGCTCGATCCGTCGGGAACTGTTCTGCCCGAACTGATTCGACGTTCCGTCGAGGTCAAGGCCAAGGTTGTCGCAGCGGATCTTCGTGAGTCTGATCTGCGCGAAATCCTCAACTACGGGCACACACTGGCACACGCGATCGAGCGTCGTGAGCAGTACAAGTGGCGTCACGGCGCTGCAGTGTCGGTCGGTCTGGTGTTCGCTGCCGAACTGGGTCGCCTGGCCGGTCGCCTCGACGATGCTACGGCCGATCGTCACAAGTCGATCCTCGAATTGGTGGGGCTCCCGACGGCGTACGACGACGATGCCTTTTCCCAGCTGCTCGCCGGGATGCAGACCGACAAGAAGAACCGCGCCGGACTGCTGCGGTTCGTTGTTCTCGACGGCTTGGCCAAGCCCGGCCGGCTCGAAGGCCCGGATCCGTCGCTGCTGGTTGCGGCGTACTCGGCTATCGCCCGCCCACCGAGGTCGTCCGGCGGAACGGTTCGCCTGTGAAAATCAACGTCGTCAACGGACCGAACCTCGGACGTCTCGGCAAGCGTCAGCCTGAGGTGTACGGCGCGACCACACACGATGATTTGGTGGAACTGTGTGTCGCGGCCGGTAAGGAGTTGGGCGTCGAGGTGGTTGTTCGACAGAGCGATCACGAAGGCGATCTGCTCGGCTGGATTCACGACGCGGCGGATGCCGGCGAACCGGTGATTCTCAACGCCGGTGGATTGACTCATACGTCCGTGGTGTTGCGTGACGCCTGCGTGGAACTCACCGCCGGACTGGTCGAGGTCCACATCTCGAATGTCCATGCGCGCGAGGAGTTTCGGCACAATTCGCTCCTCAGTCCCATCGCGGCCGGCGTGATCGTCGGTCTGGGTGTTGCGGGATACCCGCTGGCTATCAGGTTCCTTGCCGAACGCGGCTGACATACGTCAACACGAAATACCTACACACGAACTGAGGGCTCCGAGGATGATTTCCTCGGAGCCCTCAGTGGTCGGTGGTGGACGTTACTGTTCGCGCTTGCCCGGATCGATGGCGGGAAAGACGGTGGTGTCGGCGTCGGATTCCTCGACTGTCATGGCAGCGCCGCTGTACGCGTGCTGGGTTGTGGGGGAGTCGTAGCCTTCGCTGACAGGAACAGGTTCGTGATGGCGCTCGTGCGACGGAGTTTGCGGCGCCGTGCCGTGCTTACGCTGCTCACGACTGGTGAGGAACCGGCCGCCGGTGGCGGCGATCATCGCGGGGACGAAGATCAGCAGAATTGTGAAGGCCGCTCCGGCGGTGATCTCGAAGAACAAGCCCTGCTGGGTCAGTTCGAGAGCCGGGACGAGGCTGAGGAGCCAGCTGGCTGCGCCGGCGACAAAGCCACCGAGAACTGCGGCTTTGAGCCACAGCATCAGGAGGTCTGCGCCGTCGTCGGGTTCGGGGAACTGGCGACGATCACGGATGCCGTCGATTCCGCCCCAGATCGCGGCAAGTGCAATGACGATGAACAGGGAGAGCCATCGCAGGGTGGAGCCCTGGAGTGGCCACTGCGCGATTGCTATACCGAGCAATGCGCGAAACACAACATGTATCAGGGCCATGCCGAGGCCACGTACTAACCACGCGTTCATACCTACAGCCTAACTAGAACAGATTCCATTTGTGGCCTAACCCACAATTATTGATGTAACCGCGTGTTTCGGGTTGGGGAGGAGAGCGGGGGGAGCGGGTAGGTTCGAGTCATGTCAGTTGATCATCGGTCCCGCCGCGATGCCCTCCGTGCGCTTCTGGTCGAGCGCGAACTCGACGCGATTCTCGTCACAAACCTCTTGAACATCCGCTACCTCACCGGGTTTACCGGTTCGAACGCCGCGTTGGTGGTGAGCGCACGAGATGCCAGTGGCGACGAGGATGCGACGGTCATCTGTACGGATGGTCGTTACGTCACTCAAGTCGGCGAGCAGGTGCCGGACCTGCGGGCCGAAATCGATCGTTCGAGCGCCGCGCATTTGATCGGGACTTACTCGGGCGACGTGCTGGCTTTCGAGGCGCACGTCGCGACGTTTGCCGAGCACCGATCCTGGACGGAGGCTGCGCCGTCGGTCCGGTTCGAACCGGTGAGCGGGCTCGTCGAAAAACTCCGCATGGTCAAGGACGAACACGAGATCGGATTGTTGCGGTCGGCGTGTGCAGCAGCCGATGATGCGTTGGCGCAGTTGATCACTCGCGGCGGACTGCGACCAGGTCGCACCGAACGGGAGGTGGGCCGCGAACTGGAAAACCTCATGTTCGACAACGGCGCAGACGGGATTTCGTTCGAGACGATCGTGGCTGCCGGAGCAAACTCGGCGATTCCGCATCATCGACCTACCGGCGCGGTGTTGGCGTCGGGTGACTTCGTGAAACTGGACTTCGGCGCCCAGGTCGGCGGGTATCACTCCGACATGACTCGCACCTACGTGCTCGAGACTGTTTCCGATTGGCAACGGGACGTCTACGACCTGGTTGCCAAGTCCCAAGCGGCCGGCCGCGCAGCCCTGATTCCCGGCGCGGAATGCGCTGCCGTCGACGCTGCGGCACGCTCGGTGATCGACGACGCAGGGTACGGCGAATTGTTCCTGCACGGCCTCGGGCACGGCGTGGGGCTGGAAATCCACGAAGCTCCCGGAATCGGGAAGCTCGGCACCGGTACACTTCTTTCCGGCGCGGCGGTGACCGTCGAGCCGGGCGTGTACTTCTCCGGGCGCGGAGGCGTACGGATCGAGGACACGCTCGTTGTTCGTGAGCAGGGGCCAGAGCTGCTCACACTGACCGCAAAAGACCTTACCGTCGTCTGAGACGGTTTCCCGACCCCTAGGAGACGCGAAGCAAGTGGCTTCCACCAGTGATTTCAAGAACGGTCTGGTTCTGCAGATCGAAGGCCAGCTGTGGACGATTATCGAGTTCCAGCATGTCAAGCCCGGCAAGGGCCCTGCCTTCGTGCGTACCAAGCTCAAGAACGTGCTCTCGGGCAAGGTAGTGGACAAGACGTTCAACGCCGGTGTGAAGGTCGAGACCGCCACGGTCGACCGCCGCGACATGACCTACCTGTACCACGACGGTAGCGACTACATCTTCATGGACGGCGACACCTACGACCAGATTCCGATCAGCGAAACCGTTGTCGGCGAGCAGTCGCGTTTCCTTCTCGAGAACATGGCCGTTCAGGTTGCAACCCACGAGGACGTTCCGCTTTTCGTCGAGCTCCCGGTTACGGTCGAGCTCGTCGTTCAGCACACCGATCCGGGTCTGCAGGGCGACCGCTCCACCGGCGGCACCAAGCCTGCCACCCTCGAGACCGGCGCCGAGATCAACGTGCCGCTGTTCATCAACACCGGTGACAAGCTAAAGGTCGATTCGCGTGACGGTAACTACCTCGGGCGTGTGAATTCCTAAAGTGTCCGGCACTCATAAGAAACTCGGTGCGCGCCACAAGGCGCGCAAGCGTGCTGTCGACTTCCTTTTCGAAGCCGAGGCACGTGACCTCGATCCGGTTGCACTGACATCGGAGCGTTCCGATCTGTCGGTCAAGGACGACGCGGTTGCTCCGGTTGCTCCGTACACGGTCACCTTGGTGTCCGGAGTTGCGGAGAACCTCGACCGGATCGATCAGGTCATCTCGTCGCACCTGCAGGACTGGACGCTCGAGCGTCTGCCGGCAGTCGACCGCGCGATCCTGCGTATTGCCGTGTGGGAACTCTTCCATGCGACGGACGTGCCGCCGGTTGTCGCCGTGGACGAGGCCGTCGAATTGGCAAAGCAGTTGTCGACGGATGATTCGCCTGGATTCGTCAACGGAATTCTCGGCCAGGTCGTCCTCGTCGCGCCGCAGGTTCGTTCGGCCGCTGCAGCGACATCGCAGCGGGCGCAGCAGGATACCGATTCGGGTACCGAGTAGCTCTACAGTTCCGCGTATTTCAGTACTACCGCCCGCCGTTCGAGCTTAGGTTGTGTGTCTGCACACAACCCGTCATCATGACGGCTCGCGCGGCGGGTTTCAGGTCTGTCGGCTGATAGGGTGGGGAACCGTCAGACATCCTTTAACGATCCGTCCAGTGAGGCGGAGAAGGAGGTCGCTGTATGAGCGTGCCCGAAGGGTCTCGCCCATCCGATCTTGCAGGTCCAGATACAACGCAGGCCAGTGACGCCGAGACCCGCGAATTGCTGTCCGCCCAGGATGTGGGCCGGACCGTCGCGCGAATCGCGCACGAGATCATCGAGAAAACGGCACTCGACGGACCCGAAGGTACTGCGCCCCGCGTCGTCCTGATCGGTATTCCGACCAGAGGCACCACCATCGCGACACGTCTTCGCGACAAGATCGAAGAATTCTCCGGTGTACGTACTCCCATCGGATCTCTCGATATCACGCTCTACCGTGACGATCTCCGCACCAAGCCGCACCGCCCCCTCGAACGGACGTCGGTCCCCGAAGGTGGCGTCGACAACGCGTTGGTCGTGCTTGTCGACGACGTCCTGTTCTCCGGTCGTACCGTCCGCTCTGCCTTGGACGCTCTTCGTGACCTGGGCCGTCCGCGTGCGGTGCAGCTTGCGGTACTGGTCGACCGCGGTCACCGCGAACTCCCACTGCGCGCCGATTACGTCGGCAAGAACGTTCCCACCGCGAGGTCCGAGGACGTCAAGGTCCTCTTGCAGGAACACGACGGCCGGGACGCTGTGGTCATTTCCGGAGGTAAGAGCGCGTGAAGCACCTTCTCTCCATCGCAGACCTCAACCGAGAGTCCGCGATCGAACTTCTCGACGAGGCCGAACGCTTCGAGCAGGCCCTCCTGGGCCGCGAAGTACACAAACTCCCGACTCTGCGTGGCCGCACAGTCATGACGGTGTTCTTCGAGAACTCCACCCGCACGCGGGTGTCCTTCGAGGTGGCCGGCAAGTGGATGAGCGCCGATGTCATCAATGTCAGTGCGTCCAGCTCTTCGGTGTCCAAGGGTGAATCGCTACGCGATACGGCGATGACCCTGCGCGCTGCCGGCGCCGACGCTCTGATCGTTCGTCACCCCGCGTCGGGTGCGGCTCATCAGATCGCCCAGTGGACCGGCAGTGCGTCGGACGGTGGCCCCGCAGTCATCAACGCCGGCGACGGCACTCACGAACATCCCACCCAGGCGTTGCTCGACGCTCTGACCTTGCGTCAGCGTCTCGGCGACATCGAGGGCAAGCGGATCGCCATTGTCGGCGACATTCTGCACAGTCGTGTCGCGCGCTCCAACGCGTTGCTCCTGTCGATGCTCGGCGCCGAGGTTGTCCTTGTTGCCCCGCCGACGCTGCTGCCGGTCGGCGCACATACCTGGCCGGTCACGGTCTCGCATTCGCTCGACGCGGAACTGCCCGGACTCGACGCCGTCCTGATGCTGCGGGTCCAGGCCGAACGCATGAACGGCGGATTCTTTCCGTCGCAGCGCGAGTACTCGATCAATTACGGCCTGTCCGAGAAGCGTCTCGGAATGCTGGCCGATCACGCGGTGGTCCTGCACCCCGGCCCGATGCTGCGCGGCATGGAAATTGCTTCCGCCGTCGCAGATTCCCCCAAAGCTGCTGTGCTGCAGCAGGTTACCAATGGTGTGCACATGCGCATGGCTGTCTTGTTCCGGCTTCTGGTCGGTTCGGAGGACGGTGCGCTGTGACAAGCAATCAGAACGGAGAATCACCCGTGAGTGTCCTGCTCCGCGGCGTACTGATCTACGGAGAAGGGGAAGCCGTCGACGTCCGTGTCGGCGACGGAGTCATTCTCGAGATCGGCGTGAATCTGGATCCGGCCACTGCATCCGAGGTGATCGACGGCAGCGGTCAGATCCTGCTTCCCGGATTTGTCGACCTGCACACGCATCTACGTGAACCCGGTCGCGAAGACACGGAGACCATCGAAACAGGCTCTGCTGCAGCTGCTCTGGGTGGGTACACCGCAGTGTTCGCAATGGCGAACACCAGCCCGGTTGCCGATTCCGTGGTCATCACCGATCACGTGTGGCGACGCGGCCAGGAAGTCGGCCTCGTCGACGTCCATCCCGTCGGCGCGGTCACAGTCGGCCTCGAAGGCAAGCAGCTCGCCGAGATGGCAACCATGGCCGCCGGTGTCGGCCAGGTCAAGATGTTCTCGGACGACGGCCATTGCGTCGACAACCCGCTGATCATGCGCCGCGCGCTCGAGTACTCCAGTTCACTGGGCGTTCTCATCGCGCAGCACGCCGAGGAACCGCGCTTGACCGTCGGCGCAGTTGCGCACGAGGGGCCCACTGCAGCTCGCCTCGGGTTGGCGGGCTGGCCGCGCGCAGCGGAGGAGTCCATCGTTGCTCGCGACGCATTGCTCGCCCGTGACGCCGGCGCCCGGGTCCACATCTGCCACGCGTCCACAGCGGGAACCGTCGAACTCGTCAAGTGGGCTCGCGGACAGGGCATTTCGATCACCGCCGAGGTCACTCCGCACCACCTGCTGCTCGACGATTCGCGTCTCGAGACGTACGACGCCATCAATAAGGTCAACCCGCCGCTTCGTGAGGCCAGCGATGTTGCTGCCCTGCGCAAGGGTCTGGCCGAGGGCATCATCGACTGCGTGGCCACCGATCACGCTCCGCACGCCGAGCAGGACAAGTGCTGCGAGTTCGCCGCTGCTCGTCCCGGCATGCTCGGCCTCGAAACGGCGCTCTCGATCATCGTGCAAACCATGGTCCAGCCAGGCTTGCTCGACTGGCGCGGCGTGGCTCGCGTCATGAGTGAGCGTCCCGCAGCGATTGTCGGCCTCGACGATCAGGGCCGTCCCATCGAGGTAGGGGAGCCGGCCAACCTCACGTTGGTCGATCCCGCCGCAGAGTGGACCGTGCACGGCAAGGCGCTGGCGAGTGTCGCGAATAACACTCCGTATGAGTCGATGACATTGCCTGCTCGGGTCACGACCACACTGTTACGTGGCCGCGTTACTGCACACGACGGATCGCCGCGGCTGCTGAGCAGCAAGGAGTAGGCGTCATGGAGATGGAACGAGTTCTGTGGATTGTCGGTCTGGTGGTCTTCTGGGCCGCGATGATCGGCCTGATGTTCATCGGCTGGCGTGGCCGCGCCCGACGACAGAAAGACAAGATCGGCGAGCTGCCCACGGTACCGGCAACGTTGGGTGAATTGCTGGTCATGCCCACCACCGGCCTGTACGTCGGCAGCACCATCGCGCCAAGCTGGCAGGACCGCATTGCAGTCGGTGATCTCGGATTCCGGGCGACCTGCGAGATCAGTCGCTACTCCAACGGAATTCTGGTCGAACGTGACGGGGCGTCGGCTATCTGGATTCCGGAGAAGTCGATCCGCGCGATCCGCACCGAGAACGGCCTCGCAGGCAAGGTGATGAGCAAGGACGGTGTCCTGGTCATCCGCTGGGAGTTGCCGAGCGGAACCGAGATCGACACGGGTGTGCGCGGCGACGACAAATTGGTGTACCCGGACTGGGTCAAGCCGGTTACTGCTTCGAACAAGACGAACAACAATGAAGACGCAAGCTCTGGCGACATCGAGCAGAACGGAAAGAACGCATGAGCGGCTTTGACAGCAGCCCCGCAGTATTGGTCCTCGAAGACGGACGGGTGTTCCGCGGAACCACCTTCGGTGCAGTTGGACAGACGCTGGGCGAAGCGGTGTTCAGCACCGGAATGACCGGCTACCAGGAAACGCTCACCGACCCCAGCTACCACCGCCAGATCGTGGTCTCCACTGCGCCGCAGATCGGCAACACCGGCTGGAACGACGAGGACGACGAGTCTGTCGGACCGACCGGCGAGCGTGCCGGAGCGAAGATCTGGGTTGCCGGATACGTGGTCCGCGATCCTTCTCGGGTTACCTCGAGCTGGCGCGCGACAGGTTCGCTGCAGGCCAAGCTCGAAGAGCAGGGAATTGTCGGCATCGCCGGGATCGACACTCGCGCCCTGGTTCGCCACCTGCGTACCCGCGGTTCGATGAAGGCCGGCGTCTTCTCCGGTGAGGCAATCGCCGCCGACGACGAGTTGGTCCGCCGGGTTCAGGATCAGCCGACCATGCTCGGCGCCGATCTTGCCGGCGAGGTCAGCACCACCAGCGGCTACGTCGTCGAGCCCAAGGGTGGCGAAGCGCTGTACACCGTTGCCGCCATCGACCTCGGTATCAAGACCAACACCCCGCGCATGTTCGCCGAGCGCGGCATCCGCGTGCACGTCTTGCCGTCCAACGCGAGCCTCGAGCAGATTCTCGACCTGAAGGCCGACGGAGTGTTCCTCTCCAACGGTCCCGGCGACCCGGCCACCGCCGACGGCGCCGTCCACCTCACCAAAGAGGTCATCGGACAGGGCTTGCCGCTGTTCGGCATCTGCTTCGGTAACCAGATCCTGGGCCGCGCCCTCGGTCTGAGCACGTACAAGATGAAGTTCGGCCACCGCGGCATCAACATCCCGGTGATCGAGCACCAGACGGGTCGCATCGCGATCACAGCTCAGAACCACGGCTTCGCGCTCGAAGGTGAAGCCGGCCAGGAATTCGACACCCCGTTCGGTCGCGCCGTGGTCAGCCACACCTGCGCCAACGACGGAGCCGTCGAAGGTGTTCGCCTGCTGGACGACTCCGCCTTCTCGGTGCAGTACCACCCCGAGGCAGCAGCCGGCCCGCACGACGCCGCGTACCTCTTCGACCGCTTCACCAGCCTGCTCTCCGCACGGAAAGAAACCGGAGTCAAGAACTAATGCCACGCCGTACAGATCTCAAGCACATCCTGGTAATCGGCTCCGGTCCGATCGTCATCGGTCAGGCCTGCGAGTTCGACTACTCGGGCACTCAGGCTTGCCGCGTCCTCCAGGAGGAGGGCCTGCGAGTCAGCCTGGTCAACTCCAACCCGGCGACCATCATGACGGACCCCGAGTTCGCCGACGCCACGTACGTCGAGCCGATCACGGCCGAGTTCCTCGAGAAGGTCATCGCCAAGGAAGCGTTGCAGGGCAATAAGATCGACGCCGTCCTCGCGACGCTCGGCGGTCAGACCGCTCTCAACGCCGCAGTGGCGCTGCACGAGCAGGGCATCCTCGAGAAGTACGACGTCGAGCTCATCGGCGCGGACTTCGACGCCATCCAGCGCGGCGAGGATCGCCAGAAGTTCAAGGACATCGTTGCCAAGGTCGGCGGCGAATCCGCCAAGTCGGCTGTCTGCTACACGATGGACGAAGTACACGCCACGGTTGCCGAACTCGGTTACCCGGTTGTCGTGCGCCCGTCCTTCACCATGGGTGGCCTCGGTTCCGGCATGGCGTACAACGTCGACGATCTCAACCGGATCGCCGGTGGCGGTCTGGCTGCGTCGCCGACCGCCAACGTCCTGATCGAGGAATCCATCCTCGGCTGGAAGGAATACGAACTCGAACTCATGCGTGACAGTCGCGACAACGTCGTGATCGTCTGCTCCATCGAGAACGTCGACCCGGTCGGTGTTCACACCGGCGACAGCGTCACGGTCGCTCCGGCGATGACGCTGACCGACCGCGAGTACCAGGCGATGCGCGACCTCTCCATCGACATCCTGCGTGAGGTGGGCGTCGACACCGGCGGCTGCAACATCCAGTTCGCGATGGACCCGGCCGACGGCCGCCTGGTTGTCATCGAGATGAACCCGCGCGTGTCCCGCTCGTCGGCACTGGCATCGAAGGCGACCGGGTACCCGATCGCGAAGATGGCCGCCAAGCTGGCCATCGGTTACACGCTCGACGAGATCGTCAACGACATCACCAAGGAAACCCCGGCGTGCTTCGAGCCGACACTCGACTACGTCGTCGTCAAGGCTCCTCGCTTCGCGTTCGAGAAGTTCCCCGGCGCCGACGGAACGCTGACCACCACGATGAAGTCGGTGGGCGAGGCCATGAGCATCGGCCGCAACTTCACCGAGGCATTCGGCAAGGTCATGCGCTCGCTCGAGACCAAGCGTGCGGGATACTGGACGGGCCCCGAGGTCGAGGCCGAGAGCCTCGAAGCTCTGCTTGCCGATATCAGCGTTCCGCAGGACGGCCGCATGTACGGCATCGAGAAGGCGTTTGCCCTCGGCGCAACCGTCGAGCAGCTTTTCGACGCCACCAAGATCGACCCGTGGTTCCTCGACCAGTTCCAGCAGATCCACGAACTCGGCGAAAAGCTGCGCGTTGCAGAGACTTTCGACGAGGTTGCGCTGCGTCAGGCCAAGTACCACGGCCTCTCGGACCGTCAGATCGCAGCTCTGCGCCCCGAACTCGGTGGTGACACGCACGCAGGTGAGGATGCAGTTCGCGCTCTGCGTGATCAGCTGGGCGTGCGCCCCGTCTACAAGACCGTCGACACCTGCGCGGCAGAGTTCGAAGCCAAGACGCCGTACCACTACTCCACGTACGAACTCGACCCCAACGCTGAGTCGGAAGTGGCTCCGCAGACCGAGCGTCCCAAGGTACTGATCCTCGGATCCGGCCCCAACCGCATCGGTCAGGGCATCGAGTTCGACTACTCGTGTGTCCACGCTGCGCAGACGCTGTCCGAGGCCGGCTACGAGACCGTCATGGTCAACTGCAACCCCGAGACCGTCTCCACCGACTACGACACCGCTGATCGCCTGTACTTCGAGCCGCTCACCTTCGAGGACGTGTTCGAGGTCTACCGCGCCGAAGCACAGTCGGGCACCGTTGCCGGCGTCATCGTCCAGCTCGGTGGCCAGACCCCGCTCGGGTTGGCAAAGCGCCTCGAAGCTGCCGGCGTTCCCATCGTCGGAACCAGCCCCGCAGCTATCGACCTCGCCGAGGATCGCGGCGAATTCGGTCGAGTGCTGACCGAAGCCGGTCTGCCCGCACCGAAGTTCGGTACCGCCACCACGTTCGACGGTGCCCGCGACATCGCAGCAGGCATCGGCTACCCGGTCCTGGTCCGTCCGTCGTACGTCCTCGGTGGACGCGGCATGGAGATCGTGTACGACGAGGCTTCACTCGCCAACTACATCTCCCGCGCCACGGAAATCTCCGACGACCGCCCCGTGCTGGTCGACCGCTTCCTCGAAGACGCCGTCGAGATCGACGTCGACGCTCTGTGTGACGGCACCGAGGTGTACCTCGCCGGCGTCATGGAGCACATCGAGGAAGCCGGCATTCACTCCGGTGACTCCGCCTGTGCGCTGCCGCCCATCACCCTGGGTCGCGCAGACCTCGAGAACGTTCGACGCTCCACCGAGGCTCTGGCCAAGGGAATCGGCGTCAAGGGCCTGCTCAACGTGCAGTACGCACTCAAGGACGACATTCTCTACGTCCTCGAAGCGAACCCGCGTGCCAGCCGCACCGTTCCGTTCGTCTCCAAGGCGACGGCTGTTCAGTTGGCCAAGGCGTGTGCTCGCGTCATGCTCGGCGAGTCCATCGCCGAACTGCGGGTCAGCGGCATCCTGCCTGCAGAGGGCGACGGCGGCAACACCCCGGCCGGCGCACCGATTGCCGTCAAGGAAGCCGTGCTGCCGTTCAACCGTTTCCGTCGCGCCGACGGAACCGGCGTCGACACCCTGCTGAGCCCGGAAATGAAGTCCACCGGCGAGGTCATGGGCATCGACTTCGACTTCGGCACCGCTTTTGCGAAGTCGCAGACCGCTGCCTACGGATCGCTGCCCACCGAAGGCGCCGTGTTCGTCTCGGTCGCCAACAAGGACAAGCGCTCGCTGATCTTCCCGGTCAAGCGTCTCGCAGACCTGGGCTTCACGATCCTTGCAACCGATGGAACTGCAGAAGTTCTGCGCCGCAACGGAATCCAGTGCACCAACGTGTACAAGCAGTCCGGTGAAGAAGTTCCTGAGGGAGCTGTGACCATCGTCGACCAGATCCGTAGCGGTGAGGTCGCCATGATCATCAACACCCCGTACGGCAACTCCGGCCCGCGAGTCGACGGCTACGAGATTCGCAGTGCAGCGGTGGCGTCGAACATTCCGTGCATCACGACGGTGCAGGGCGCTTCGGCGGCCGTTCAGGGCATCGAAGCTGTTCTGCGCGGCGACATCGGCGTTCACTCCTTGCAGGAACTGCACGCCGGACTGCGCCAACCGTCCGCACAGTCGTGACCCTCAGTTGGGGTCAGCGCCTTCGGTCCGCGACTGCGGACCGGGGGCGGCTGTGTGTGGGCATCGACCCACACCCGGCGCTCCTCGACGCGTGGGGCTTGCCCCGCTCCGCCGACGGCTTGGCGACGTTCGCGGCCATCTGTGTCGAAGCATTCACCGGTGAGGTTGCACTCGTGAAGCCTCAGGTCGCGTTTTTCGAGGCGTACGGCAGCGCGGGATTTGCCGTCCTCGAGCACACGATTGCGGCTCTTCGTGACGCGGGAACCCTCGTCGTGGCCGACGCCAAGCGCGGCGACATCGGTTCCACCATGGATGCGTATGCACAGGCGTGGCTCGGTGAATCTCCGCTGACCTCGGATTCGGTGACGGTGTCGCCGTATCTCGGGTTCGGTGCCTTGGCTCCGGCCCTGGACCTTGCCCGTGAGAATGCGCGCGGAATCTTTGTACTCGCGCGCACGTCCAATCCCGAGGGCGGTGGATTGCAGCAGTCTGCCGCCGATGGTGTGTCGGTGGCACAGTCGATCGTCGACGACGCTGTTGCCGCCAATGCTGACGGCCGCGACACCGTCGGACTCGTAGTGGGTGCTACTCGCGATCACGGCTTGGACCTGACCGACTTCAACGGTCCGATCCTCGCTCCGGGGCTTGGCGCCCAAGGCGCCACGGCCGCAGATCTGGCCGAGATCTTTGCCGGTTCGACGGAGTTGCTCCTGCCGAATTCGTCGCGCGGCGTTCTCAAACACGGACCGTCGGTGTCGGCGCTCCGCGAGGCTGCCAGGCGTGATCGGGACGAGATCGAAGCAGCGTTGGCGAACTGATCCGTGAGCGATCACGACGAGTCAAGTGCTGTCGGATCGCGGTGGTACCGTCCTGCGGTGAACGGATTGGACGGATTGTGGGCGCGTCGCTGGTGGCGCGTCGGGGTGCTTGTTGTGGTGTGCGGGTTGTTGGCCACCGCGTTTCAAGCCTTGACCGGTGTGCACGGCGACGACCTCGCGGTGTACCGCACTGCGGGGCAGGCCGTCCTGGACGGCACCAACCTGTACGACGGCACGTTCAATGCCAGATTGCCGTTCACGTATCCGCCGTTTGCCGCTGTCGTTGCCGTCCCGGTTGCGATCGGCACGTGGGGTTTCATGCAGTGGACGTGGAGTTTTGTCAGCCTCCTGATGCTGGCCGCGATCATCGCACTGAGCTACCGGGAAGTGCCGCTCACACGTAAGCGGCCGCTGTCGGTGTACGTGGGATTTTTGATTCTGTGGACGATTGCGTCGCCCATCTCGGACCATCTCGGGTACGGGCAGGTCGGACTGTTTCTGACATTTCTGTGCTTGATCGACGTCCTCGCGCGGCCGAAGTGGCTGCCCGAGGGCGTCTTGGTCGGCATAGCCGGAGCCGTCAAGCTCGTGCCTATCGTCTACCTCGGCTACTACGTCATCACCGGAAAGTGGAAGGCGTTTGCCGGGGGCGTCGCAGGTTTTGCCGGTGCCACTGCCGTCGGTTTTGCGATTCTGCCGCGCGCGAGCATCGACTACTTCGCCGACATCGCGTCGCTGTCGGGACGCGTTGCGGTGGGAGATCCGGCGGTATTCGGAAATCAGTCGCTCCGCGGAATGCTGTTGCGGGTACTTCCCGACGGCATGGTGGGGCCTGTGTGGCTGGCTACGTGTGTTGTGCTGGCGGCGCTGGGGATTCTTGCGACTCGGCGTGTGCAGCGCTTACGTGGGGATCTGGCGGCGTTTACCGTGGTCGCACTGCTTGCCGCTGTGGTGACGCCGATCGCCTGGACCCATCACTTCGTGTGGCTGGTGCCGGCCGTGGGCGTGCTCTTGACGCCGCCGCGGGGGAGAAGCAGCATTCCCGCGTGGTCGTGGGCTGCCGTTGCAGTCACTGCTGCAGTGGTGCTGTTCCGGCTGCCGCGGGTGGGAGCGGACCTCGACGTCCCCGTTGTCGGTTTCATCTTGGAGAACTCTTTACTCTGGGCTGCGTGTGCCGTCCTGGTGGCGTTGGTTGTGCCGGGTTCTGCCCGAATTACCGATGCTGACGCGAGTGCCGGCGATCCGAAATCTTCACTTTCGGCGTGAGATTCGGTCGCGACACGCGCAAACGCGTCGAATTGCGTCGAAAAATTTGACTGTGGCGCCGGGCACGTCCGGAGTCGGTGTGGTCGAGGCCTGGGGTAACCCGGGGTCATATCGGGTCCATTTATCGAAAAGTCTTGTGCTACAATTGATTTCGCAATCGTATTAACGTTCATATCGTTTTGTTTCGGTCGAGATCGCGATGTCGTGGACATCGATTTCGAGATACGTTCCAGAGCGCATAACCCACCGTGATCTGCACCGGACCGCGGGGGGTGGGTTAGCAATTCGCGCCAGGCGTGAGTACGGTCGCTATCGCTGCTGGTTATCCAGTGGAATAGACAAAATTTGCACACGACGAGACGGAGGAACCGTGGCCCTTCCCCAGTTGACTGATGAGCAGCGCGCTGCTGCTTTGGAGAAGGCAGCTGCTGCCCGCAAGGCCAGGGCTGAGCTCAAGGAGCGCCTGAAGCGTGGCGGCACCGACCTTAAAGAGGTCCTCAAGGACGCCGAAGACAACGAAATCTTGGGCAAGATGAAGGTTTCTGCACTGCTCGAGGCTTTGCCGAAGGTGGGCAAGGTCAAGGCTCAGGAGATCATGACCGAGCTGGAGATCGCTCCGACGCGTCGCATCCGCGGCCTCGGTGATCGTCAGCGTCGGGCTCTGCTCACCAAGTTCGACTTCGAGGTCTGAGTCGAACCGTGAGAAAAACTGGCGCAACAGTAGTGATGAGCGCTGCGAAAACAGTTTCTTATGAGTGCTGAGGCTGTGTCAGAGAGCAAGACTGCAGTGCGGAGGGGTCGGCTGGTTGTACTGGCCGGCCCCTCGGCTGTCGGTAAGTCGAGTGTGGTCCGCGAACTGAGGACCCGGTTGCCCGAGTTGATGTTCAGCGTGTCGGCAACGACCCGCGATCCTCGCCCGGGTGAGGTGGACGGCAAGGACTACCGCTTCACCACTCGCGACGAGTTCCAGCGGATGATCGACTCCGGTGAGCTCCTCGAATGGGCCGACATTCACGGCGGACTGCAGCGATCGGGCACCCCAGCGGCGCCGATC
This sequence comes from Rhodococcus sp. KBS0724, assembly GCF_005938745.2. Taxonomy (NCBI): domain Bacteria; kingdom Bacillati; phylum Actinomycetota; class Actinomycetes; order Mycobacteriales; family Nocardiaceae; genus Rhodococcus; species Rhodococcus sp. KBS0724. The sequence goes on from NZ_VCBX02000001.1 coordinate 3,135,333, forward strand.
GAAGAAGCTCTCGAAGCAGGACGACCCGTACTGGTCGAGGTCGATCTGGCCGGAGCCCGTGCGGTACGCAAGGCAAAACCCGAAGCTCTCCTGGTATTCATGGCACCGCCGAGTTGGGACGTTCTCGTTCAGCGACTCACCGGACGAGGCACCGAATCCGACGAGGTTGTCGCGAGGCGTTTGGAGACGGCGCGAGTCGAATTGGCCGCCCAGGACGAGTTCGACACGGTCATCGTGAACGAGGATGTCAGCCGTGCTTGCGATGAGTTGGTATCCTTGTTGGTTGGGAACTGATTTTCATCCATCCAGGTGCATAAAATCGATTCATGTAGGCCTTCATTCAAGATCTAATTCAGGAGACACAAGAGTGAGCAGCACTTCAGCCGCGTCCACCGCAAGCCAGGGCGCTCTGCCTGCCTACGACACTCCGCTCGGCATCACCAACCCGCCGATCGACGAGTTGCTCGAACGCACCTCCTCGAAGTACGCCCTGGTCATCTACTCGGCCAAGCGTGCTCGCCAGATCAACGATTACTACAACCAGCTCGGTGACGGCATCCTCGAGTACGTCGGCCCCCTCGTCGAGCCGGGTCTGCAGGAAAAGCCGCTTTCCATCGCGCTGCGCGAAATCCACGCTGATCTGCTCGAGCACACCGAAGGCGAGTGAGCACGTCGTCTGCCGCTCCCGGATCGGTTTCGGGCACCGGGGGAGTAGCGGAAACTTCCGGTACGGCGCGTAAACGCATCGTTGTCGGTGTCGGCGGAGGTATCGCGGCCTACAAGGCGTGTGCGATCATCCGCAGTTTCACCGAGAGTGGTCATCACGTCCGCGTGATTCCCACCGAGTCCGCACTGGAATTTGTCGGCCGAGCAACCTTCGAGGCGCTCTCCGGCAATCCGGTGCATACCGGTGTCTTCGCCGACGTACCGCAGGTGCCGCATGTCCGACTCGGACAGGAAGCGGACCTCGTTGTCATCGCGCCGGCCACCGCCGATCTGATGGCACGTGCCGTCATGGGCCGAGCCGACGACCTGTTGACCGCAACACTGCTGACGGCTCGCTGCCCCGTCGTGTTCGCTCCGGCGATGCACACCGAGATGTGGGAACACCCCGCGACGGTGTCCAACGTCGCGACACTGCGTTCACGCGGAGTGCACGTGATCGAACCGGCATCCGGACGATTGACCGGCAAGGACACCGGCGCCGGTCGGCTACCCGAACCCGACGAGATCGTCGGCCTCGCGTCGTTGCTCCTCGAGCGCAGCGACGCTTTGCCTCGTGACCTCGAAGGTCGTCGAGTTCTGGTCACAGCCGGCGGTACCCGCGAACCCCTCGATCCGGTTCGTTTCCTCGGCAACCGCAGTTCGGGCAAGCAGGGGTACGCCCTGGCTCGCTTGGCTGCGCAGCGAGGCGCCCAGGTCACGTTGATCGCCGGGTACACGGCCGATCTCGCGGATCCGGCAGCGGTCGACGTCGTCCACATCAAGACAGCCGACGATCTTCGTTTGGCCGTCGAGAAGCATGCCCCCGGACAGGACGGCATCATCATGGCCGCCGCCGTCGCCGATTTCCGGCCCACCACGGTGGAGGGAAGCAAGATCAAGAAGGGCGCTAACGAACCCGACTCGATCAGCCTCACTCGCAACGTGGACATTCTTGCCGGCCTCGTGGAATCGCGTCGGGCCGGTGACCTTGCCGGCGATACCGTCATCGTCGGATTTGCAGCCGAGACCGGCGACGCCCACGGCGACGTGTTGAGCTACGCCCGTTCGAAACTCGCTCGCAAGGGCTGCGACCTTCTCGTGGTCAATGCAGTCGGTGAGGGCAAGGCGTTCGAAGTCGATCACAACGACGGTTGGCTTCTCGGCTCCGACGGATCCGAGTCGGCACTGGAACACGGTTCGAAAGCGTTGATGGCCAGCCGCGTACTGGATGCGTTGGTCACGTTATTCCCTTGACAGGGTGAGGGCCTTCTCACCCATTTCGGGTGAGCGGAAGGGTGTTGCGCCGGGCGTTCAACGGATATCGTCGGCGCAGCTACACCCTGAATAAAGCGACAAAACGGCCTCCGAACGGTGGTCGCGTTATTTCAATAAGCTGTAGTCATGAACTTAAGGCGTCGAGAGGGAGATCTGTGAGCAAGTCCGGCAGTCGGCTATTCACCAGCGAGTCCGTCACCGAGGGGCACCCGGACAAGATCTGTGACGCGATCAGCGACTCCATCCTCGACGCGATCCTCGCGCAGGATCCGCGTGCCCGCGTCGCCGTCGAGACTCTTGTCACCACGGGCCAGGTTCACGTCGCCGGTGAGGTCACGACCACGGCATACGCCGACATCCCCAAGATCGTCCGCGACACTGTTCTCGAAATCGGGTACGACAGCTCCGCCAAGGGCTTCGACGGCAACTCGTGCGGTGTCAACGTCGCGATCGGTGCGCAGTCCCCGGAAATCGCTCAGGGCGTTGATCATTCGCACGAAGCTCGCGTCGACGGAACCCTCGACGACGAGATCGACCGTCAGGGCGCCGGCGACCAGGGCCTGATGTTCGGCTACGCCACCACCGATACTCCGGAACTGATGCCGCTTCCCATCGCGATGGCTCATCGCCTGTCGCGTCGTCTGACCGAGGTTCGCAAGAGCGGCGTTCTGCCGTACCTGCGTCCTGACGGCAAGACTCAGGTCACCATCGAGTACGACGGTGACAAGCCGGTTCGCCTCGACACGGTTGTCATCTCCACCCAGCACGCCGCAGACATCGATCTCGACAACCTGCTGACCCCTGACCTTCGCGAGAAGGTGCTCAACTCGGTTCTTGCCGACGTCAATGTCGTTGATCTGGATACCTCCGACGTTCGTTTGCTCGTCAACCCGACGGGCAAGTTCGTCCTCGGTGGTCCGATGGGCGACGCTGGTCTGACCGGACGCAAGATCATCGTCGACACCTACGGCGGCATGGCTCGCCACGGCGGCGGCGCGTTCTCCGGCAAGGACCCGTCAAAGGTCGACCGCAGTGCTGCATACGCAATGCGCTGGGTTGCCAAGAACGCCGTTGCGGCCGGCCTCGCCGATCGCATCGAGGTTCAGGTTGCCTACGCTATCGGCAAGGCTGCTCCCGTCGGCTTGTTCGTCGAGACGTTCGGCACCGAGAAGACCGATCCGGCTCGGATCCAGCAGGCCATCACCGAGGTGTTCGACTTGCGTCCGGGAGCGATCATCCGCGATCTCGATCTGCTGCGCCCGATCTACGCGCAGACCGCGGCGTACGGTCACTTCGGACGCACCGATATCGATCTCCCGTGGGAGAGCACCGATCGTGCGGACAAGCTGCGCAGCGCAGCAGGTCTCTGATAACTGACGTACAGACGGGGCGCGGGTGGGCGCGGAAAGAGTAGCGGCAGAGGTCGATCCGGTAGCCCGGGTACTCCCGATGCTCCCGCTCGCCCACCTCGATCGAGAGTTCGACTACCTCGTTCCCCGTGAACTCGAAGCGGATGCGCAACCCGGTGTACGGGTGCGCATCCGCTTTGCTGGTCGTCTGGTCGACGGTTTCATCGTCTCCCGCGAGGCGACAAGTGATCATCAGGGCAAATTCGGGTGGCTCGAACGTGTCATCTCCGCCGAGCGAGTCCTCACCGACGAAATAGCGCAGTTGGTCGACCGCGTCGCCGAGCGCTACGCAGGCACCCGGGCGGACGTGCTCCGGCTAGCCGTCCCGCCGCGCCATGCCAAGGTCGAGGGCGAGCCGTGGGAACCCAGCGGCGACATTGCCGCTCCCACTCTGGACGAACGAGGCTGGCACCTCTATCACTACGGCGACGCGTTTGTCACCGCCGTCCGCGAACTGCGCGCACCGCGAGCGGTGTGGCAGGCATTGCCCGGTGAAGACTGGCCGCTGCGGTTGGCCGAACTCGCGGGCTCAGTGGCGTCGGCAGGCAAGAGTGCGGTCATCGTGGTTCCGGATCAGCGTGATCTCGATCGAGTCCTTGCCGCGTGCGAGAAAGTATCCGGACCTGAAGCGGTAGTGGGGCTTTCAGCGGGACTTGGCCCGGCCATGCGCTATCGGCGGTGGCTTGCGGCGCTACGCGGAAGTGCTCGCATCGTCGTCGGTACACGAAGTTCCGTATTTGCCCCCACTCCGGACACCGGACTTGTTGTCGTGTGGGACGACGGCGACGACAACTTGTCTGAGCCGCGCTCGCCGTACCCGCATGCCCGCGAGTCTGCGGTGTTGCGGGCGCATGTGGCGGGGTGCGCCGTGGTGATCGGTGGGTTCTCCCGAACCGCGGAGTCTCAAGTGCTCGTCGATTCCGGGTGGGCCCACGATTTGGTTGCCGCTCGCGATGTGGTCCGGCACTGCTCGCCCAAGATCACTGCACTGGCGGACAGCGATCAGGCGTTGGCCCGCGACCCAGGAGCGCGGGCAGCACGGTTGCCGGCGATCGCTTTTGCCGCTGCCAGGCGCGCATTGGCCGACGGCCGTGGCGTGTTGGTCCAGGTGCCGCGTCGTGGCTATGTTCCGACGCTCGCTTGCGGGAAGTGCCGGGCACCGGCGCGGTGCCGTCGTTGCAACGGGCCGTTGGCGTTGCCGTCTGCCGCCGGGCCGGACGGCGCCGGAATTCCCGAGTGCCGCTGGTGCGGCGTCGCCGACGCGGCCTACCGGTGCCATGCCTGCGGAGCCAAAGCACTTCGTGCCGTTGTGGTGGGGGCCGGCCGAACAGCTGAGGAACTCGGCCGCGCCTTTCCCGGGGTGAAGGTCGTACTGTCCGGTGGCGGCGATGTGGTCAAGGAAGTTGCCCAAGGCCCCGCGCTGGTGGTCTCGACCGTCGGCGCAGAACCGGTGATGACCGGGGGCTACGGTGCTGCGTTGTTGCTCGACGGGTGGGCATTGCTCGGTCGCGCCGACCTTCGCGCCGAAGAAGAGACGCTGCGACGCTGGATGTCGGCTGCCGCCTTGGTGATTCCGCTCTCTGACGGAGGCGAGGTAGTTGTCGTCGCGGATTCGGGAATCCCGACGGTCCAGGCCCTGGTGCGGTGGGATCCGGTCGGCCACGCCCGCAGTCAGTTCGACGAACGCGACGAGGTCGGCTTTCCGCCCGCCGTGCATCTGGCGGCAATCGACGGCGGTAGCGCCGCGATTGCCGAATTGGTGGCTTCCGCTGATCTGCCCGCCAGTGCAGTTCTTCTCGGGCCCGTGGAATTGCCTGCGGGGGAGAGGCTTCCGTATTCGGGTGAGGACGAGGCAGGGGTAGCTCCCGAGCGTCTGCTGATTCGGGTTCCGCGCAAGGACGGCCGGGCACTGGCTGACGCACTGGCTCACGCTCGCGCGGCTCGGAGCGCCCGCAAATCTTCGGGGCCGGTGCGTATTCAGATCGACCCGCGTCGAATCGGCTGAGGAATTTCTGTGTGGTGTTCGACCTGGGCGCCCTGCATGATCACGGACATGTGCTGCTTATACTGGCCACTGTCTGACGAGGGAATGCCGGTGAGAATCCGGAACTGACGCGCAACGGCGATGGGGTTTCCCACGAGTCCGAATACTCGTCCGGCACCACATCGAAGTGGTGATCGTAACTGCATCCTGTGATGCCGATTGCCGCATGTCGGGCTCCGCGACCGAGCCCCTGATCGAAGGACGACTTTCCGTGCCCACCGCACCGCTGACGCGCGCACTCACTGCCGCGACCGGATTACTCTGCACCACCGCACTACTCGCCGGTTGCTCCAACGCTTCGCCGCCGGACGCCACAACCCCGACAACAGTCGCCGCTGATGCAGCGGGCCCCACCAGCTACCCGTTGATACTCGAAAATTGTGGGGTGACAGTAACATTCGATTCGGCGCCGCAACGAGCTGTGTCGCTGTATCAGGGTTCGACGGAAATATTGCTCTCGCTCGGTCTCGGCAACCGGATGGTGGGTACCTCCACGTGGTTCGATCCCGTTCTCGCTCCTCTCGCAGCCCAGAATGACCTGGTGCCGAGACTCGCCGACAATGACGCGTCGCTCGAAGTGGTACTCGACACCGAACCCGACCTCGTGACGTCGGCGAGCGCCCACACTTTCACGTCCGCTGTCGTCGCAGAACGGTCGCGATTCGCCGAACTGGGAATTCCCACGTATCAGTCGCCGTCTGTCTGTACCGATGCCGTCGTGGAGGGTGAGAACGTCTCGCGTACGGAGACTCTGAACATCGACACGCTGTACCGGGAGATTCGTGAGTTGGCGGCGATCTTCGACGTGCAGGATCGTGGCGCAGAGTTGATCGCCGAACTACAGTCGCGCCTTTCGGTGGCCGCGGCTGATGTGGCCGGTTCGGGAAGAACAGTCGCTTTCTGGTTCTCCGGGCTCGAAGCTCCGTACATGGCCGGATGTTGTTCGGCTCCAGGGCTTCTTGCTGAACAGGTGGGTGCCGTCAACGTATTTGCAGACCTCTCCGATGATTGGCCGGAAGTGAGCTGGGAAGCGGTTGCCGACCGCGACCCGGATGTTCTGGTGCTCGGTGACCTTCACCGTCGGCGGGTAGACGGTGATTCGTTGGAGACGAAGATCGCCTTCCTCGAATCGAATCCGGTGACCGCGCAGATGTCTGCCGTGCGCAACCGTCACTACGTCACGTTGTCCGGGGCAGAGATGGACCCGGGGATCCGTGAGATCGACGCTCTGGAAAAGCTCGCGGACGGTCTGCGCGCGGCGCAGGGCTGATTCCGGCTCGCGTCATTGCACCCTCCAGTGATGCGATATATCGTCGAACTATCAGCGATATCGGTGGAAGGCAGTAGCTATGGACAGGCATTTTCCCGAGGGCGAGCGTGGACGCGGGCATCGTCGCGGGCGGTTCGGACCTGACGGTGGACAAGGCCCCGGCTTCGGTCCCGGCGCGCACTTCGGTCGTGGTCGCGGACGCGGCGGGCGGGGGCGCCGCGGCGACGTTCGTGCGGCTGTTCTGCTCCTCATCGCCGAAGAACCGATGCACGGCTACGAACTGATTCAGCAGATCGTCGAACGCAGTGGCGGAGTGTGGAAGCCGAGTCCTGGTTCCATCTACCCCGCGCTGTCCCAACTCGAAGACGAAGGCCTCGTGATCATCGACAAGGTGGCCGGGCGCAAGACAGCGAAGCTCACCGAAGAAGGCGTCGCGTACGTCGAGCAGCACCGGGAAGACCTCGGTGCACCGTGGGACGAGGTTCGCGACAGCGTCGGCGCCCCGGAACAGGATCTGCGTGAGCTGATCGGACAACTGATGGGGGCTGCCGGTCAGGTTGCCGCAGTGGGTACTCCGGAGCAGGTCAAGGCCGCCGCCGATGTTCTGATCGAGGCGCGTCGAGCGTTGTACCGCGTGCTTGCCGACGACGGGTCCACCGACGCCGACAGTTGAGCGCGGCCCAGGTTTGTGCGCCCGATCACGATCGCCGGGAAGTATGAACTAGCTTGGTAAGCAAGACAATCACTTCGATAATCAGGAGAATTCATGACCGTCCACAACTTTGCCGTCAAGGCTGCCGACGGATCCACCGAGGATCTGAGCCAGTACAAGGGCAACCTTCTGTTGATCGTCAACGTGGCAAGCAAGTGTGGATTCACACCGCAGTACGAAGGGCTCGACGCCCTGTACCGCGAGAACAAGGACCGTGGTCTTCGGGTCATCGGATTCCCGAGCAATCAGTTCGGAGATCAGGAACCGGGGCAGGACGCCGAGATCCAGGAGTTCTGCAGCACGACCTACAACGTCACGTTCCCGGTGTACGCCAAGATCGAGGTCAACGGAGACGACGCGGACCCGTTGTACAAGCATCTCCGCAGCGAGGCGCCCGGTGACTTCGGGCCCGAAATCGGATTCCTTTTCGACCACGTCAGCAAGACCCGCCCCGAGGCGATCGGTACCGACGAGGTGAAGTGGAACTTCACGAAGTTCCTTGTCGATCGTGACGGAGCAGTAGTTCGTCGCTTCGAGTCGACAGTCACCCCCGAGCAGATCGCTGAAGAAGTTTCGGAGCTGCTGTAACTATTAGCAGGTCTAGGTACTGAATATCTGGTCGTGATCCCGGGAGCCCCTTGCAGGGTCTCCCGGGATTGCTGTCTCGCCACCGTCGATTTCGACCAACGAAATCGGCAAGACAACAGTTGGAAGGATGCGTCCCATGGCACACGTACAACGTTTCGACCACATCGGCATCACCGTCGCGGATCTCACCTCGGCGACGGCGTTTTTCGTCGGACTGGGTCTCGAGCTGGAGGGCACCGGATCCGTAGAGGGCGAATTCGTGGAGACGGTGTGCGGTATCCCCGGCGCCCATTGTGAAATCGCAATGCTACGGCCGCCGGGCGGCGGGTCTCGGCTGGAGCTCTCGTCCTTCGTCACGCCCGACCACGTGCCCGGATCGCCAACGGCGATGGCCAACGAGCTTGGGCTGCGCAACGTGTCCTTCGAGGTCGTCGACCTCCAGGCTGCCATCGACGCTGTGGCGGCGGACGGGTACGGGCTCATCGGCGGCATCGGTGAGTACGAGAACAGCGTGCGGATGGCCTATGTGCGGGGGCCTGAGGGGATCATCGTGTCCCTGTTCGAGCAGATCGGCTGATGATGCGCAGTATTAGACAGGCATACTGTTGAAAAATACGGGTGATATCCGCCTCGAACTACTCATACGGGATTAATTAAACAGGTACCCTGGCTAATGAGACTAGGGAGAACCGCATGGATGAGCGAGCCGACCGACTGCGCGAAGACGTGGCGTTGTTCAGCCGAAGGATCCGAACCAAGAGCGCCGGGCATTTGTTGACTCCCACTCAACTGCAGGCCCTTGCGCATCTGGATCGGGTGGGCGCGATGAGCGCGCGGGCGCTGGCCGATTTGGAACAAGTGGCTCCGCAGACGATCGCACGTACCGTGCTCCTCCTCGAGGAGAAGGGCATGGTGACGCGCACCGTCGATCCACATGATGCCCGCGCCAGTCTGATCGCGATCACCGACAGCGGTCGCAGGACCCTGGACGTGGACCGCGCCACCCGTAGTGAATGGCTCACTTCTGTGCTGGAGGAGCAGTTCACCGATGTCGAACGTGAGTTGCTTTATCTGGCAGGACGATTGCTGCGTCGTGCTGCTGAGTCGACCGATGCAACACCGACACCGGAATCGGTGATTCGCGTATGACTGCCGTCGCGGACGAGGTAGACACCAAGGCATTGCCGGTTCCATTTCGGGTGAGCGGTGCCGGCGCGACCGGCAGTATTCTGCAGCCGCTGAACTCGTCGATGATTGCAGTGGCGATTGTCGCGATCGCCGCTCAGTTCGGTTCGACGTCGGGCGTTTCCTGGATCATCTCCGCGATGTACATCACGACCGCTGTGGGTGCCCCCATGATGGGTCGGCTCGGTGCATTATTTGGCGCCCGTCGCGTATTTCTCGGTGGTCTGGCGCTGGTCGCGATCGGATCGTGCGTCGGGATGCTCGCCCCGAATGTCGGGTGGTTGATCGGCGCATACGTGATACTCGGATTCGGTATTTCGGCGCACATGCCCAACGCGATGACGATGATTCGCAGCTACTCCGAGCGGTACGGTCGCCAGCCTCGTACTGCGATTGCGACCCTGGTCGTCTGCAGCCAGTCTGTCGCGGCTCTCGGCCCAACGGTGGGCGGTCTCCTCGTGGGGACATTCGGGTGGCAGTCGATCCTGTGGGTGAATCTTCCCGTCGTGGTGCTCAGTGCTGTTGTGGTCATGCATGCTGACGTGGGTTTTGCCGGCGGTGGGCGAGTGTCGGTCCGGGAAGCACTTCACGCTCTCGACGTACTCGGAATCGGGCTGTTCCTCGTGACGATTACGTCGGCAATGGTGTTGCTGATTTCGTTGCCGGGCAACCCGACGTGGTGGCTGCTTCCGGTTGCCGTCGTGGGACTCGGCTTATTTGTGTGGTGGGAACATCGCGCTCCGGAGCCGTTCTTGGATGTCGAGGCTTTGGCTCGAAATCGTGCGCTCAGTGCCACGCTGGGCCGGACATTGCTCACGTACACGTGCTTCTACTGCGTCTTCTTCGGAATTCCTCAATGGCTGCAATACGCGCGGGGGATGAGCCCGATCGAGGCGGGCTTGACGATGCTGCCTGTTGCGGGGGTCAGCGTGGTCGCAACCATGATCGGATCACGCACCTACCGGCGGTACGGCGCCCGCCGCACTCTTCTTGTCGGTACGTGTGCGCTACTTGTCGGCGGAGTGCTGATCGCTTCGGTTGAAAGTTCGACGGCACCGGTCCTGGTACTTCTCCTGGTGGCCGCGGTACTGGGTGTGCCGAACGGCTTCAACAACATTGGCAATCAAAGCCTGATCAAGCAGTGACAACCGTGGACGAGGTCGGTGCCGCTATCGGTGTGTACCGCACCGTCGCGTTCATCGGCGCGAATCTTGCCGTGGTGGTGCTGCAGGTGACCGCCGGTCATCAGATCGACGACGCCGGTTTGCACAAGACCGGGTGGTTCATAGCCGTCGCCGGTCTGGTCCTACTCGTGGGGATCATGTTCTCGCGCAACATGGGACCGGCCCGAGTCGCCGATTCCCAGAGTTCGTCTGCCTGATTTTGCTGTTGATCAGCCGGCAGCGGCGCGGCGGAGATCCTCGCACGTGTTCCGGTAGATCTGTGCAAGATCAGCGTCGGCACCGTTGTCCAGGCGTTCTGCCCAGGTGTCGACCGCGATACGCGTTGTCATTGCGGCACTTTCGACGAGTAGTCGAGCGTAAGGACGGGCAGCCTCGCCGCCGAGTTTGGCGGCGACTCGGTCTGTCAGCTTGATCAGTGCCATGGATTCTGCCGCGAACGACGATGCACACAGATGCGGATCGGACGCGAGAAGACGTCGAACACGTAGTATTCGATCCCGCCTGTCAGGCGAAGTCTCCAGTCTTTCGATGATGTTCCCGTAAATCGCCTGAATCCCCGTCAGGGTCAGTTCGTCGGCAGCGATTGCATCAAGCCATTCGACGATCTCCGTCTCGAACTCGACTTCGACGCTGAGGGCCGAGTCTTCTTTGGTGGCGAAGCATCGAAAGAAAGTGCTGGGCGAGACCCCGGCCCGGCGCGCGATTTCGTCCACTGTCGTTGCAGACGAGCCGTGGAGTTCGAAAAGTTCGAGGGCGGCCCGTGAAATTTCGAGGCGAGTTTCCTGACGGCGACGTTCGCGCAGGTCGGGAGCGCGTTTGGCCGCCGGGATGTTGACACTGTTGCGGGTAGTCATCCGCGTTCCTCCATGTGGCTCAACTTACCAGCCGAAATCAACTTGACAGTCACTGTCAAGATGATTGATATTGTCAGGCAATAGTTTGATTTGTCCTCTAAATCCAGAGAGTTCTCAGTAGCGCATGCACATTCAAGAGACGGAAGCTCAATCGGAATCGGTTGATCTCGACCGCGGTAGCAAGATGTTGATCACCGTGCTGGTCGTCGCGGCATTCGTGATGATCCTCAACGAGACGATTATGAGCGTGGCACTGCCACGATTGATGGTGGACCTGGACATCACCGCCAGCACAGCACAGTGGCTGACCACTGGATTCATGCTGACCATGGCCGTCGTGATTCCGACCACAGGTTATCTGTTCCAGCGATTCACCCTCCGGCAAGTATTCGCGGCGGCGATGACGCTCTTCAGCGTCGGTACGCTCCTCGCGGCGTCCGCACCGGGATTCGAACTTCTTCTGGCGGGTCGAGTGATCCAAGCCGGCGGTACCGCGATCATGCTCCCGTTGCTCATGACCACGGTCCTGCGGGTTGTACCGGTGCACAAACGCGGCGCCATGATGGGTGTGATCTCCATCGTGATTGCCGTCGCCCCGGCGATCGGACCCACACTGTCCGGTGTGATTCTGCGATCACTGGACTGGCGCTGGATGTTCTGGCTCGTGTTGCCGATCGCCCTGGTGGCGTTTGCCATCGGCTCGGCATTGGTCAAGAACCTCACTACTACCGGCGCTGCACCGTTCGACGGTCTGTCGGTTGTGTTGTCCGCGTTGGCATTCGGTGGCATCGTCTACGGACTCGGTAGCCTCGGACACTCGGCCGAAGGATCCGGTGTACCTGTTTGGATTCCGCTTGTTGTCGGTGTCGTCGCTCTGATCGTCTTCGTTCTGCGCCAGTTGTCGCGTCAGGAGGACGGACGAGCGCTCCTGGACATGCGGCCATTCCTCACGCCGACGTTCAGCATCGGGCTCGCCATGTTGGCGATCAGCATGATGGCACTGTTCGGTGCGCTGATTCTGCTACCCCTCTACCTGCAGAACGTGCTCGGCCTCGACACCTTGAAAACCGGTCTGCTGCTTCTGCCCGGCGGCCTGCTCATGGGCATTCTGGCGCCATTCGTCGGCCGGGTATTCGACCGCGTCGGCCCGCGCCCACTGGTCATCCCCGGCGTTGTCGTAGTCAGCGGAGCGTTGTGGCTGATGACGCTCCTGGGTACCGAGACCAGCCTGCCTGTAGTTGTCGGCATCCATTCGATGCTGATGATCGGTCTCGCACTGGTCATGACGCCGCTGATGACGTCGTCGCTGGGATCAGTCCCGTCCGAGTTGTATTCCCACGGCAGTGCCATCTTCAATACCGGTCAGCAACTGGCCGGTGCGGCAGGAACAGCGCTGTTCGTCACGATCATGTCGAACACGGCCGCTTCACGCCTCGCCGACGGTTCGACTGATATCGCTGCTCAGCAATCCGGCATTCACACCGCTTTCGTGTGGGGCGGCGTCATATCCTTGATCGCGGTGGCAGGGTCGTTCTTCATTCGGAAGCCGGCGGTGACCAGCTAGAGAAGCGTTTTCGCCTGCACTTATGATGGAACACGGTGTAGATCGGGATCGGGGCGGGAGTGCTGAACTATGTCGGGCATGACAAAACTTGCAGGATTGGCGGCGGTTGCATGCCTGGTGGCGCTACCAGGCGTCGCCGGCGCGCAGTCCGGAGCGAGTGTTCCCACACAGGTCGGGCCGGCGCAGGCAAGTCGTCACGCGGCCACCGCGTACGCCGAGACACACCCCGATTCGGCGCCGGCCGGGTCCAATGATTTCGATTGCCGGCCCACAGCCGAGCATCCGCGTCCGGTGTTGCTGGCACACGGAACCGACACTCAGGCGTACACCGATTGGGCAGCTGTGGCGCCGGCGCTCGCTGCCGACGGTTATTGCGTTTTTGTGCTCAACTACGGCGGGGACCCTGAGAAAGACACGTACGGCGTCGGCGACATCGTGACGAGTGCAGGCGAATTCAGCGCTTTTGTCGATCAGGTGAGATCGAGAACGGGCGCTGATCGCGTCGACGTCATCGGATACTCGCAGGGCGCCACCGTAACTCGCTACTACATCAACAAACTTGGTGGTGCGCAGTTTGTCGACCACTGGATCGGGCTGGCCTCGCCGACGTACGGCGGTGTGATGTACGGGCTGGTTCCGCTCGTTCGGGCTGTACCCGGCGGCGAAGAATTTGTCGAAGACACGTTCTCCGTTGCGGTGCGCGAACAAATGGAGGGATCCGATCTGTTGCGCAGTCTCAACAACGGCGCAGACACCGTGCCAGGGGTGCAGTACACCACTATCGGCTCGCGGGTCGACGAAGTGATCCAGCCGTCAGGCAACATCGCGTTGCGGGACCCCGGCGCCGAGAACATCGTCCTTCAGGACCTGTGCCCGCAGAACCTGACCGGGCACTTCCGGATGCCGTACGACCCATACGTGATCGACATCATCCGCACCTCACTCGATCCCGATGCCGAGCGGCACGCGTCGTGCACGACCGTCCCGCTCGGCGCCGATATTCCGCAAGTGGTGATCGACGCCAACTCTTGACGTCGACTGCGACCGGCTACGTCTACTCTGCGAGCTTGGCCGCTGCCTGCGCCCACAGGAAGAACTTGTTGGTACCCAGATCGCGCACCGTCTTGATATTGAATGCGGCCTTCAAATGCTCGGCGTCCGAATCACTTACGCCGTTCAGGGCCGCTACCGGAGCGTCGGCCAAGTCTTCGATGGATTTTCCTGCGTATGCCTTGTCGAACTTGCTGTCGATCCCTGCCATCGAAGTACCTCCGTGTGGTCGGTGCATGTTCTTTCGTGCAGTGCGACGCCCTGTGGCGACGCCAGCAACAGTCAATACCGTCGGTCGGTGAATCTGCAGCGTTCTGAGCAAAGAATTTGCTGAGAATTGCGCGCGACATGCCGCGCGGTACAACCGGGGCTCAGCACTCCCTAGACTGAAGGTTCCATTCGTACAAAAATCCGGGAGCGCTTTCGTGACTTGCAGTCCACCACGTTCGAGCGGCCAGCGAGCTGATCACAGTCTCTGCAGCCCTGAGAACAGGGAGGGCTGACATGCGCGTTGTATTCGCCGGGACGCCGGAACCTGCCGTCCCGTCCTTGCGTCGACTCATCGAGTCGGCCAATCACGAGGTTGTTGCCGTGGTGACGCGTCCTGATGCCGTCGCTGGTCGCGGACGTAAAGTCACCCGGTCACCCATCGGAATGCTCGCGGACGAATACGGCATTCCGGTGCTGACACCCGCCAAGGCGTCCGATCCCGAATTCGCCGCCGAACTGAAGAGCTACGAACCGGACTGCGCGCCCGTTGTCGCCTACGGAAATCTGTTGCCGCAGAACGTACTCGACATCCCGAAGTTCGGATGGGTAAACCTGCACTTCTCGCTGCTTCCGGCGTGGCGTGGTGCTGCGCCCGTGCAGGCAGCGATCAGTGCCGGCGACGAGGTCACCGGCGCCAGCGCCTTCCGTCTCGAAGCGGGTATGGACACCGGACCGGTCTACGGCGTGATGACCGAACGCATCCTTGACACGGACACTGCCGGTGATCTCCTGGGGCGGCTGGCCGATGGCGGCGCCGCCCTGCTCGAATCCGTGCTCGACGGAATCGAAGCCGGCGCGATCACGGCAGTTCCACAGTCCGACGACGGCGTCTCGTACGCCCCGAAGGTGACCGTCGACGCGGCCCGCGTGCGCTGGGATCGTCCAGCTGCGGCAGTTGACCGTCACATACGGGCCGTCACGCCTGCACCAGGTGCGTGGACGATGATCGGTGATCTGCGGGTCAAGCTCGGACCGGTCACCGTCACCGACGACGTACTGGCAGTGGGCGAGATCGCAGTACGCAAGGACGGTCTTTACATCGGTACCGCTACGACGGCGGTGCGACTCGGGCAGATACAGCCCCCGGGCAAGAAATTGATGTCGGCAGGGGACTGGGCACGCGGTGCCCGACTCGACGCGGAGGTACGAGCAGCATGACCGAATCACGACGACCAGCCCGCCAGGCCCAAGGCCCCGGCGACAAGCGCAACGGGTCGCGAAACAACAAGCCGAAGCAGGCCAAGCGCCCAGATCCGACGGCTGGACTCGATCAGCCGCGTCTCGCAGCGCTCGACGTGCTGCGAGCGGTCCGCGAGCGCGATGCCTACGCAAACTTGGTTCTGCCCGGATTGCTGCGCGATCGCAAACTCGACTCCCGCGACGCTGCCTTGGCAACCGAACTGGCGTACGGCGCCGCCCGCGCACAGGGGCTGCTCGACGCCGTGATCGTGCACGCGTCTGGTCGCCCGATCGAGGAAATCGACGGCAACCTCCTCGACGTGCTGCGGTTGGGTTCCTACCAACTCCTCCGCACGCGCGTCGCTCCGCACGCTGCCGTCGCGACGTCCGTCGATCTTGCACGCGCTGAATCCGGCCAGGGTCGAGCAGGATTCGTCAACGCGGTCCTGCGCCGGGTTTCCGAGCGCACGCAGGAAGAGTGGGTGGAACTGCTGGCGCCGAAGGACACGATCGGGCATCTCGCGTTCGAGCACGCTCACCCCGTGTGGATCGCTCAGGTCTTCGCCGATTCGCTCGGCGCTGCGGCCGGTGAACTCGAAGACGTCCTGATCGCCGACGACGCCCGTCCCGCCGTGCACCTCGTTGCGCGTCCCGGCGAAATCTCGGCCGAAGAACTGGCACTGGTCACCGGCGGCGAGATCGGCCCGTACTCGCCGTACGCCGTCCATCTCGACGGCGGCGATCCCGGCCAGCTCGACGCAGTGCGTCAGGGATTGGCAGGCGTGCAGGACGAAGGCAGCCAACTGGTTGCCCGGGCGCTGTCCATCGCACCGCTCGACGGCGAAGACAACGGCCGCTGGCTGGATCTCTGCGCCGGTCCCGGCGGTAAGGCGGCACTCCTCGGAGCGCTCGCCGGCATCGAAGGTGGGCGCCTCGACGCCGTCGAGCCCGTCGCTCACCGCGCTGAGCTGATCCGCAAGACCACCCGCGAGCTACCCGTCGACGTACACGTTGCAGACGGCCGCGAGTCCGGCCTCGAACCCGGATACGACCGCATCCTCGTCGACGCACCATGCACCGGGCTGGGCGCGTTGCGTCGGCGTCCGGAAGCGCGGTGGCGTCGTCAACCGTCGGATGTGGCCCCGCTCGTGAAGCTGCAGCGCGAATTGCTGGCCGCAGCAATCGAATTGGTGCGTCCCGGCGGCGTGGTGTTGTACTCCACCTGCTCGCCGCACCTGTCGGAAACGCTGGCCGTTGTGGCCGATGCGGTCCGCCGTCACGGCGTCGTCGAACTCGACACCAAGGAACTGGTGCCCGGTGTGCCGGACGTCGGAGACGGCAATTCGGTTCAGCTGTGGCCGCACCGGCACGGCACGGATGCCATGTTCATGGCGGCGTTGCGTAAGCCGCTGGCGTAGGCAACTGTGCGCCTTTGTTAACCGCGGGCGGTTAACAAAGGCGCGCAGGGGTGGGGAGGTGACTTCCGGCCCTCGGAGTCGTATGGTTCCCTCCATGGTTACGTGGGAACAGGTTGTCGTACTCGCTTCGGCGCTTCCGTGTGTGGAGGAATCGACGTCGTACAACACCCCGGCACTCAAGGTGTCAGGCAAGACATTTGCGCGCTTGCGGACCGAAGCCGAGGGCGCTTTGGTCGTGATGTGCGGGTTGGACGAGAAGGAAGCTCTGCTCGCCAGTGGTGAAGCACCGTTCTTCACGACGGATCACTATCACGGGCACGGTTCGATCCTGGTGCACCTCGAACTGATCGAGGAAGATCAGTTGGCCGAGATGCTCGAGGATGCCTGGCGGATCAAGGCTCCGTCGAAGGTGCGTAAGCTGCGCGCCGCAGTCAAGCACTGACAGATTTTCCGACGCACCGACGGGCGTGCGCAGGGGCGCAGATGCCACGGCTAAACTCGGGCACGTGGCTTCCCCGATGATTGCACCGTCCATTCTGTCCGCCGATTTTGCACGCCTCGCCGACGAAGCGGCCGCTGTTGCCGGTTCCGACTGGCTTCACGTCGATGTGATGGACGCGCATTTCGTTCCGAATCTGACGCTGGGTCTTCCGGTGGTCGAAAGCCTGCTCAAGGCAACGGATATTCCGCTCGACTGCCATCTGATGATCGACAACCCCGAGCGTTGGGCACCGCCGTACGCCGAGGCAGGCGCCTACAACGTCACGTTCCACGCCGAGGCCACCGATGATCCGCGTTCGGTTGCCCGCGACATTCGCGCTGCCGGATCCAAGGCGGGCCTGAGCATCAAGCCGGGAACCGACATCGAGCCCTACCTCGAAATCCTCAAGGATTTCGACACGTTGCTGATCATGAGCGTCGAGCCGGGCTTCGGCGGCCAGTCCTTCATGCCGCAGGTGCTCGAGAAGGCTCGCACGATTCGCAAGCTCGTCGATTTGGGTGAGCTGAAACTGCTCGTCGAGATCGACGGCGGCATCAACGCGGACACGATCGAACAGGCCGCCGAAGCGGGCATCGACTGCTTTGTCGCCGGCAGCGCTGTGTACGGCGCGAGCGATCCGGGCGAAGCGGTACGCAAGCTTCGCGCGCAGGCAGCATCCGCGTCACCGCACCTGACGCTGTCGGTCTGAGAACGCCGGCGATGGCAAAATCTGTTCCGGTGTCGAGTGCTGATCTCGACGCCGCAATGCAGATCGCGTTGACTGCTGCTGATTCCGCACGCGGGTTCACCAGCCCCAACCCGCCGGTGGGTGCCGTCATCCTCGCTGTTGACGGAACCATTGCCGGCGTGGGCATGACCCAGCCGCCCGGTGGTCCGCATGCGGAGATCGTGGCCCTCACCGAAGCCGGCCGGGCAGCGCGCGGCGGCACGGCCGTAGTCACACTCGAGCCCTGCAACCATCAGGGGCGGACGGGGCCGTGTTCACAGGCGCTGATCGACGCCGGTGTCGCGGCCGTGGTCTATGCGGTCGGCGACCCCAATCCTGAAGCGTCCGGCGGCGCCGCGACGCTGATGCGGGCCGGAATCTCGGTCACGTCCGGGCTACGCGCCGCAGAGGTCGAAGCCGGTCCACTGCGCGCCTGGCTGCACAAACAGCGCACCGGCCGTCCCCACATCACGTGGAAGTACGCGGCGAGCCTCGACGGGCGCAGCGCTGCCGAAGACGGCACCAGTCAATGGATCACCGGCCCGGTCGCCCGAGCGCGAGTACATGCCCAGCGGGCGCAGGTCGACGCAATCGTGGTGGGCACCGGCACGGTCTTTGCCGACGATCCCTGGTTGACCGCGCGTCAGCCGACGGGGGAGCTTGCGGCCCACCAGCCCGTGCGCGTAGTAGTCGGCAAGCGTGAAATACCGTCGACGGCAAGGATTCTCGACAGCTCGGCGTCGACGCTCGTCTTGAACACCGAGAGCATCGACGAGGTTGTCGAGGCGCTCTCCGAATACACGGATGTGCTGCTCGAAGGCGGACCGCGTCTGGCGGGCGCATTCCTGGCCGCCGGGTACGTCGACGTTATCGAGGCGTACATCGCTCCGATCCTGCTCGGCGCGGGAGCGTCGGCGCTGGTCGACGCGGGTGTGCACACCATCGCCGATGCTCGCCGGTTCCGTTTGGAGTCCGCGGTAACGATCGGCCCCGATATTTTGTTGAGTCTGGTTCCGGAGAATTCCGCTCCGGGGAACGAGGAGTAGGCACGCGTGTTCACTGGAATTGTTGAAGAGCTTGGCGAAGTTGTCGCCAAGGAAGAACTGGTCGACGCGGCGCGCTTCACGGTGCGCGGACCGCTGGTCACCTCCGATGCCGGTCATGGTGATTCCATCGCGGTGAACGGCGTCTGCCTCACCGTTGTCGACGTCCTCGCCGACGGTTCCTTCACTGCAGATGTCATGCAGGAGACGCTGAACCGTTCGAGCCTCGCGAGCCTGGCGGTGGGCAGCCGCGTGAATCTCGAACGCGCAGCAGCACTCAACAGTCGTCTCGGTGGTCATCTCGTGCAGGGCCACGTCGACGGTACCGGCCACGTCATTTCGCGTTCGCCGTCCGAGAACTGGGAGGTCGTGCGCATCTCGCTGCCCGATTCCATTTCGCGTTACGTGGTGGAGAAGGGTTCGATCACCGTCGACGGTGTGTCCCTGACGGTGTCGGCGCTGGGCGGTGAGCGTGGGTTCGAGTACTTCGAGATCTCACTCATCCCGACCACGTTGGAGTTGACGACGCTCGGAACCGCGACCATCGGCACTCCGGTCAATCTCGAGGTTGACGTGATCGCGAAATACGTCGAACGGTTGCACGCTGCCGGTAGGTAGGACCGCCTCGATCGGGCCTTGACGGACGGTCGTAGGGTTGGTAACAGGCTTGGTCAGTAGGCTTGGCCAGTAGGGTTGTCGGTGCATCTACATCGGATGTACTCGTTGTTTTCGATGATGACTAATAGTCAAGACTTTGGAGTGCGAGCACGTGACCAGGTTCGACAGTATCGAGCGGGCAGTAGCAGACATCGCTGCAGGTAAAGCTGTTGTCGTTGTGGACGACGAGGACCGTGAGAACGAGGGCGACCTCATCTTCGCCGCGGAGAAGGCCACGCCGGAACTGGTGGCGTTCATGGTTCGGTACACGTCCGGGTATCTCTGTGTTCCGCTCGACGGCAACGACTGCGACCGTCTCGGCCTGCCCCCGATGTACGCCACCAATCAGGACAAGCACGGCACCGCGTACACGGTGACCGTCGACGCCCGTGAGGGAATCGGTACCGGTATCTCGGCCTCGGATCGCGCTGCCACCATGCGTCTGCTTGCCGATCCCAACACCGGTGCCAACGATTTCACCCGTCCCGGTCACGTCGTTCCGCTACGCGCGAAGGAAGGCGGAGTTCTCCGTCGTCCCGGACATACCGAGGCTGCAGTCGATTTGGCTCGCATGGCTGATCTGCGTCCCGCCGGTGTCATCTGCGAAATCGTCAGCCAGAAGGACGAAGGCGCGATGGCTCAGACCGACGAGCTGCGTGTCTTTGCCGACGAGCACAACCTGGCGTTGATCTCGATCGCCGATCTCATCGCGTGGCGTCGTAAGCACGAAAAGCACGTCGTGCGCGTTGCCGAAGCCCGTATCCCGACGCGTCACGGTGAGTTCACCGCAGTCGGCTACACCAGCATCTACGACGAGGTCGAACACGTTGCGCTCGTGCGCGGCGACATCGCCGGCCCAGACGGTGACGGCAGCGATGTTCTCGTTCGCGTGCACTCCGAGTGCCTGACCGGTGACGTGTTCGGCTCACTGCGGTGCGATTGTGGCCCGCAGCTCGATGCCGCCCTCGACATGGTGGCGCAGGAAGGTCGCGGCGTCGTTCTGTACATGCGTGGACACGAGGGTCGCGGAATCGGCCTGATGCACAAGTTGCAGGCCTACCAGTTGCAGGACGCCGGATCCGATACCGTCGACGCCAATCTCGAGCTCGGTCTCCCCGCGGACGCCCGCGACTACGGTATCGGCGCGCAGATCCTGGTGGATCTGGGCATTTCGTCGATGCGTCTGCTGACCAACAACCCGGCCAAGCGCGTGGGTCTGGACGGTTACGGACTGCAGATCACGGATCGGGTTCCGATGCCACTGCGCGCGAACGCCGAGAACCTCACGTACCTGCGCACCAAGCGCGACCGGATGGGTCACGATCTGATCGGTCTCGACGAGTACGAAGCTGCTCAGGAAGCGGTCAAGCAGGACGGTGCGGTATGAGCGGTGAGGGACAGCCTCAACTTGCAATCGCCGAGGCCAAAGACCTGAAACTGGCGATCGTTGCCGGTCAGTGGCATGCGACGATCTCCGAGGCGTTGATTGCGGGCGCTCAGCGTGTGGCCGCCGAGGCACAGATCAAAGATGTGACGTTGATCCGCGTCGCCGGTGCCATCGAACTGCCCGTGGTTGCGCAGGCGTTGGCCAAGACCCACGATGCCGTCGTTGCGCTCGGTGTTGTCATTCGTGGTGGTACGCCGCATTTCGAGTACGTCTGCGACGCCGTGACCGCTGGTCTGACGCGGGTCTCTCTCGACGAGAGCACACCGGTCGGCAACGGCGTCCTGACCACGGATACCGAACAGCAGGCCCTGGACCGTTCCGGTTTGCCCGGTAGTGTCGAGGACAAGGGTGCGCAGGCCTGTGCCGCAGCATTGGACACGGCGGTCACCTTGCGCCACTTACGACAGCCATGGACTGAGGATTCGTTTCGATGAGCACACCTGACGACAACTGGGAACTGATCGCGAAGCCGCGTAAGTCGGCGCGGTATGCGATCGGGGTTGCGGTCCTTCTGGTCGTCGTCCACGTCACACTGGCAGTTTCCTTGCGAAGCGGATCGACGGGCGTGTACTTCCGTGCGGCAGATCAACTTGCCATGGCTACCATCGGCTGCGTCCTCGCCGGTGGTGTGCTGCTGCTCACCCGTCCGCGGGTGCGAGTCGGTCAGCGGGGCATTGCGGTTCGCAATATTCTCGGCGAGAAGATCGTCGAGTGGGATCTGTTCGAAGGCCTGTCGTTCCCCGACGGTGCGGCGTGGGCCCGGATCGAGCTGCCGGACGACGAGTACATGCCGGTCATGGCGATCCAGTCCAACGACCGCGAGTACGCGGTGGACGCTGTCGTGAAGCTGCGCGAAATCGCAGGCCGTTACGCCCCGGCAGCCCAGGGAAGCAACTGACGTTCGCCTGACCGATTCGCCGCACACCACCAGTGTGTTTCCGAATCGGTCGGTGCCGACGACTAACGTGGAACTGTGCCGGATCCCTCGACTTATCGCCCCGCCACCGGAACAATCCCGGTGGCGCCTGGCGTCTACAAATTTCGTGATCCGCATGGCCGGGTCATCTACGTCGGCAAGGCCAAGAGCCTCCGCTCACGTCTGAACTCGTACTTCGCGGACGTTACGACGCTCCATCCCCGTACCCGGCAGATGGTGACCACCGCCGGCAGTGTCGAGTGGACGGTCGTCAGCACCGAAGTCGAAGCGCTGCAACTCGAATACAACTGGATCAAGGAATTCGATCCACGGTTCAATGTCCGCTATCGCGACGACAAGACATACCCCGTTCTAGCGGTGACGCTGAACGAGGAGTTTCCGCGGTTGTTCGTCTACCGCGGTCCCCGGCGCAAGGGCGTCCGATACTTTGGCCCGTACTCGCACGCGTGGGCCATCCGAGAAACACTCGACCTCCTACTGCGGGTTTTCCCAGCCCGCACGTGTTCCGCCGGAGTGTTCAAGCGCCACAACCAGATCGGCAGACCCTGTCTGCTCGGGTACATCGACAAGTGTTCGGCGCCGTGTGTCGGCCGTGTCAGTCCTGAGGAGCACCGACAGATCGTCGAGGATTTCTGCGACTTCCTCGCCGGTCGGACCGACAAGTTGGTGCGCGACCTCGAGAAGAAGATGCAGCAGGCGTCCGATGATCTCGATTTCGAGACCGCGGCGCGGCTGCGCGACGACATCGGAGCCCTCCGGAAGGCACTCGAAAAGCAGGCCGTGGTGCTCGGCGACGGCACCGATGCCGACCTCGTCGCGTTTGCGACCGACGATCTCGAGGCCGCGGTGCAGGTCTTCCATGTGCGCGGCGGCCGGGTGCGTGGCCAACGCGGCTGGGTCGTGGAGAAGGCCGGCGACGCCATCGACTGGGCTGCTCTCGATGCAGACTCCGACCTCCCGATTCTGGTCGAGCAGTTCTTGACCCAGTTCTACGGTGAGCAGGCATCTCTCGAACCGGGTAGCAATCCCGAATCGGGTTCGAGCGCCGTTCCCCGTGAAGTGCTGGTTCCGGTGCTTCCGCCCAACGCCGCCGAGATCCAGGTGTGGCTCAGTACCCTTCGTGGTTCTCAGGTTCAACTGCGCGTTCCGCAGCGCGGCGACAAGAAGGATCTCGCCGAAACCGTACAGCGCAATGCGAAAGAAGCTCTGGCGCAACACAAACTCAAGCGAGCCGGAGATTTCACGTCACGGTCGGCCGCACTTCAAGGTATCCAGGAAGCCCTCGATCTGGACTCGGCTCCGCTGCGTATCGAGTGCGTCGACATCAGTCACGTTCAGGGCACCGACGTGGTTGCATCGCTCGTCGTGTTCGAGGACGGCTTGCCCCGCAAATCCGATTACCGTCACTACGCGATCAAGGAAGCTGCCGGCGACGGGCACTCGGACGACGTCGCGAGCATCGCCGAGATTACGCGTCGACGGTTCCTCCGCCACAACCGTGACCTCGGGATCCTGGCCAATTCGGCCGCGGGTATGGACGCCGACGGCGGCGATCTGGCACCGGAGGCGGCGATCGATCCTCAGACCGGACGCCCTCGGCGCTTTGCGTATCCACCGAATCTGTTTGTGGTCGACGGCGGCGCGCCGCAGGTCAATGCCGCCGCTGCCGTGCTCGACGAGCTCGGTGTCACCGACGTCGCCGTTGTCGGGCTCGCCAAACGACTCGAAGAAGTGTGGGTTCCCAACGAAGAGGATCCGGTGATCCTGCCTCGGACCAGTGAATCGCTGTACTTGCTGCAACGGATCCGCGACGAAGCGCACCGCTTTGCCATCACCTTCCACCGCAGCAAGCGTTCGCGGCGGATGACGGCGTCGGTGCTCGATTCGGTCAAGGGACTGGGGGAGACCCGGCGGACCGCTCTCGTGTCCCATTTCGGTTCCGTGGCAAAACTCAAGACCGCGACCGTCGAGGAGATCATGGAAGTACCCGGCATCGGTGCCGCCACGGCGCGGGCGGTCCTCGACGCGTTGGGCGGCGAACCTGCGCAGACCGCCAACCAAGCGGAAGCGCTACCGGCCGGGGTAGGGGATGATAAACAGGACGTGGAGTTCGAAATGTCGGATCAGTTGGTTCGGCAGGTGCCGGACTCCGTGTCGAGTGAACCATCCATATCGACGACAGGGCAGAGTGCCGAGTGACCACAGACAGCGCAAACGACAGCCGAACCATGGACTTTCTACTGGTCACGGGACTGTCCGGCGCCGGACTCAGTACTGCAGCCAAGGTGCTCGAAGACCTCGGCTGGTATGTGGCGGACAACTTGCCGCCTGAATTGATCTCGCGGATGGTGGGATTGAGCCTGACGTCCGATCCACCGGTCGACCGACTTGCCGTGGTCATCGACGTGCGGTCTCGGTTGTTCACCGGTGATCTCGGCTCGGTTCTCACGGAATTGGAAGCCGCGCCGATCCACACGCGTGTCCTGTATCTGGAGGCGTCCGACGACGTTCTGATCAGGCGGTTCGAGCAGGTCCGCCGTAGTCACCCGCTGCAGAACGAGGGTGTCGACGGCACACTCGCCGAAGGTATCGCGGCCGAGCGTCGGCAGCTGGCCGTGGTCAAGGCCGCCGCCGACTTGGTTATCGACACGTCTGCGCTCAAGGCGCATCAGTTGCGGCAGAAGATCGAAACGGCTTTCGGGGTCGAGGCGAACCGAACCATGAAGGTCACGGTGCAGTCGTTCGGCTTCAAATACGGCTTGCCCATCGACGCGGACCTCGTGTGCGACGTGCGTTTCCTGCCGAATCCGCACTGGATTCCCGAACTCCGTGATCACACGGGCCAGGAGGCCGGAGTCCGCGATTACGTCCTGTCGCAGGACGGTGCCGAGGACTACCTCGACACCTATCTGCATCTGCTCGAACTGACGATCGCCGGATATCGTCGAGAAGGAAAGCGCTACATGACAATTGCTGTGGGCTGCACCGGTGGCAAGCACCGAAGTGTGGCCATGTCCGAAGCTCTCGCACTCAAGTTGGGCAACGAGGCCGATATCGCGGTCAGCATCGTGCACCGAGATCTGGGCCGCGAATGAACGGATCGACGCAGCAGGATCTTCGGGAACCCGCAGTTGTCGCTCTTGGTGGTGGGCACGGATTGTTTGCGACGCTGCAAGCTGTTCGCCGGTTCACCGTCGACGTGACTGCGGTGGTCACCGTCGCGGACGACGGCGGTTCGTCCGGCCGCTTGCGCGCTGAACTCGGTGTGATTCCGCCTGGTGATCTTCGGATGGCGTTGGCGGCGTTGGCTGCCGACGAACCGGAGGTCAGGGACTGGACGCGCACCATCCAGCATCGATTCGGTGGTGTGGGTGCGTTGGCCGGGCATTCGGTGGGCAACTTGATTCTGGCCGGCCTCACCGAGGTGCTCGGTGACCCGGTCAAGGCGCTGGACGAGATGGCGCGACTGTTGCGGGTGCGTGGACGAGTGCTGCCCATGTCGCCGATCGCGCTCGACATCGAAGCCGACGTTCAGGGTTTGGAGGAAGACCCGCGCGTCAGTCGCTGTATCCGCGGTCAGGTCGCTGTGGCGACCACGCCGGGAAAGGTACGACGCGTACGCCTGTTGCCGGCCAGTCCGCCCGCGAGTCCGGACGCGGTGGATGCAATCGGGCGCGCTGACCTCGTCGTGCTCGGGCCTGGTTCGTGGTTTTCCAGTGTCATCCCACACGTGCTCGTCCCGGAATTGGTGGAGGCTCTCTCGTCCACCGAAGCCCGAAAGGTGCTCGTTCTCAATCTCGCCCCGGAACCAGGGGAGACCGCCGGATTCTCGGCCGAGCGTCATCTGCACGTACTCTCCCAGCATGTGCCCGATTTCCGGGTCGATTACGTCGTCGTCGATTCCGCGTCGGTTCCGCCGGGGCGCGAACGTGAACATCTGGCGCGGGCGGCGCAACAATTCCAGGCCGAAGTCCGATATGCGGATGTCGCCGACACCGCAGCGGGGTCGGCACATATCCACGATCCGGTGAAACTCGCCGAGGTCCTCGTCCAACTGGCCGGGCGGACAAGCGCTCTCGAACCCGCCAGCGGGGTCGGCACCGATCATTCAGCAGCAGAACAGAGGGAGAACACTTCGTGGCAATGACAGCGGAGGTCAAGGACGAACTGAGCCGGTTAGTGGTGACTCAGGTCAGCTGCCGAAAGGCTGAGGTCTCCGCACTACTCCGATTTGCCGGTGGACTCCACATCGTCGGCGGCCGGGTTGTCGTGGAGGCCGAGGTGGACCTGGGTTCCACCGCACGCCGACTTCGCCGCGAGATCTTCGATCTCTTCACGTACAGCGCCGACGTCCACGTGTTGAGCGCCGGTGGGCTCCGCAAATCAGCTCGATACATCGTGCGTGTTGCCAAGGAAGGTGAAGCCCTCGCCCGCCAGACCGGACTACTCGACCTGCGTGGCCGGCCGGTCCGTGGCTTGCCCGCTCAGGTTGTCGGCGGAAGCGTCGGCGACGCCGAAGCAGCTTGGCGCGGAGCGTTTCTCGCGCATGGTTCCCTGACCGAGCCCGGCCGGTCCTCGGCGCTCGAAGTGAGTTGCCCGGGACCCGAAGCGGCACTTGCGCTGGTCGGTGCTGCTCGGCGCCTGGGTATCTCGGCGAAGGCTCGCGAAGTTCGCGGAACAGATCGTGTCGTGATCCGCGACGGTGAGGCGATCGGCGACCTCCTGACTCGGATGGGCGCTCAGGACACTCGGCTCGTCTGGGAAGAGCGTCGGATGCGCCGCGAAGTGCGGGCAACAGCCAACCGCCTCGCGAACTTCGACGACGCCAATCTGCGACGCTCGGCCCGGGCTGCGGTGGCGGCTGCTGCGCGTGTCGAACGGGCCCTGGAGATCCTCGGTGAGGACGTTCCGGATCATTTGGCAGCTGCTGGTGCCCTGCGCGTCGAACATCGCCAGGCGTCGCTCGAGGAGCTGGGACAGCTGGCCGACCCGCCGATGACGAAGGACGCTGTCGCGGGACGTATCCGGCGTCTCCTGTCGATGGCCGATCGCAAGGCGAAGGAAACTGGCATTCCAGACACGGAATCCGCAGTCAACTCGGAGCTACTCGAAGAGGGATGATGGTCCCTCGCCAGCGGGGTCTTCAGGGTGGGCTGCGCACTCTGGAGCCAAGCACATTAGGGTAAGGGTCACATCGACCGATGAACCCCACGTCCGCGTCGTGCACACACGGATTCGGAACATGCGTGGGTCAAGTTGCACACCAGAATCATGGTCTAAGGAGCGAATTGTGACTGTCCGGGTTGGCGTAAACGGTTTCGGCCGTATCGGACGTAACTTCTTCAGGGCGGTGGATGCGCAGAAGGCGCTCGGAACCACCGATATCGAGATCGTGGCGGTCAACGACCTGACCGACAACGCGACACTCGCTCACCTGCTGAAGTACGACTCCATCCTCGGCCGTTTGCCGTACGACGTGTCGCTCGACGGTGACGACACGATCGTCGTCGGCGATCAGCGCATCAAGGCCCTCGCGCACCGCGGCCCCTTGAACGAGCTTCCCTGGGGCGAGCTGGGCGTCGACGTCGTCGTCGAGTCCACCGGCATCTTCACCGACGCTGCCAAGGCCAAGGGACACCTCGAAGCCGGCGCGAAGAAGGTCATCATCTCGGCTCCGGCCAAGGGTGAAGACATCACCATCGTCATGGGCGTCAACGACGACAAGTACGACGGCAGCCAGAACATCATCTCCAACGCGTCGTGCACCACCAACTGCCTCGGCCCCATCGCCAAGGTTCTCGATGACGAGTTCGGCATCGTCAAGGGCCTGATGACCACGATCCACGCGTACACGCAGGATCAGAACCTTCAGGATGCTCCGCACAGCGACCTCCGTCGCGCCCGCGCAGCCGCTCTCAACATCGTTCCGACCGGCACGGGTGCAGCCAAGGCAATCGGCCTGGTTCTCCCGCAGCTGCTCGGCAAGCTCGACGGATACGCGCTGCGCGTGCCGATCCCCACGGGTTCCGTCACCGACCTCACCGCGAACCTGAAGAAGTCGGCTACCGCCGACGAGATCAACGCCGCGATGAAGGCTGCAGCCGAGGGCCCCCTCAAGGGCATCCTCAAGTACACCGATGCACCGATCGTCTCGTCGGACATCGTCACCGACCCGCACTCGTCGATCTTCGACTCGGGTCTGACGAAGGTCATCGACGACCAGGTCAAGATCGTTTCCTGGTACGACAACGAGTGGGGCTACTCCAACCGCCTCGCCGACCTCATCGGCCTCGTCGCCAAGTCACTCTGAGCGGAGTTTCGATAACAGTGGCAGTTCAGACGCTGAAGGATCTGCTGGACGCTGGGGTCGAGGGGCGCACCGTACTGGTGCGGTCCGACCTCAACGTCCCGTTGGATGGCGGAGAAATCACGGACCCGGGCCGCATCGTCGCGTCCGCTCCCACCTTGCGGGCACTTGCCGAGGGTGGAGCGAAGGTCATCGTGACCGCGCACCTCGGGCGCCCCGACGGTCAGCCCGACCCCAAGTTCTCCCTCGCACCGGTTGCCGCGAAGCTGGCCGAAATCCTCGGTCGCAACGTGCAACTCGCCGGTGACGTCGTGGGACAGGACGCGCTGGCTCGTTCCGAAGGACTCACCGACGGTGACGTCCTGATGCTCGAGAACATCCGTTTCGACCCTCGCGAGACCAGCAAGGACGAAGCCGAGCGGGTCAAGCTCGCCAAGGCTCTCGTCGAGCTGGTCGGTGACGACGGCGCATTCGTCTCCGACGGATTCGGTGTTGTTCACCGCAAGCAGGCGTCGGTCTTCGACGTCGCGAAGCTGCTCCCGCACTACGCGGGTTACCTGGTCGGCGCCGAGGTCGAGGTGCTCGCCAAGCTCACGCAGGACGCAGCGCGTCCGTACGCGGTGGTGCTCGGTGGCTCCAAGGTTTCGGACAAGCTGGCTGTCATCGAGGCGCTCGCCCCCAAGGTCGACACACTGGTGATCGGCGGCGGAATGTTCTACACGTTCCTCGCGGCTCAGGGTGTGTCCGTGGGCAATTCGCTGTGCGAAGAGTCCATGATCGAGACCTGCAAGGGTCTCCTCGACCGGTACGCAGACGTCATCCACATCCCTCAGGATGTTGTTGTCGCGGACTCCTTCTCGGCTGATGCCGAGTCGAAGATCGTGCCCTTCGACAAGATTCCCGACGGCTGGATGGGTCTGGACATCGGACCGGAGTCGGTCAAGCGCTTCGCCGCGATCCTGACCGGAGCCAAGACGGTGTTCTGGAACGGCCCGATGGGCGTGTTCGAGTTCCCGAAGTTCGAGGCAGGCACCCGTGGTGTTGCCGAGGCAATCGTCGAAGCAACCGCCAAGGGCGCGTTCAGCGTTGTCGGCGGCGGCGACTCAGCTGCGGCTGTCCGTCAGCTCGGAATCCCGGACGAAGGCTTCTCGCACATTTCCACCGGCGGCGGCGCTTCCCTCGAATACCTCGAGGGCAAAGAGCTTCCCGGCATCGCAGTACTGGAAGGCTGATCCGACATGGCACGTAAGCCGTTGATCGCCGGCAACTGGAAGATGAATCTGAACCACCTCGAGGCTATCGCCCTGGTGCAGAAGATCGCCTTCTCCTTGCCCGCGAAGTACTTCGACAAAGTGGACGTCACGGTTATCCCGCCGTTCACCGACATCCGTAGCGTCCAGACGCTGATCGAGGGCGACAAGCTCCTGCTCACGTACGGCGCGCAGGACGTCTCCGCTCAGGACAGCGGCGCATTCACCGGCGAGATCAGCGGCTCCATGCTGGCCAAGCTCGGATGCACCTACGTCGTGGTCGGGCACTCGGAGCGTCGCACCCTGCACGGTGAGACCAACGAGCTTGTCCTCGCCAAGACCAAGGCTGCTCTGAAGAACGACCTGACACCGATTGTGTGCATCGGTGAAGGCCTCGAGATCCGCGAAGCGGGCGACCATGTCGCGTACAACGTGGAACAGCTCAAGGGTTCGTTGGCTGGCCTGAGCGCGGAGGAGATCTCCAAGATCGTCATCGCGTACGAGCCTGTCTGGGCCATCGGTACCGGCCGTGTCGCTTCTGCCGAGGACGCTCAGGAAGTGTGCGCAGCGGTTCGCGGCACCATCGCCGAGCTTGCCGACGCAGACGTAGCTGCAGGCGTACGTGTTCTGTACGGCGGTAGCGTCAGCTCCAAGAATGTCGGAGAGATTGTCGGCCAGGCCGACGTCGACGGCGCTCTTGTCGGTGGGGCTTCGCTCAAGGCGGACGAGTTCGCCACGTTGTCTGCGATTGCAGCCGGCGGGCCGCTTCCCAGCTAGCGTGTGATCTGAAACGAACTGTGGGCGCGTAACCGAAATGGTTAGGCGCCCACAGTTTTCTGCATGTGTCAGGCGATCAGTTTCGATCCGAGAGCGTCGATGGTGTCGGTGCTGAGACCGAGTCCGGCGTGTAGATAGTTCTCGATCGAGGAGAAGCTGGCGTCAACCTGCTCGAAGGCCGCACCGAGGTAACTTTCCTCGACAGTCAACATGACACGAACCACGTCGGCCCGACCGATCACTGCCGTTCGAGCAATACGCTCGGCAGCCGCATCGACGTAGGCCGCGGAGTAGGTGTTGGTGAGCAGGTAGTCGTCGACGATGGTTTCCTGCGGCACGCCTGCAAGCGTCTGCAGCAATGCGGCCGCCCAACCCGTGCGGTCCTTTCCGGCGGTGCAGTGGAACAACTGGGGTCCCGGTGTTGTCGCGAGCGCGGTAAGCAACTGGGAGAACCCGGCGCGCGTCGCGTCGTCGGTCACAAAACTGCGATTGAGTTCTCGCATGAACTCCTGCGCAGAGTCGACGGTGCGGATCGCCAGAGCTGCGTTCTGAATTGTTCCCGGAAGAATCGGGATGTGCGTGTACTTCGCGACGGAGAGAATGGTGTCGGGGGTTTCGGCGGCCTCGGCTTCGGAGCGAACGTCGTAGACGGCAGTCAAACCCAATGATTCGACGACAGCCAGGTCCGCAACAGTGGGGGTGAGGACGTTGGCACGGTAGAAGACACCGCGCCGCATGGTGGTCCCGCTCGAAGTCATGTATCCGTTTCCGGCGACGTCTCGGAAGTTGTGGACGGATTCGAGACGCGGAGTGCTCTCGTGTGTTGTGGGACCGGTGGTGTCGGTGTGCATCAGAACAAGCCTTCCGAAGGTGATGTCGCGTCACTTCGAAACTAGCGGGCCGGAAACTCGGAGTTGTGATCGGTACCACCGAACGAGACATCTTGTCGCACGGGTATGTGGTCGAGTTAGCTGTGATCGCCTGTATGGTGTTATCGGTTGTAGTTGTCCCTATTGGATTGGTGGCCGTAGACAGACATGGAACTGTTCTTGGATATCCTGCTGGTCATCACCAGCTTGCTCTTGATTCTGCTGGTGCTGTTGCATCGCGCCAAGGGCGGCGGCCTGTCGAGCCTGTTCGGTGGCGGTGTCCAGTCCAGCCTGTCCGGATCGACAGTGGTCGAGAAGAACCTCGACAGATTGACTGTCTTCACCGCTCTGATCTGGGTCATCTCGATCATCGGCATCGGCTTGGAGATCAAGTTCGCCTGATCGCCACCCGTCACGTCTTTCACCCGGAACCCCGCCATCGAGCGGGGTTCTCGGTTTCCGTTGATAATTGAACAATGACCGAATTTGTTTCGAATCAGCATCGTGAAACGCCACGCGAGGCCACCGAGCCATTGCGTGAAGACATTCGGCTTCTCGGCGGGATACTTGGGCAGATTGTTCGCGAACAAGCCGGCGACACCGTATTCGATCTTGTCGAACGCGCCCGGGTGGAGTCGTTCCGAGTGCGCCGGTCGGAAATTGACCGCGCCGAACTGGTGTCGTTGTTCGCAGGCGTCAGCACCGCCGACGCCATCCCGGTGATCCGGGCGTTCAGCCACTTCGCCCTGCTCGCCAATCTGGCCGAGGACATCCACCGTGAGCGTCGGCGCGCCATTCACATCAATGCCGGCGAACCGCCGCGTGACAGCACTCTGGCAGCCACCTACAGCAAACTCGACGGTGCCGACATCACTTCAGCGACCGTCGAAGAAGCACTGCGCGGCGCCCTCGTCTCACCCGTCATCACTGCTCATCCGACGGAAACGCGTCGACGGACAGTGTTCGAAACTCAGTCCCGCATCACCGAACTGATGCGCTACCGCGAGCGCACAGCCCTGAGCGTCGGCGAAACCGCGGACGTCGACCTGGATTTGCGTCGACAGATTCTCACTCTCTGGCAGACCGCGCTGATCCGGCTCTCGCGCCTACGCATTCAGGATGAGATCGAAGTGGGATTGCGCTACTACGACGCAGCCCTGTTCGAGGTCATTCCCAAGATCAATGCCGAAGTGCGCAAGGCACTTCGAAGCAGATGGCCCGACGCAGATCTCCTGCGTGAGCCGATCTTGCGTCCGGGTTCCTGGATCGGTGGCGACCGCGACGGTAATCCATATGTGACGGGGGAGATCGTGCAACGTGCGACGACGCGCGCTGCCGCCACCGCGATCGAGCATCACCTCGCCGAACTCGAACATCTCGAGCGTGAGCTGTCGATGTCGGCGCGACTGGTCACGGTGACACCGGAATTGGATCTTCTGGCATCGACCTCGGGGGACGATTCGGTGTTCCGGGCGGACGAACCCTACCGTCGAGCCGTCCGGGGAATCCGTGGACGACTCACCGCCACCGGCCTTTCCGTCCTGGGGGAGTTGCCGGCGCACGGCGTCGACTCCGGCCTCGAGGCATACGTCGAACCCGCGGAACTTCAGCACGATCTAGCCGTCATCGACACATCGCTGCGTCGCAACGGTGACGCGGTGATTGCCGACGATCGACTGGAGCGTCTGCGAGAAGCAGTGGAGGTGTTCGGTTTTCACCTTTCGGGGCTGGATATGCGGCAGAACTCGGAAGTTCATGAGAGCGTCGTAGCCGAGTTGTTGGCGTGGTCGGGTGTTCACCCGGATTACTCGTCTTTGTCGGAATCGGAGCGAGTGGACGTGCTCTCTGCCGAACTGACCACCCGTCGGCCGTTGACGTCGCCGGACGCAGAGTTTTCCGAACTGACGACAAAAGAACTGGCGATCATGCACGCCGGTGCCAAGGCGATTCGGGTTCTGGGCGCAGGTGCCGTTCCCAACTACATCATCAGCATGTGCAGCTCGGTGAGCGACATGCTCGAGGCTGCGGTCCTGCTCAAAGAGGTGGGGGTTCTCGATCCGGGTGTCGGCGGCGATCCGTCATGCCCAATCGGCATTGTTCCCTTGTTCGAGACGATCGAGGACTTGCAGGGCGGCGCCGCCACACTGCTGGCCACGCTCGATATTCCGATCTACCGCGCAATTGTCACGTCGAGGGGCAACAGCCAAGAGGTGATGCTCGGGTATTCGGATTCCAACAAGGACGGCGGATACCTGGCTGCCAACTGGGCGCTGTACCGCGCAGAACTCGATCTGGTTGACGCTGCGCGGAAGAGTGGAATCCGGTTGCGGCTCTTCCACGGTCGCGGCGGAACCGTCGGGCGTGGCGGTGGACCCAGCTACGAGGCAATTCTCGCGCAACCTCCCGGAGCTGTCGAAGGTTCGCTGAGGATTACCGAGCAGGGCGAGGTGATCGCAGCGAAGTACGCCGAACCGCGGTTGGCTCATCGCAACCTCGAGACGCTCATAGCAGCGACATTGGAGTCGACGTTGCTCGACGTCGAAGGACTCGGCAACGACGCAGAGGCCGCGTACACCGTTCTGGATGAGCTTGCGGCCCTGGCTCGTACTGCCTACAGCGAATTGGTCCATGACACACCAGGATTCGTTCAGTACTTCGAGGCGTCGACCCCGGTTGCAGAAATCGGTGCACTCAACATCGGTAGTCGGCCCGCGTCACGCAAGCAGACCAAGGCGATCTCCGATCTGCGCGCAATTCCGTGGGTATTGTCCTGGAGTCAGTCACGCGTCATGCTGCCCGGGTGGTACGGCACCGGCGCGGCGTTCGAGCGGTGGATCGACGGCAACCCCGAGCGTGCGGCAACGCTGACCAGTTTGTACGAGAAGTGGCCGTTCTTCCGTACGGTGCTCTCGAACATGGCGATGGTGATGTCGAAATCCGACATGGGCTTGGCGGCCCGCTATGCCGAGCTGGTTCCCGACGTCGAACTGCGTGATCGGGTCTTCGGAATGATCACGGACGAGCATGCCCGAACTGTTCGGATGTACAAGGCGATCACGGGCTACGACGATTTGTTCGCCGACAACTCAGGCCTGGAGCGTTCCGTCCACAACCGCTTCCCGTACCTCGAACCACTCAATCACCTGCAGGTCGAGTTGATCAGGCGCTACCGATCAGGTGACGAGAGTGACCAGGTCAGACGAGGCATTCAGCTGACCATGAACGGTTTGGCGACCGCCTTGCGCAACAGCGGCTAAGTAGCGGTCGTTTTGCCCACGCTGAGGGTTTCTCAGTGTCGCCAGGCGGCGTGAATTTTGTCTTGACGCATCCAGGAATCCGAATTGCCGCATTCAGCAATTGGACGACTGTTCATGTGGTAGACATCACAACGCCTGGCGTAATCGGGACGGCAGACGCAAGCGGTGGATCTCTCACGAGATTCGTTCACCGCGGCGGTTTTCGCGTGCCGTAACGCGCCGAGCCGCCGGCGCTTGCGCCGCGCGACACTGTTGTCTCGAGGAGGCTTGTCTACGATGTCCACTGCGCTGTTGAACACCCCTGGGCCACTCATGCTGGGAGGCGAACCCGCCTCCACTGCGGTTCGCGACTTCGTGCCGATAGCGGCCGAACTTGTGAAGGACTTCTCCCACGCCAGCCCGACCTTCAAAGCCTTCAACATGCAATCCGTGCAGGAAGACATGGTTGCGGTGACGGCGCAGGGATTGCAACTCGCGATCCAGCTCATGGACCACAGGAAACTCCCCACTGACCGCGACCTGGACAGTATTCACACGCTGACAGTTCGGCAGGCCCATAAAGGCGTCCCGCTCAGTGCCATCCTGGCACTGACAGACGAGGGCATCAGTGTCATCCGTAACCGCATCCTCAGCAGGGCGGATGCCGAGGATGCCGCCAACCTCAAGGAGCTCAACCAACTCATTTTCACAGCCGCGCAGCGGCTTCACTCGTTTGTCTCGGTCAGCTATCTGGCCGCGATCCCGGCCGGCGCGCAGCTCGAGGAAAGCTCTGCCGGCGCCCTCGTGAAGGCGATGCTGGACGGTGGCGATCCCACCGAGATCGCGTTGCAGATGGGCATCGAGCTCGCACCCCGCTATCTCGTCCTGCGGCTCCTCGTGAACCTGCCGAAGCCTCGGCCAGGAGCCCGGGACGGCGCGCATCAGCGTCTGCAGGCCTACCGTGATCTGGCCGCGGCACAAGCGAAGGTCGCTGCCCACTTCGGGGCGAAGTTGCTCGAAGCCCCTGCGCCGCAACGCGGCCTTGTTCTGATCGAGGGCACACCTCATTGGGGGTTGGTGTCTGAAGTCGTACGCCAGGCGCAGGCCAAAATCGGGGTGGAGATCACAGCTGTCGGCGAGAATGCCGCACTCGAGGATCTCGCCGCGGCCCAGCGGAGCACTCGCGAGTTGGTCCACCTCGTCCGGAGGTTGGGGCTACCCGCGCAGTCGTACCGGATGGAGGACCTCGCGCTCGAGTATCAGCTGACCCGGAGCGGCCCTGGCCGTGACAGCCTGATCGACCTACTCAGGCCACTGGACAACAACCCTGAACTGTTGCAAACGCTGTCCGTGCACCTGGCGAACGACCAACACCGGCAGCGCACCGCGTCGGCGTTGGGCCTGCACACAAACACTGTCGACAACCGGATCAAACGCATCGCACAACTGACCGGATTGGACCCGACTTTGCCCTCTGAGCTGCTCAAACTGCGCGCCGCGATGATCGCACTGACCTTCGTCAGCACCGATGTGGACGTCCGTCCAGTGAAACTGTGAAAACTCACATAACTCACTAGTAACAATCCACTTTTCACGGTTGGACTCCACCTTTCGGTTGAGAAACAAGTTATAAAAATGTGGCGCGAATCACCGCGCAGACCAGTAACGAAAAAGGGGAAAGACATGATCAACGGCCAGGAAAACGCTTTGCTCGGTGCCTTCTTCGACACCATCCTGCAGCTGTTCAATGCGGGCAGCACCGGCACCGGCTCGACGAATGGTGGCGGCGTCGCCTAGGGGCGCATTCGTGCCCCTGCGCGAAACTTCGCGCAGGGGCACGGCTCTCGCCCCCACTATCTGAGGGGGCGACCACACCGCCGCCCCGCTTAGACCAGGAGCAAATCCATGATCGCCGCACCAACAACCGGCGCTTTGGCCGTCGTCATGAACACCGTCCTGCAGATGTTCAACGCGGGCAGCAGCTTCCTCTTCACCAATAACGCACCGGTCGGGGGTGGGGGCGAAGTCCCCCCGGCAACCACGCCCTGATTGCCCCACTCGCTCGGACCGCAACGTCGCAGACAGGAATTATCGTGATCAACTCGCCGTACACCCAGGGCAGCCTGGTCATCGACTTCGGCTCTCTCGCAAGCGCACTCGGTCTCGGCAGCGCCGGCCCTATCGTCTCGTTCGGCAGCGCCGGAAGTATTGAATTCAGTAGCGTCGGCGGATCTTGACAGACCTCACCGTCTCGCCCGCACATCTTTATCCACTCGCGAACCAGAAAGCAGGTCTTCCTGTGCCCACAATTCCGCTTACCGGCGACCCCGTTGTCATCAACATCATTGTCCAGCTCTTCAGTGCGGGCAGCAGCAATGCGCTTGCCTTGGGCGGCGTCGGGAGCAGCGGCCTCGGTAGCACCGGGCTCGGTAGCTTTGACTCGGCGAGCCTCGGTAGCGCCGCGTAACAGCTGACCGGCGGCGGTTTTCGATCTGCGCCAGACGGTGCGATGGGTCTGCCTCTGCGTGAACTGCTCCCCGAAATTGGGACTGAAAAGAATCAGTTCCAGCTTCCGGGGAGCAGTTCCGTATGGGCGGCTTCTTGTGTACCAGTGAAGAATCTCAGGTCGAGTAGTCTCGCAGCGTAAAAACGAACCCGACGGCGATCGCAACGACCGCCAGGATGTACACCACAATCCGCAACCACGCCGGGCCGACAAAACTCACGGTAGTTGCTGCACCTAGAGCCACAATGATCATCACGACGCCGTAAGCCGGTGTGCGTTCCGGATGCTCCCCGTGCCGATGCTGTGAATTCTCCACTACTTCACTGTGCGCCACAGTGGTTGGCAGACGCAATGGTGCGGGTTTTGTCAGTGTGAGTACAACTGTGTCTCGAGAGCTGGATTCACGTGGACGGATTCGAGGCGGGCGAGATCGGCGGACACGACAATCGTGACCACGTCCTCGATCCCGGTTGCAGCGCACCAGGTTTGGTTCGCGGGCCACCAGAAGTTCGGAGTGCGCATCCGGGTTGCGGGCTGTGCGGGGGACCGGGTTGTCGTGACTACCTGGTAGTCCAGACCGTGTGGGCTTTCCGAGACTCGCGCACAACCTCGGATGGGTTCGTCGAGGAACCCGCCCCATCCGGCCCAGAAGAGTCCCGCGTGTGCGTCGTCGAAATGCTCGTACACGATATCGACGAGTTCCGGTGGTAGTGATCCCATTTCCGGCGAGGTATCGAAGATGCCGTCGATTGTGGCATTCGGATCCGGGGGCGTGGTGCTATCGGGAAACCACGCCCCGACGATCTCGGAAAAATGCGTTCCGGCCACTATCTTCGTGCCGACAGCAGCGGCGATCTGCGCCCATGTCACGGCCCGAGGTTCGCGGTCGTAATCGAGATAGGCCGGGTGCAGGATCCGTAGAACATGCGGGAAGCGGTCCGCCATCCAGTGATCACTCGGTTCTGCATAAGGATAGGGGTAGGGCGCGAGCCATGTCGCGCTATCGGGCGACGGATCGCCGATCCACCCTAGGCGTGGGGACATGCTGCGTTCATATCAGGAACAGACTTGCTGAAACGTTGTGGCTTCCGGTCGTACTCGATAGCGCTTCTCTTTTCCATCGGCTTCGAAAACAGCGGAGGTTTCCGATAATTGGGTCATCGTGCCCTTCTGATACGGATCATCCCAGCCGGAGGGGGAGTTGTTCTGCCGGGCATCAGAACTGATTGCTTCCCAGTACTTTCCTGCGAACTTGGCTTCTCGCGCACCGCAATGTGTGTACATCTTGTAGCTGTAGGCCGTCCCGATTTCAACCTTGTCCGGAGATGGTTCCGACGGTGTTCCGCATCCAGTTGCACACGCTGTGACCAGCATTGCCATGCATAGCCAGCGCGTTGCCGAATGCCTCGTCATGCATCGACAGTAGCGTTTCGGTTGGCATGTTCGATCGAACTCCTATATTTCGAATATCAACGTGAAGCGGCCTTCCGGAGTCCACACCCCTGCTGCTACGCGTCCTGCATCGAGGGAAACCAGCGTCTCGAGGTCGCCCTCGTCACGGAAGTCGAGCAGCAAACGGGCGCGCACTGGCTCACCGAGGCTCTCGTTCGTCACTACGAGAGAATCTTCCATGGCATAGATAGCAATTCGTTCCTCATTGATCCAGCACGCCGCTAGACCGATGCCGATCTCGGTGACCAGGTCATCTGCTGAGAGCCGACCGATTTCGTCCATCGAGGGCCATGCCAAAACGCGCGCCGTTTCGGGATCATCTGGGTACGGAGTGACGAGCAACCGGGTGCCGGACGGATTGAAGCCGGCGATCACGGGGTCTTGCCCGCAGAGGATTTCATCGACCCGAAGAGACCCGCTGATGACCTCGACCCGTTGCGCAACACAGCCATCCTGACCCATCGGAAACTCGATCACGACAACGAGTTCAGTCGGGTGCGGAATGATGAAGGCAGTCGCGCCGTCGGCGTCAATGGTGGCCTCGTCCACTACGTCACCAGTGGCCGGGTTGATGAGAAGAACGCGGTGCGTTTCCGCCGCTGGTGCGGTGGCGATCAGGAGGTCACCGACAAAAGCTGCTGCGTCGCAGTTCACATCCGCGACTGTCACTGCGGCTTCGGGTGTACCGGTGGCTGCGACTGTACCGGGGGCTGCGCCGAGGATCAGCAGGTTCGAGCCGTCAGATACCGCAAGATGTTCGAGCCCACGTGCGGCCAGCACACGGGATGCTTCAAGCTCGTGTGCTGCAATCTCTTCGAGTTGGTCGTCTAATAGTCGGACAATGCCATCTTGGTACTGGACGAACTGGCGATGTCCCTCAACGGTTCCGGCATCGACGAGCGACAACTGGCCGTCAATCATTGCTATGGCATTCGTTCGCGCGCGCATGCTCCAAGTATCTACTGTTCCAATGCCGGCTCGAATCGATCCGTGGCTGTTTACTTCGCGCATCCGAGTGTTGTGCCACTATCGGCAGATGGCGGTGCGATGGTACGAAAGTGAACGGCTGGACCGGTGGTATTTCACAGTGGCGTCGGTCTTGCTGATTGTCGTGATCGGCCCCTCCCAAGTCGGAGCGGTGACGTCGTCACCCTCAGCGTGGGATTGTGTTGTATTCGGGATCTGGGTGGTCGCTGCTGTCGGGTCGGTCGTTTTTGCGATTCGACATTGGCGCAATCGGAACACTCCCACGCAGAGCAGTCTTGCCGGCTCGATCGATCCCGCCGACATTCCGGTTGCCGACGTGCAGTCCGCAGTGTCATCGCACACGCAGCGGATCTCCGCCATCAAAATGCTACGAGAGCAGCATCGTGGACTAGGGCTCAAAGACGCCGCGGATCTGGTCGACACAGAGTTACGCCGCCGTGAGATAGGGGAGAGCGATATGTGAGCGATTAGGCCTCCAGAAACAGCCTTCACGCATACGAATGTAACCAGTGATACATTTTTCAATGTGAACATCGAATCATCCGTGAGTTGGCGGATAATCCTGATCAAGATTGCTGCCGAGCCGACGCGTCATCGCGTGGCAGTGTGGCGAGAACTTCGCAAAGTAGGAGCGTTGTCGATCGGTCAAGGCACCTGGGCCGTGCCCAACGTGCCGGCATTCACTGCCGGTGTCGACCGTGCAAAAGAACTTGTAGACCGCGCATCCGGTGAGATCGTCTTCCTCAACGCAACGGGTGCGAGCGACGAAGACAACTCGCGATTCGCCGCCATGTTCACCGCGGCTCGCGAGGAAGACTGGGGCGAATTCCTGTCGGACTGCGCAAAATACGAGGACGAGCTCGACAAGGAGATCCGGATCAAGAAATTCACACTCGCAGAACTCGAGGAAGAAGAGCAGAGCCTGGACAGGCTTCGTCGTTGGCATCGAGACTTGAAGGCGCGCGACGTATTTGGCGCGAGCAATGCCGCAAGCGCGACCGCGGCGCTCCAACAGTGCACCCTGCGGTTCGAGGACTACTCGGAGCGAGTGATCAACGCACTGCATTCTCCCGACGGTAATGACAACGGGATCGGTCATGAGTGACAACAAGGAACAGGTCGAAGGGGCGCGATGGCAGATGTGGCCGCTGTACGCGGCCGGATTCACGACTGCGTTCGGAGCCCATGCCGTTGCCGCGAACCTTGTGTTCGATCTCGACGATCTTGCGAGTTCTCTGCTCTATCTGGGTCTGCTGCTGGCTCTGTACGACGGAGCCGAAGTCCTGCTCAAACCCGTGTTCGGTACGCTCGCGGACCGGATCGGTGCCAAGCCGGTTCTGCTCGGTGGGCTCGTCGCATTTGCCGCAGCGTCGTTGCTGTTTGTTCTTGTCGCAGATACGGATTGGTTGTGGTTGGCGCGCTTGGGTCAAGGCGCGGCAGCATCGGCATTCTCGCCGGCAGCAAGTTCGTCAGTCGCCAGATTGACTCGAAAAGGCAAACACGGCAGTGCATTCGGAACCTACGGGTTCTACAAGAGCCTCGGCTACACACTGGGCCCATTGCTCGGAGGCGTGATCGTCTGGGTCGGCGGTCTCACACTTCTGTTTGCAGTCATGACCGTTCTGGCTCTGGTTGTCGCCATCTGGGCGCGGGTCTCGGTGCCGACACTTCCGCCGCTACCTCGGACACGGCAAACCGTCGTCGATCTGGCTCGACGCCTGAGCGATCGTCAGTTCCTCGGTCCCACCGCAGCTCTCGCGGCGTCGACCGCCGCATTGTCGGTAGGCGTGGGGTTTCTCCCGGTTGTCGGCGTTGACGCCGGACTTGGGCCGATAGCGACTGGTGCGGCCGTATCAGTACTGGCGTTGTGTGCGGCATTTGCTCAACCACGAACAGGACGTGCGCTCGACGCCGGAAAAATCACGGTGCAGCGCGGTGTGGCCTGCGGATTGGTTGTCACGGCTGCCGGTCTTGCGCTTGCCATGATTCCGGGGTTGGTCGGAATTCTCACCGCGGCAATTGCCGTCGGCATCGGCACCGGCATCATCACGCCCTTGGGGTTTGCCGCACTCGCTGCATCGACGCCCGAGGAACGGATGGGTCAGACGATGGGTGCAGCCGAATTGGGCCGCGAACTCGGCGACGCGGGTGGTCCGCTGATCGTTGCGGGCGTGGCGGCCGTCGCAACACTGACGGCGGGCTTCGGTGTGCTTGCCGTGATCACTCTGTTGATCGGCGCCGATTCCGCACGTCAACGCACGGTCCGCTCAACCCAATAGGATTCGGCCTCATGAATGCAGTCATCGACTACACATCGCCCGGACCGTTGACCGGTGTTGGCGGGGTCGATTTGCTCACGCTGGATCCGCTTCCCGCCGATCCGACGGGCATTTGCCGAGCAGTTCCTCACTTGGTGATCCAGCCCAGCGATGCGCAGTCTCTGAATCTGTCTGGCGATCGATTCGACGAAAATCAGATCCGCCCGGCGAGCGTTCTGTTCGAGCGGTTACTCGCACTCGATCCGGCTCCGGTGACCATTGCCCGGGAACCAGGCAAACGCGTCGTCGGGACCTGTCGGCATTTTGCCGTGATGAGTTGTGCGTTGCTGCGTCACCGCGGTATTGCCGCTCGTGTCCGCTGTGGTTTCGCGACGTACTTCCAGTCGGGTCAGGGCGTCGACCATTGGATTACCGAGTATCGGGACGAGGGCAGGGAGCGGTGGATTCGGATCGACTCGGAGATTCTCGGGCAGAAGGTGCTTTCGCACGCGGATGACCTTCGGCCTGGCGAGTTTCTCAGTGGCGGCGAGGCCTGGGTTGCTTATCGGCGCGGCGAGATCGACGCGTCCCAGTTCGGGGTTTACGGAACCCAAAACTGGGGGCCGGCCGAAATTCGCGGCAACGCCGTGAAGGATCTCGCCGCGATGAACAAAATCGAAATGCTGCCGTGGGATGAGTGGGGTCGCATGACCGATGCCTACGACGGAAAGACCGGAGCGGAGTACGACCTGCTGCTCGACGAGATTGCAGAAGTGTGCGCCGGTGATAATCCTGTCGCCGTTCGTGCACTGTACGAGCACGAGGATTTGCGTGTGCCGGAGAATCTCATCTGCTGATGATGCTCAAGATGGCATTGTCGGGAATTCGTCGCTCGCTTGAACTCGGATCACATGCGCGACAGTCGATGACGTGACGGACAGGACCATCCCGGAGATCATGACCAGCCAGAGTCCCCATCCGACCGACGGTCCGATGATTCTTCCCGCGATCTCGGTACCGCGTTGAAGGATGCAGGCGGCGTTGCCGACAGCAACGATCAGCACTGCGATTCCCACCAGGGGGCCGATGTAGTGGTTTTTCACCTCCGGGGTGACGCCCCTCCACAGAAGCGGGGTCAACGCAAAAGCCGCACCGATTCCGAGGACCAGCGTGATCACGCCGCATTCGCTGATTCCGGTCCGTTCCGATGCGAGGAACGACGTCCACGGACCGATGCTGCCGATGATGATGCCGGCGCACGAGAGCGCTGCCGCGATCAGATTCGGCCTGAAATGAGCAGGCACCGGCATCTGGGGTGCCCGCGGTCCCATCCCGAACGGCTGCTGCTCATACGGCTGATGTACCCCGATAGTCACTGGGTGGACCGACTTTCTCTCACACCGTTGTTGCTCATGACGAGCTTCTTTCGGAGTCTAGAGACCAGCCGTTATGGTGTGACCGATTCGGCGATATTCGATTGAAGTTGCCCGAGCTGTCAGCCCAAAGCAACGG
The DNA here is from genome assembly GCF_005938745.2 of Rhodococcus sp. KBS0724. Lineage (NCBI taxonomy): Bacteria > Bacillati > Actinomycetota > Actinomycetes > Mycobacteriales > Nocardiaceae > Rhodococcus > Rhodococcus sp. KBS0724. The sequence goes on from NZ_VCBX02000001.1 coordinate 3,178,486, forward strand.
GAAGGAGGCCTCGCGGAGTCTCCTGAACTATCTGGTTCAGCGCTGATGTCAGAGTCGGATATGTGAACTGGAAGCCGGTGTCGGAGAGAACACCCGGGGCGACCCAGCGACTCTTGAGAACTAGTTCGGCTTCGGTGCGTATGACGCGTGCGCCTAATTTCAGCATCCAGTCGGGCGTTGGCAACCCGCGTGCTCGACCCAGGGACGTCCGCACCTCATCCATCAGCACGCTGTTGGTCACTGCATCGGGTGAGGCGACGTTGACTGGGCCGGATACTTCCGGGTGCTCGTAGACGTGAATGATGGAGCGCGCGAGATCGTGGACATGAACCCAGCTGAACATCTGCCGACCGTCGCCCATTCTTCCGCCGAAGCCTAGGCGGGTCAGATTGATGAACGGATTGATCGTCCCGCCGCCGGCGCCGAGCACGATCGACATCCGAAGTGCCACCTTGCGAATGGGGGTCGGTGACTCGAACAGAGCTTGTTCCCAGGCCCGCGCGACGGCCACGGAGAATCCCGACCCCAGCTCGCCGGTGTTCTCATCCATCGGCCGGTCATGGGCGTCGCGATAGATCGTGCCGGTACTGGCATTGATCCAGAGCGACGGCGGCTGTGGTGTTCGGTCCAACGCCCGACCGAGCAGTGCGGTCGTTTCCACCCGAGATGAGAAGATCTCGTCCGCATTGTGCTTGTTGTAGCGACAGCTCACCGAGCGTCCGGCGAGATTGACAACCAGATCAGCTCCGTCCAGAACATCCACGACGCTTTGCATATCGGACCACACGCCATCGCACGAGTTGCCTCGCCCAATTGTCCGCACATTGATCCCGCTCGTTTCCAGCGAGCAGCGAAGGTACTGGCCGATATAGCCCGACGCACCGCAAATGACGACGTTGTTCATGGTGCTCATCGCACTGTCTCCTCTTCTCGCGCAGTGGCTTTGGCTATCAGCGTGGCGACATCGCCGACTAAGCTCCTGGCCACTGGCAACCGCGCGAGTTTGACCGCTTTCGCGACGACGGGGGCAAGGCCGTCGACCAGTGTGCGGGTGCGGCGCTGTCCGGGAGAAGAATCGGTGACCCAATGCAACGTCACACCCATGTAGGTGAGCCACAGAAGTGTGGGGAGCTGATTCTCCAATGACGACGGTGTCCGCTGGTGGGAGGCAGTCAGAGCCTCGCGCATCAGGTCGATCGCCATTGCTCGGGCATCGGCGGACTCGGCGGAAAACGGGCTGGATTTCGAGGTGGTTGGCAGCGCACTTTGCAGGAATGCGCCGCCGAAGCCGTGATAGGGCGTCATGACATCGAGTCCGGAGTGCAGAACCATCCTCAGGTTCTCGGCGAGCGAGCCACCCTCGCGTAGCAGCGGAAGCGCCTGATCGCGGTGAGCGCGCTGGACGACCAGATAGAGCTCGAGAACAAGTTCGTCCTTGCTGGCGAAGTAGTAATAGGCGTTGCCGAGAGAGACACCGGCCTCGCTTGCGATCCGGCGCATCGTGGTCGACTGGAAGCCATCGTCGCGAAAAAGCCGCAAGGCGGTTTCTACCAGCTTTTCGCGCGTCTGCGCCCCGCGATTACTCATCACGCCTCCTGTTTTTGAACGTGTTCAAATTAAGTGTACGCCTCAAAGTTGAACGTGTTCTATTTCAGACGTGTGGTTAGGGTGAATGCGCGAAATCCAGGGCTTCCTTGATCCAGGCGTTGAACTCCACAGTGGAACTGGTGCCCGTGCGATCGACCTCGATCCAACCTTTGCTCATCGGTTTTCCTCGCATGTCAGGCCAGTTCGCACCCTTGTGCAACAGCAGTTCGTCGACGTGTTCCGGTGCGCACCGAATCAACAGGTTGCCGTGAGAGTTCGCCGCGACCGCCAACTGTTCGCTCACCATGAAACTCAGGCCGCCGAACATCTTCACCTCGGTGACATCGTTCTCGTCCGCTAGTGCATCGCGGATCCGGTCTGCCAGTGCTTTGTCGTATGCCATGCGACCATCCCTCGATGTTGATATCGCGTCCCCGGTGCGGATACGTCTGACAAGCGTGACATGCAATGGCCGAGAAGCGTTACGAATGAGCAGGCTCTGCTGCCGTGAAGAACTCGACGAGTGAATACGGCGCGTGGTCGCCCAGGCAGAGTTCCAGGATCAGGTCTGCGTCCGCGGCCTCCGACTGGCTGCGGGAGAACATCTCGGATTCGTAGCCCGCGAGTGCCACTTCGACGTTGTCCGGGTGCACTGCGATCGCCTTCCCGAGTTCAGCGCCGTCGAACATTGCCAAATTCGCGCCCTCGCCGGACGGCGCCATCAAGTGCGCAGCGTCACCGAGGAGCGTCACGCCCGGAACACGGTCCCATGCGTGATCATTCGGGAGCGCATAGATCGGGCGCGAGATCGGCGCGGTTTCACCCGCGGTGATCAGAGCGGTGAGTTCTGGTGCCCACCCGTCGAATTCGGCCGCGACGCGGGCAATCGATGTGGCTGCGTCGGTGAAGTCGATACCCGCAATCCACTCGGCGGGCCGGTTCAGTTGAACGTACGTATGAATGACGCCGCCAGCCTCACGGTGCGCGGTGATTCCCTGGCCTGGTGCGAGTGCATACATAGCGCCGTCGCCGACTATGTCGGCTGTTGCGCGGTGCCGTTCGTCAACGTCGTGCAGGTATGTCTCGATGAACACGGTGCCGACGTACTCGGGTTTACTGTCGGACAGAAGCGGTCGTATTTTCGACCACGCGCCGTCGGCCCCCACGAGCAGCCCGGTGGCGACAGTTGCGCCGTCGTCGAAGGTGAGTTCGTGTCGGCCGTCGCCGAGAGAAACGGCGCTGGACACTTTCCGTCCCCACTCGATTGTCGAGTCAGGTAGTGAGTCGAGCAGTATCCGGCGAAGATCTCCGCGAAGTACCTCGGGACGTCCGCCTGTGCCGTCGTCCGGTTCGTCGAGCAGTACCGTGCCGCGCTGGTCGAGTATCCGCGAAGCCGCACCGCCCTCATGAATGATCGCGCGGAACTGGTCGGTGAGGCCGGCCGCCGCGAGCGCGAGTTGCCCGTTGTTTTCATGGATGTCGAGCTGGCCTCCCTGCGTGCGGGCTTCTGCGGAGGGCTCCGACTCGTAGATCGTTGCGGGGATGCCGTGGAGGTGGAGGACGCGCGCGAGGGTGAGGCCGCCGAGGCCTGCACCGATGATCGTGACTGGTGCTGTCATGGTCTTGATTCCTTCCAGCGAGATTGGAACGTTGTTCCATAAGCAATCTTGGAACAACGTTCCAGATCTGTCAAGATGGACAGATGGACTCAAAGTCGCAGCGGACCGAACGACGCACGGATGCACTGTCGAAAGAGCGAATCGTCGAGACCGCGATCGAGATTCTCGACAGCGAGGGCGAGAGCGCGCTGACATTCCGCGCGTTGGCATCTCGACTGGCAACCGGTAGCGGCGCGATCTACTGGCACGTGGCAAACAAGAACGAACTGCTTGCAGCGACGACTACCGCCGTCATCACGCGCGTCATGGCCGACGCTGCACCAGGGGCGACGCCGCGGGAAACCATACGCGCAACCGCTCTCGATGTCTTCGACGCGATCGACGCGCACCCCTGGGTCGGCACCCAACTCTCACGCGAGCCGTGGCAGTCTGCAGTGCTGCAGATTTTCGAAGGCGTTGGCCGTCAACTCCAAGAGTTGGGCGTCCCGGAATCCGCGCAGTTCGACTGCGCCTCCGCCCTGGTGAACTATGTTCTCGGCCTGGCGGGACAGTACGCGGCGGGTGCACGCCTTCATGCACGCGAGACGGATCGATCGGCCTTCCTTGCGACAATCGCCGCCGGATGGGAGCAACTCGACTCGGCTGATTACCCGTTCCTGCGTCAGGTGACAGCTCAGTTGCGCGACCATGACGACCGTCAGCAATTTCTGGCAGGGATCGATCTCATCCTGGCCGGAATCGCAACCGTTCGATAGATGGCCGTCGCTGTTCCCTCCGGCAGTGCATGTGGGTGTTCGAAGCCGCCGGGAAGGCCGGATTAGCCTCGGGCTACAAGCAATTCGGCAATCCTCGCGACAAGGTTGAGCGGAATCGGCTTGTTCAGCGGAAACTTCGCGGTCGCTTTGGCTGATCGATACGGGTCGATTGCCTTCTCGAATTCGGTGTCACCCTCGGGGAGTGGGTACATCGAAATGTGGTGTTTCCCTCCGGCGAAATGCACAACGCTTTTGCCGTGGACCGTAATGGTCGGCATCTGGTAGCTGATGGTTTCTCCGGCGCCGGGGACTGCCTCGTGGATGGTCTGACGTATGCTCTCGAGCGCATGTTGCACATCGTCCGGGAACGACGCGATGTACTGGTCGACGGTCGCGAATTTCGCCGGGCCCGAACTGTCGGGGCTCTCTGTGCTCACCAGTCGAACATATCGTCATCCGGCGTTGTCGACAGTGCATTCGTCAATCGATTGGTAACCATTGATTCGCTGGTCGTCGTGTCGATCGAGCAGTATGGTGCCTTATGCGCTATTCACGGGAATTGCTGGGCGTTGCGGCCGTCGCCTTGTTGGTCGGATGTGGTGCGCCGAGCAATAAGGCGGAAGAGGTACCAACACCGACGTCGCGGGCGAATGTGCCGGGCCTGGTGGAACCAACGTGCCTGGCAGCCAATCTCCTCGGATTCTCCGACTTGCCGCAGGCAGCAGCACCGGTTCCAGAACCCCGGCCGATCCCGGCCGATTTTGTGCCCGTCCGAGTGGTCACATGCGAGGGTGACTGGAGCGCCGGTGTCGTCGAGCACTCAGTGTCGTGGGTCGAGGAACGGCGCGAAGGCAATATGGACGCCGTTATTGCAGGCTACCGGCTTCCGTCCGATGCACCGCCGGAAGTCCGCACCTGTTTTGTGGACCAGCCGACGCCTCCGATTGTGTGGCTCGTAGACGATCAAGGCCTCGGACTGCTCGCTCCAGACCTGCCGACAGATGCGTGTGGCGGGTACAAGTGGGACGCGATCACTGTCATCCGGGCGTTGCCGGTCACCGAACGGATTGTCCACCTCATCCCCGTTTCGCCGACGATTGAAGCTCGGTTCGTCACACCGGACTGACGGCATCTGCGGACATGCTTGGGAGGCGCCATGAGTCGGGCGGCCGACTAATTGTGATTCGGTTGCCAGAAGTTGGGCCTGGAACCATCGATATCGGCGAAGCCGTACTCTGCTCCGAGTTCACCTGAACTGACAGATCGCTGATTCCATCGGGCCCGGTTCGGATCGGCAGCGAGAGCGGCCACCGCGCGTCCGACAAATCTCGGCGACTCCGAGCGAGCAAAATCCGGTGGCGCAGTGGGGCCATCCCGATCGGGCAGTAGCGCGTCTCGCCAATTCGATTCTGTGACACCAAAATTGTCGAGCATCATCTCTGACCGCAGGAAGCCCGGAGTAACGGCAACGGCGGTACATCCGAACGGGGCCAGTTCATGGCCTTGTGAATATGCGAGCCGGTTCACCGACACCTTTGCCAAGTCGTAGAACACCGAGATGCGATAGTTCGAGGCATTGTATTCGGTAGTGCCATCGGTTATTTCGACGACCAAGCCACCGGGCCGGCCGATCAGGAGCGGCAAGAGATGATGCGATGTGGTGATGTGGGTATCGATCGCCAGGCGCAAGATGTGAAAGCCCTTGTCCAGATCGTGTTCCCATAACGGTGTGTTCCACTCCGCTGGTCCGCCCTTGAGTAGCTCCGCGCCCCAGATGTCGTTGACCAAGATGTCGATATGGCCGTAGTCGGCGCGCAGTCTCCCAGCGAGATCAGCCACCTGAGTGCTCTTGAGGTGATCGACGGCAATCGGAACTCCGATGCCGCCTGATTCGGTGACAAGTGCCGCCGTCTCTTCGATGGTTTCGTTACGCGGATAGTCCGACTGAAGGATGCCGGTAGAGGTGCTCCGACCAGTGCAGATGACGGTTGCGCCGGCTTCGCCCAATGCTGCGGCTATTCCGCGTCCGGCGCCCCGCGTTGCCCCGGCAACTACTGCTACTCGCCCGCGTAGGGCATCTGGTTGAGGTGTCCACGCCATTGTCCGATTCTGCTCGCGGACGTTGTCTCGTTCAAGACCTCGAAGCAAGAAAGGAACCGAAAGCTCTCCGGGCGCGTCAAATTTCATGAGTGCAGAAGAACATGGACCGGGGGGAACATGAATCGTTGTGTCGGGCAGAGCGCCCAGTGGAGAAATGGTGTCACGCCGATGAGTTCGGTTGTGGCACGAAGAAATTCGAGCAGGCTAGCGGCTATGCGTAGCGGACACTGTGGGGGAGTGGCGACAGAAGTTCCGCCGGCGCGGGAGTCGCCCGAAGACGACTCCCGTCCGGAGTGAATCCGAGATCAGGGCAACTGCGAGGCAGCGTCCGAATCGAGGAACCATCGGGTGGCAACCAAACCCTTTGCACCAGCACAGGGCCAGTCAACAGCGGCAGCGCCGCCAACGGCAGCAGCAACAGCCTCAGCCTTGGCTGCGCCGGAAATAAGCAGCCACACTTCCTTTGCGCGCTGAACAGCGGGCAAAGTCAGAGTGATGCGAACCGGCGGGGGCTTGGGGGAGTCCGTCACCGCTACGACAAAACGAGACTCTTCACGTACGGCGTCAGTGTGCGGGAACAGCGAGTTGATGTGTCCCTCGCCGCCCATGCCAAGCAGGTGCACATCAAAAGTGGGGACCTGCTTGCCGTGCGCCTGCGCGCCCAGCAACTGCTCGTAGGCTGTTGCCGCGCCATCCGGATCGCCGTCGTAGATACCGTCGGACGCCGCCATCGGATGTACCCGATCCGGATCGACCGGAACATGGTCGAGGAGCGCCTCACGCGCTTGAACCTCGTTGCGCTCCGGATCGCCGGCCGGTAGGAAACGCTCATCGCCCCAGTACAGGTCGATCTGAGCCCAGTCGATATCACCAGGCGTCTTACGCAACTTCTCGAGCAATGCGATGCCGGTTCCGCCGCCGGTCAGAACGATGGACGCTACGCCACGAGCCTTCTGAGCGTCGACGATGGTTGTGACCAAACGTGCGGCAGCTGCATCGACCAGCTGACCGGCGTCCGAAAACTTCTCTACGACAACATCACTCATATGTCACCTTCTCGAGGCCGGCCAGTGCCTCTTCGTAGATTTCGTCAGGATCGAGTCGACGCAGTTCCTCGGCGAGGCAATCGCGAGTCTCCCGGCGACCAAGCGACACAAGCGCATCCGGCTGACCCGTCCGGATCAGTGTTGCGGTGGTGCCTTCCTGCGGGCGGCTGATGGAGATGCTGCGCGTCTCGAGCTTCAACTCCACATTCAGCGCGCCGGTGCGGCGGTACACCGGAACTCCGGTCTTTGCCGCCAGCCAGCCGGCCAGAATATCCAGTGCCGGTTCGGTTTTCAGGCCTGACACCACCGCGGAGGTGACATTCTCATGCGGCGGAAGATCGAGCGCCGACGCGAGAAGTGCACGCCAGTACGTGACGCGGCTCCACGCCAGATCGGTGTCCCCGGCGGTGTACGACGCGAGTCGTCCCTTGATGGTGGCCGTCGGATCAGGTGCTCCGGTGGCGTCGGTGATACGACGAACTGCGAGCTTGCCCACCGGATCCTTGGCCGGAATCGCGGGAGCCTCGAGCGGCCACCATGCGACAACCGGGGTATCCGGCAGCAGGAACGGGATGACAACACTGCTCTCGTGATCCGCCAACGGACCGTAGAGACGTAGCACCACAACTTCCGAGGCGCCGGCGTCGCCGCCGACCCGGATCTGAGCGTCGAGGCGCGGCTCGCTCTGCTCGTCGCCGCGCAGCAGCACGATGACGCGACACGGGTGCTCGCGGCTTGCTTCGTTGGCTGCCTCGATCGCTTCTTCGGCGTTGCCGGTGTCGCGGGTGCAGACAACAAGAGTCAACACACGACCCAAGGTGACGGCGCCGCCGGTCTTACGAACCTCGACCAGTTTCTTACTGACCTGGACCGTGGTGGTTGACGGCAAATCGAGAATCACTAGGGTCGCCTCCATTCGCGTCCGGTGCGGTTCAACATTTCGTCGGCAGACTCCGGTCCCCAGGTGCCGGCCTCGTACGGGTCCGGCTTGCCGCCGGCAGCCCAATGTTCGAGGACGGGATCGAGGATCTCCCAAGACAATTCGACTTCGGCGTTCACCGGGAACAGTGACGGTTCGCCGAGCAGGACATCGAGGATGAGCCGCTCGTACGCTTCGGGGGACGACTCGGTGAAAGCCTGGCCGTACGAGAAGTCCATGTTGACGTCGCGTACTTCCATGCTCGATCCCGGAACCTTCGATCCGAAGCGCATGGTGACGCCTTCATCGGGCTGCACCCGGATGACCAACGCGTTCTGGCCGAGATCGTCGGTCATGGTCTTGTCGAACGGCAGGTGCGGCGCACGCTTGAACACCACGGCGATCTCCGTGACCCTGCGTCCCAGACGCTTACCGGTGCGCAGGTAGAACGGAACACCAGCCCAACGTCGAGTATCGACCTCGAGGGTGATGGCCGCATACGTCTCGGTGATGGAATCAGCTGCGAAGCCGTCCTCTTCGAGAAGCCCGACAACCGGGAGGCCGCCCTGCCAACCGCCCGTGTACTGGCCACGGGCGGTGGTCTCGTCGAGAGGTTCCGCGAGCCTGGTGGCGGAGAGGACCTTGATCTTCTCCGCTTGCAGGTTGAGCGGCTCGAAGCTGATGGGCTCTTCCATCGCAGTGAACGCCAGCAGTTGCAGCAAGTGGTTCTGGATGACGTCGCGAGCGGCGCCGATGCCGTCGTAGTACCCGGCGCGACCACCGAGACCGATGTCCTCGGCCATCGTGATCTGAACGTGGTCGACGTAGTGCGCGTTCCAGATCGGATCGAACAACTGGTTCGCGAAACGCAAAGCCAGAATGTTCTGAACCGTTTCCTTGCCGAGGTAGTGGTCGATACGGAAGACCGTGTCCTCGGGGAACACCTTGTTGACCACTGCGTTCAGTTCACGAGCACTCTCGAGATCGTGACCGAACGGCTTCTCGATGACAACGCGTCGCCACTGGCCTTCTTCTGCCTGGGCAAGCCCGGATGACGACAACTGCTCGAGAACCTGCGGGAAATCATCCGGCGGGATCGCGAGGTAGAAGCCGTGATTGCCACCGATGCCCCGCTCGGTGTCGAGCGTGGCCAACGTGTCGGCCAGGTTCGTGAAGCCCTCGGAATCGTCGAAGTTGCCCTTGACGAATCGGATGCCGTCCGCCAGCCGCTCCCACACGCTCTGACGGAACTTGGTGCGAGCACCGTCCTTGACCGCTTCGAGGACGACGTTCGCGAAGTCCTCGTCCGTCCAGTCACGCCGGGCGAACCCGACCAGAGCGAATCCGGGCGGCAACAGTCCACGGTTGGCGAGGTCGTAGACGGCGGGCATGAGCTTGCGCCTGGCGAGGTCGCCGGTGACCCCGAAGATCACCAGGGCGCAGGGCCCCGCAATGTGCGGAAGCCGTTTGTCGGTGCTGTCCCGAAGGGGATTCACCCAATCTGATGCCGCCGCGGAATCGCTCACAGGCTCAGCTCTTCTGGGTTGCTGCGCGGAGCTGCTCGGCAGTCGCGTCGAGCAACTCGTTCCACGACACCTCGAACTTGTCGACGCCCTCGGTCTCGAGGACCTTGAACACGTCCGGGAGATCGATGCCGACGGCTGCGAGCTGATCGAAGACTGCCTGCGACTCCTGAGCGGTGCCCGAGATGGTGTCACCCGTGATCTCACCGTGGTCGGCAAGAGCGTCGAGCGTCTTCTCCGGCATGGTGTTGACCGTGTTGGGTGCTACCAACTCCGTGACGTACAGGGTGTCCGGGTAGTCGGGGTTCTTCACACCCGTCGACGCCCACAGCGGACGCTGCGCCTTGGCGCCGTCAGCCAGGAGTGCCTGGAAGCGCGGCTGCACCTCGAAGACCTGCTGGTACGCGTTGTACGCCAGACGAGCGTTTGCGAGTGCAGCCTTGCCGCGAAGCTCGAGAGCCTCCGGCGTGCCGATCGCCGTGAGGCGGTTGTCGATCTCGGAATCCACACGGGAAACGAAGAACGACGCAACCGACTCGATGGACGAGATGTCGCGGCCCGCAGCCTTCGCGGTGTCCAAACCTTCGAGGTACGCACCCATGACGGCTTCGTAGCGCTCGACCGAGAAGATCAACGTGACGTTGACGCTGATGCCTTCACCGATCACCTTGGCGATGGCGGGAATGCCGGCCAGCGTCGCGGGGATCTTGATGAGGACGTTCGGGCGGTCGACGATCTTGTGCAGCTCGATCGCCTGCGCGACAGTCGCGTCGGTGTCGTGTGCCAGACGAGGATCAACCTCGATGGACACACGGCCGTCGACGCCGTTCGACGCCTCGAACTGCGGAGCCAGAATGTCGCACGCAGCGCGCACGTCATCGGTGGTGACTGCCGTGATGGTGGCGTCGACGTCAGCGCCGCGCTGGGCCAGTTCACGAACCTGAGCGTCGTAGTCCGAGCCCTTGGACAGTGCTGCCTGGAAGATCGACGGGTTGGTGGTGACACCCACGATGGACTTGGTGTCGATCAGGTTCTGCAGGTTTCCGGACTGGATGCGATCTCGCGAAAGATCGTCAAGCCAGATGGAAACTCCTGCAGCGGAGAGCTTTTCGGTGTTCACATTCTGAGTCATCGAGATCATCCCTTCACAGCGGCGAGGGAGCGCTTCGCGGCTTCGACAGTCTTGTCGGCCGTGATGCCGAACTCCCGGTACAAGGTCTTGTAATCGGCGGAAGCGCCGTAATGCTCGAGCGAGACAGCCTGGCCGGCGTCTCCGAGGATGCGCCACCACGGCATTGCGATACCGGCTTCGACGGACACGCGGGCACGGACGGCCGGAGGAATGACCTCGTCGCGGTATGCCTGATCCTGCTCGAGGAACCAATCGAGGCAGGGAACCGACACAACCCGTGTTGCGACGCCCTGAGCTTCGAGGGTCTCGCGGGCCTCGGTGGCGAGGTGCAGTTCGGAACCGGTGGCCAGCAGAATGACCTCGGGTGCACCGTTGGCGGCATCGGCGAGCACGTATGCGCCACGCTTGACGCCCGCGGCTGCCTTTTCCTTGGTGCCTTCGAGAACCGGGACATCCTGGCGGGTGAGTGCCAGAGCGGTCGGGCCCGTCTTGTGTTCGAGCGCTGCCTGCCATGCGAACGACGTCTCGTTGGCGTCACCCGGACGAACGACGGAGAGGTTCGGGATGGCGCGCAGAGCAGCGAGGTGCTCGACCGGCTGGTGCGTCGGGCCGTCTTCGCCGAGTCCGATGGAGTCGTGGGTCCACACGTACGTGACCGGCGTCTTCATCAGAGCGGCGAGGCGAACAGCCGGACGCATGTAGTCGGAGAACACCATGAACGTTCCGCCGTAGGGGCGGGTCGGGCCGTGCAGCGCGATGCCGTTGAGGATCGAGCCCATCGCGTGCTCACGGATACCGAAGTGGAGCGTGCGGCCGTACGGCTTTGCGTTCCAGTCGTTGGTGGAGATGGAGTACGGACCGAAGGAGTCCGCACCCTTGATGGTGGTGTTGTTGCTGCCGGCGAGGTCGGCCGAGCCGCCCCACAGCTCGGGCAGGATCGGGCCGAGCGCGTTGAGCGCCGAACCGGAAGCCTTACGAGTCGCGACGCCCTTGGCATCGGGCTCGTACGTCGGGAGAGCGTCGGCCCAGCCGGCGGGGAACTCACCGGCGAACAGACGGTCGAAGAGGTCCTTACGCTCGGACTCGCGCGCCGCCCACGCGTCGAACTCGACCTGCCACGCCTTGCGTGCGTCGGCTCCGCGGGAGACGACCTCACGTGCGTGAGCCAAAGCGTCGGCGTCGACGTCGAACGACTTGGCCGGATCGAAGCCGAGAGCTTCCTTGACAGCCGCAACTTCGTCGGCGCCCAGAGCGGAGCCGTGAACGTCGCCGGTGTTCATCTTCTTCGGAGCGGGGAAACCGATGATCGTACGGAGCAGAATGATCGACGGACGATCGACGACGGCCTTTGCCGCTGCGACTGCGTCGAGAATGCCGGAGACATTCTCACCACCCTCGACATGCTGAACGTGCCAGCCGTATGCCTGGTAGCGCTTGCCGACGTCTTCACCGAGAGCGATGGTGGTGTCGTGCTCGATGGAGATCTTGTTGTCGTCGTAGAAGACGATGAGGTTGCCCAGTTCCTGGACACCAGCGAGCGACGATGCCTCGGACGTGACGCCTTCCTCGATGTCACCGTCGGACGCGATCACGTAGATGTGATGGTCGAAGGGGGAGGAACCGACCGGGGTTTCCGGATCGAACAATCCACGCTCACGACGAGAAGCCATTGCCATGCCGACTGCGGACGCGAGGCCCTGGCCCAGCGGACCCGTCGTCATCTCGACGCCGACGGTGTGACCGAACTCCGGGTGACCCGGAGTGAGAGCGCCCCACGTGCGGAGAGCTTCGAGGTCTGCCAATTCGAGGCCGTAACCCGAGAGGTAGAGCTGCGTGTACAGCGTCAGAGACGAGTGGCCACACGAAAGGATGAAGCGGTCACGCCCAACCCATTCCGCATCCGACGGATCGTGGCGCATGACACGCTGGAACAAGGTGTATGCCAACGGCGCCAAGCTCATTGCGGTTCCGGGGTGGCCGTTGCCGACCTTCTGAACCGCATCAGCGGCGAGCACGCGGGCGGTATCGACAGCCTTCGTGTCCAGGTCGGTCCAGTCCGAGGGGTGGACTGGTTGTGTGAGGACGTGGATCTCGTCTGTGATCGACACTGGCAGATGTCTCCTGACATTGTGTACGTGGATTGCGAGGGGAGAGGTGTCCCTCCGCTGCGTCACCTAGCCTAATGGTCCTGGCTGTCCGGGTCGATTCGGTTCCACGATGGCCGCGGTCTACCATCGTCCGTAGTAGAAAATGCGATAGTCCAGAAAAGTGTCAGCAGTGTGTCGTGAAGAGATAGTGCGGTAACGCGTGGTGCAAGGAGAGAACGTGCGGACAGGGCAACAGCCGAGCGGACATGGCTTCGGCAGCCCCGGAGCAGCCCCGCGGGCGACCAATCAGAACACCGTTCTGGGTCGCGCTTTGGGAAAGGTTCTGGCGTACATCGCGCTCACGAAGCCGCGAGTCATCGAATTGCTTCTGGTGGCAACAATTCCGGCGATGCTCATGGCAGATCGCGGAAACGTCGACCTGTGGCTGGTGCTGAGCACCCTTTTCGGTGGATGGATGGGCGCTGCGAGCGCGAACTCCCTCAACTGCGTTGTCGACGCGGATATCGACAAGGTCATGAAGCGCACAGCGAAGCGTCCGCTGGCCCGTGAAGCCGTCCCGACGCGCAACGCGCTGGTATTCGGCCTCGTGCTCGGACTGGCGTCGTTCCTGTGGCTGTGGTGGCGCGCGAACCTGCTGGCCGGTGTCCTCGTTGTCATCACCATCGCGTTCTACGTCCTGATCTACACCATGGTGCTCAAGCGCCGTACGTGGCAGAACGTCGTCTGGGGCGGTGCTGCCGGCTGCATGCCCGTCTTGGTCGGTTGGGCTGCCGTCACCGGTTCACTCAGCTGGGAACCGTTTGTTCTGTTCCTGATCATCTTCTTCTGGACGCCGCCCCACACGTGGGCTCTCGCCATGCGTTACAAAGAGGACTACAAGGCAGCCGGCGTCCCGATGCTCCCGGTCATCGCGACCGAAGAGCACGTCACCAAGCAGATCTTGTTCTACAGCTGGGCAATGGTTGTCACCAGCTTGATCCTCGTTCCCGCAGCCGGTCTCGTCTACGCGATCGTTGCTGTGCTGGCCGGTGCCTGGTTCCTGCTCCTCGCACACCAGCTGTACCGCGGAGTGCGCGGCGGCGCTGAGGTCAAGCCCCTCAAGCTGTTCCTGCAGTCCAACAACTACCTGTCTGTGCTGTTTGTCGGTCTGGCTATCGACTCGGTGCTGGGACTGCAGACGATCAGCGAAATGTTCAGCTGACCGCCTGCAGTCACGAATTCACGGAATCAGCACTATCGATCCCGTAGTTGCCCGGCCTTCCAGATCTCGATGAGCCTGGGCGGCGTCTGCCAACGGATACTGCGCGCCAACCCGGATTTTCAAGGTGCCCGCAGCTACGGCATCGAAGACGTCTCCGGCTCGCCAACGCAGTTCCTCGGGCGTGCGAATGTAATGAGCCAGGGTCGGCCGCGTCAGGAATAGTGAACCCGAGCTGTTGAGCCGTTGCGGATCAACCGGCGGCACCGCGCCACTGGCGGCGCCGAACAATGCGACGGTCCCGCGGATTCGCACCGACGCAAGGCTTGCGTCGAACGTCGTTGCACCCACACCGTCGTAGGCCACAGCGACACCTTCGCCGCCGGTCAGCTCACGTACCCGGGCCGCGATGTCGTCCTCGTACCGCAGAACTTCCGACGCACCGGCCTCGCGCGACAGTTGCTCTTTGGCGTCCGACGAGACCGTCGTGATGACCCGAGCGCCGAGAGTCACCGCCATCTGCGTGAGGATCAGTCCGACGCCGCCGGCACCGGCGTGCACGAGGACGGTGTCACCTGCCTGGATCGGGTAGGTCGACGTGGAGAGGTAATGCGCGGTCATTCCCTGCAGAAGCGCTGATGCAGCGACGGAGGCAGGAACACCATCGGGAACTTTTACTGCGACAGTGGACGAAACAGCCACCTTTTCGGCATAACTTGCGGTTGCCGCCGCCCACGCCACCCGCTCGCCGACGGCGAACTCCGTAACCTCGGAGCCGACTGCCTCGACGATTCCGGTTCCCTCGTCGCCCGGGATGTAGGGGAGATCGCGTGCGTACATCCCCATTCTGAAATAGGTGTCGATGAAGTTGACGCCGATAGCGTCGGTGCGGACGAGCAGATCGTGTGCACCGATCGTGGGTTCGGGTTGTTCGGACAGTGTGAGGACGTCTGGTCCACCGGTCTCGGAAACATGGATGGCTCGCATCTTTTCTGTTCTACACCTGAGGCCGCACAGACTCAGCCCCATGCCTCATGTTGCCTGCGCACTACCGACCAGTATTGTCGAGCTATGAGCACCGATACCGAGAAGTCGGACGCCACACCGTCCGCGACCGCGCCGGAACTTCCGAAGTCGACGGTCAAAGCGATCACCAAGTTCGTCGCCGAACACGGCGGCTCCGCCAGTGCTGTGATTCAGCCAGTTGGCATTGTCGGGGTGCGCATCACCCTCGTGGGTGCCGACGGCATTCTCGGTGACCAGGTGGTCAAGGATCTGGCTACGGCAAACGCTGTGGTCGCGTCTTTCGACAACGTCACCGTCGCCGAGTGGGAACGCGAACTGACGAGCGTCGTCACGCCGGCCGACGGCCACTTCAAGAAGATGGCCGGGTGGGTTGCCCACCAGACACGCTTCCCGAAGGCCCGCAACGGCGCCTGAGTTGATGATTGCGGCGAAGTTCTACACCTGAGGTGGGACTTCGCCGCAATTCGCTTGTCTAGTCGGTTTTATCGAGTCTGAAACTGGCAGCTTCCAGCGCGAGGCGCCGCACTTCGACTAGAGCTCGCTCGTAGATCACTGTCCCGATGAGCATTGTCTCGATGGCAGCAGTGCGATCCGGCATCGATCGAGCGTAGTGAACTTCGGCTTCGGCAGTTTGGTCGACGAAGTCTGCGGACGCGTCGAAATCCGTTGGTGCTGCGGGGAAACCGAACCGACGCAATGTCGCGATGAGTTCCGCGAGTCGGTACGGGGCCGGAGCGTCGTCCTCAATTCTCCAATTCCTGGCCTTCAGCCACGCCTGCACCTCGTCGTACGCTGCTCCGATATCGGCGGACGGGTTGTCGGTGGGAATTTCGTCGAGACCGTGCATCACCGCCCCGAATGCGTCGTGCATCGGGGTTGTTTCGTCTTCCATCGCGGCCAACGTGGCTCGTACTTTCGAGATCGACAACCCTCCGATATCGATCAGGGAACGTATCAGCCGGAGGCGCCTCACGTGCTGCTCGCTATAGACGGCCTGGTTGGCAGCTGATTGCTGACCACTGGTGAGTAGACCCTCGCGCAAGTAGTACTTGATCGAAGCGATCGATACTCCACTTCGGGCGCTGAGCTCGGAGATTCTCACAGTTCTACCCTTGACTTCACGCTTGGATAGTAGCACTATCCGTTATGGATAGAGATGCTATCCATAACGGGCATGGAACTGCGAGGGACGGGCTTCTCATGAATCGATATCAAGTTCGGAATGGCCGATACACCGCGGACGTCGACGGCGATTTTGTCGTCTTCCTCATCGGAATGAGATTCAACAAACTCTGGAAGATCCACAAGTGGTTCGGGCCGTTCCTGGCAATGCCTCGAATGCTCCGCGAACTACAGCGATCGCCGGACAAAGGGATGCTCGGAGCACGGATGTCCTGGGGTGGGCGCACGATAACCGTGATCCAGTACTGGCGAAGCTTCGATCACCTCGAAGCATTTGCGAAGAACCCGAACGATCCGCATCTGCCGGCGTGGAGAGCATTCAACCGAAGCGTCGGCAAAAGCGGTGACGTGGGTGTTTATCACGAGACCTACCGCGTCGGAAGCGGTCAGCACGAATCGGTTTACGTGAACATGCCCGTCATGGGATTGGCCGAGGCCACCGCCTCCGCGCCGGTGGGGATGCGGCGCGACACCGCACGGGGGCGGATGCTCGACTGACCGGCGGGTTGTTTCAGGCCGGCACGGCCGATGCCGCCGGAACGTCCTGTCTGATCTTTCCCGCTGCCCACACCGCAGCCGTTGCCGCTGTGCACAGACCCGCACCGGCGACATGCAGGATCACGAGAATCTGCGGTACATCGGTGAAGTACTGAACAACGCCGATCAACGCCTGGGCGACAATCAGGGCCAACAGAACGTGCAAGCGCTTTTTGACGGCTGCCGATGTTCCGACTGCGTACAGGCCGAACGTCAGGCCGACGACCAAGGCCAGATAGCCGACAAGCATCTGTGAATGCAGATGCACCAAGGTGACGATCTCGACCTCGAGGCGCGGAACCGTTCGGTCGAGGCTCTTGTCACCTGCGTGCGGTCCGGCACCCGTCACGAGCGTTCCCGCAACCAGAACGCCGGCAAGCGCCACACCGCTCAACGCCGCGAGCCAGCGAAGCGGTTTCGGCATCACGATCAGCGTGGTCGCGTCATCAGGTTCAGCGATCTTCGCGTACATGACTGTCGCGATCCACACCATCAACATCGACGCGACCAAGTGAATGGCAACCGTCCACCACAGCAACCCCGTGAGGACGGTGATTCCGCCGATGATCGCCTGAATGACAGTGCCGAGCGGAATCATCCACGCGTACACAAGTACCTCCCGGCGACGACGCGCACGCGTTACCGCCAGAACAATCGCAGCCGCCACAATCACGACCACAAACGTGAGCAGTCGGTTTCCGAACTCCACCATCTGATGGATGACCGCGACCTCACCATGGCCGACCGGAACAAAACTGCCCGGGAAGCACTGCGGCCAGGTCGGGCAACCCAGCCCCGACGCAGTCACACGCACAACCGCACCTGTGACAGCGATACCGCCCTGGGTCAAGATCACGATGAACGCGATGATCTTCTGCGTCTTCAGTGAGGGGAGAGGCAGTCGATCTACCAAGCTCAGAAATCCGGCATACACACGATTCACCACGCCACGATCGTAGTTCCCCGTGAACTACGCAGCGTAGTTGGGGCAGCCCGCTCCGCGTCTGCCCTCTGTAGTTGGGGCAGCCCGCTCCGCGTCTGCCCTCTGTAGTTGGGGCAGCCCGCTGGCCGACCGCCCTAGTGGAGAAGGTTGTCGGCACCCCTCACTACGATTATCCGAGTGACCGATTACGACGAACTCGACATGTTCGGTGGCCTTGACGCCTCCACCCTCCCGCTTCGCCAGCAGCAGATTCTCGCCACAATCCGGGACTGGGTGACAACGAACGGATCCTCGCCGAGCACCCGGCAAATCGGGGACGCGGTAGGTCTACGGTCGACGTCGTCGGTATCCAAGCACCTCAAGAGTCTCGAGGAAAAGGGATTCCTCCGCAGAGGCACGGCCATGGCTCGGCAACTGGACGTGCGGCCATTCCTCGTCGGAGTCAAGGGGAGTTCGTCGAACAACAGTGTCGAGGTGCCGGTAGTCGGTGATATCGCGGCCGGCGCACCGATCCTCGCAGAGGAGCACACGGATGAGGTTCTGGAACTCCCGCGTGAACTCGTCGGCTCCGGAACTGTATTCGGGCTTCGGGTGCGCGGTGAGTCGATGGTGGACGCCGCGATCTGCGACGGCGACGTTGTTGTGGTGCGCCGCCAGGACGAAGCCCATTCCGGCGAGATTGTCGCTGCGATGATCGACGGTGAGGCCACGGTGAAGGTTCTCAGGCGCCGTAACGGCCACGTCTATCTCGAGCCCCGAAACTCGGCGTACAAAGTCATTGATGGTGATCAGGCAGCGATCCTGGGCAAAGTGGTTTCAGTGATGCGGCGGATCTGAGTAGACGGCCTGCCGCGGCTATCCGTTGTGAGCGGCCCGAGTGCGTACGAACATCGGGTTTCCGCCGCATGGGAACTCATGCGGCGTGGTTATGGAAAGTGCGTTGACCTGAGGGAATGGCTTCCGGCTATTCTGCTGCGACGGCGCCCCTTGTTCAACTTCTGATCAGGTCCGAGCTGTCCCGTGCCAGGCTGACTAAGACGTCAGTCTGTGGCTTTGGGGTGCGCTGTGCCGGCGGCTTTGATCCACAAGATGCGGCGATCGGCGTCGACGAGGTACCAGAGGCGCCCACTGGCAGTAACTTCGTACTGCCACTGCTCCATCGTCGTTCCACCGTGTGCGGGAGTCGCGAGAGAGCCTTTGAGTTGGTGGTGCCGCGAGGTCGGCGCGGGGGCATCAGGCCGGGTGCGCAGTTCGGTCCATGCCGTCAGAGTGTTCGCTGCCGCCTGCTGGCACAACGCATCCCAGCCCTTGACTGCGTCTGTGGTAGCGAACCGCAGGTCCCACCCACCGGCGGGATCTGCGGGCGGGGCAACCCGGTCGCCGCGTTTCGGACTCACGAAACATTCGGCGCCGCAACGACTCCGAGATCCTCATCGGTGTCGGCGGCTAGAATCGCAGCCAGCTCGGGATCAGCCAACACCTCCGCGGTGTGTCGCCAGGCTTCGATCACCTGCACCACCGGAACCGGGGTGTCTAACGATTCCGCCGCGCGCAGTGTCGCCACTAACTCGACCACGAACTCGTGCACTTCCTCCTTGGAAAGGAAAGCCACCCACGGAAACACTTCGGGCAGCACATCGGCGACCAGCTCACGCATTCCGCCGTCGCGTTGCATCAACGCCACGAACATCCGCGTCGTCACCGATGCTGCCGTGTGCTCGAGCTCGACCCGTGCCGCCGTGGTCAACACCAGATCCTCGGCGTCGCGCCGCCGTATCAGTAGCGACTGGGCCGGGGACTTCCGCAGTCGCTCGACCGTCGCCTTGCCCTGCAACTGCAGTTCCGAGAACGTCACCTCGTGCACACTCATACATTAAAACTACTTCTAAAGTCCTGTCTTGTCGAACATGACATTGAATGTGTGCCCAAAACACGGCATCGACGAATGGGCGGACTGTTACATCGGTGTGTGTAGTTGGCATCTCGTGTGAGTGCTACGGATTGCGTCGTGAAGATCGAGACATCCATTGCGACTCGAGAGGTTTGCGGCGTGCGTCGGATTGCCGCCGAATTGAGGACTCGCGACCTGGATCGAATTCTCGTCGTAAGTCAACACACTAGCCGCCACCTCCCTGGCGACAGCCAATTCGATTGTCTTGGTAGTCCTGAGTCAGTACGCGCGAACGCGCACAATCCCGGATATCGTTCCCTGGAAATATTCACCCGACGCGGTGATGAGAGCCGACATCTGCAGGGTGTCGTGCACCACGGTGGCGGGCATCGTGGTGGACCCGATCTGGGTTCCGTCCTTCGAGTCGATGACCGCAAAAGAGTAACCGTCGAGTGGCGTTGTGTCGGCTGCGCCGTCGCGTGTCACTGTGTAGATGTTGCCGTCGGCCGTGGAGAGATGCGGGACTGCGGCGCTTCGAATCGTGTTGTCCCACACAACATGACAGCCAACTGGATCGATGTCGACGCGTGTCATTCCACCATTGAAGGGTGCGGTGGCGGGAACCGCCGGTCCGGCGCCTTCCGGTGTGGCCGGATACGGATAGCCGTAGGTGCCGGCTACGTAGATGGAGTGGCCGATCGCAATGGGGGAGTTCTCACTACCACTCGGTGAGCCATCCTTGCCGGCCGCGGCGAGAACTGGTTGGGAGCACACCTCGGCGCCGGTATCGGACCGATAGACCCGAACGCTGACGGTTGGGTGGGCGTTGTCGACGATCGTGACAAAATCACTGCCCGTCGACGGTCCGAAGTAGGTGGGCGTGGACCCCGTGCCCCAACTCAACTGGCCGGGGTTCCTCGCGGGGCCGCGGTCGTAAGGCTGACGCCAGTCGATGGCAATATCGTCACCCTTGCGGCTCAGTTGATACAGCGCGTGTGTGGTCGCGACTGCTGTTCCCGTGGGCGAGGTGGAAATACTGTTCTGAACTTGTTCGCCTTCGGGGAGGGCGATCGTGTGAGCGATCCGATCGGTGCCGACAACGCCGACGGTGCCGTGCCCTGTCGCGAACCAGACGTTGCCAGTCCAGTCAGGTGCCAGTCCGGTGACATTGTCGTCGGCTGCGACGACGCCGGAGAGGTCTATGGCGTCGGAGAGTTCCAGCCGCCAGGTTCCGTCGGGGTTCTGAGCATGCGCGATGCGAACTAGTTGACGGTTGCCGTCGACGGCAACGAGACGGTTCTCGTGGTCGAGATATGCGTACACACCGCCGAGCAGGCTGCCCTTCGCCAGAGGCAGTTGTGCGACGGACCGGCCGAACGGTGACGCGTCAGTCTTGGGGTCGATGAGGTGGATTGTCGGGATCTGACCGAGCATCGTGGTGCAGAGCGAGACGATCAGGCCGTCGGAACCTTGAAGGATCGTGGGGCACGCTGACATCAGGGGAAACGCAGTGACCTCGTGAGATTCGATGCCAGGACCTGGGAGGGGAGTGACGTCGGACGAACCCGCATCGCCGTGCATCGTTGCGGTACCGACCGGACCGAGGTAGGGATTGGCGGGTGCCAACGGGCCCGCTGTCGGCAATGCCGCGGTCGACGGTACGGCAGCCAGGAGCATCAGCGCACTGGTTGCGCCGACTACTCGGAGTGCCTTCCGCGTGATGCTCACGTGAATTTGAACCACCGTGCGGCGCAGGCTCCGCCGACCGCGGCCCAGATGAGCAGCACGAGGATCGAGAACCAGTCCATCGAGGACGCGAGGGCAGCGTCGAGTGCGTGGGCCAAGGCGCCGGACGGAACGAGGCGTACCAAGGTGTGCAACGCGTCGGGGATGTCTTCGCTGATCAGTCCCACGCTGCCGATGCCGGCCATGACGAACCACAGGACATTGGCAAGTGCCAGAACGATTTCCGCGCGCAATGTGCCGCCGAGAAGTAGTCCGAGCGCGGTGAAGGTGACGGTACCCAGGGCGATGACCACCGCGCCGATCGCGAGTTCTGCCAGCGTGGGGCGCCATCCCAACGCCAGGGAGATCAGACCGAGGAGGACCGATTGCAGTGCCACGACGATGATGACGGCGGCGCTCTTGCCTGCGATGATTCCCCACCGCGGAAGTGGTGTGGCGCCGAGACGTTTGAGGGCGCCGTATCGCCGGTCGAAGCCCACGGCGATGGCTTGCCCGGTGAAACCGGTCGACATCACGGCGACCATCATGACGCCGGGCAAAACTTTGCTGACCCTGGACTCGCCCAAATCGCCCAGAGGGAGAAGTGAGAGTCCGATCAAGAGGGTGATGGGAATCAGCATCGTGAGCAACAACTGCTCGCCGTTGCGCAGCAACAACGTCAATTCGAGCTTGGTCTGGGCCGCCAACATCTTCGCCGCAGAGTTGGGGCGAGGATCGGGGGCGAACGTACCGGGTTCGAAGCGATTGTCTGCCAACCGTCGGTCCCGGGCGCTGTTCGCCGAAGCATTGTTCTGGCTATTCGACACGGCTCTGTTCACGACCTTGTTTCCCGTCATCCTCGCAGATCACGACCCGTCAATTCGAGGAAGACGTCTTCCAAACTACGTTGATCGACGCGAATATCATTGATCAGGACATTTTGTTCGGCGCACCACGATGCCACCGTCGCCACCGTCGCCGGTTCGATCGAGCCTTCGATCAAGTATGTCCCCGGATTGGATTCGCTCACTCGGAAAGCGCCGGCGAGGGACATGGCCAGCGAATCGACACTCAGTCCGGACACCGTGGTCAGTCGCAACTGCCCTTCGGCTCCCTTGCTGGTGACTTCGGCGGGAGTGCCAGACGCGACGATGCGGCCGTGGTCGATGATGACCAATTCGTCAGCAAGCGCTTCCGCCTCGTCCATGAGGTGCGTGGTCAGGAGAATGCTGACACCGTCGCGGCGCAATGCATCGATCAACTCCCAGACGAGCAAGCGGGCCTGGGCGTCGAGGCCTGCGGTGGGTTCGTCGAGGAAAACCAGTTCCGGTCGGCTCACCAGTGCACACGCCAACGACAGGCGTTGTTGCTGGCCACCGGACAGGCGTCGATACGGTGTTCGGCGAGCTTCGGTCAATCCCAGCTTGGACAAAAGCCAGGTGGGATCGAGCGGATCAGCGGAGTACGAGGCAACGAGGTCGAGCATTTCGCCGGCTTTGGAACCGGGGTACGCGCCGCCGCCCTGGAGCATGACGCCGATCCGCGAACGAACCTCGCCGGAATCGGCGATCGGGTCCAACCCGAGCACTCGGACAGTCCCGGAATCAGGGGTGACAAAACCTTCGCACATCTCGACTGTAGTGGTCTTACCAGCACCATTGGGGCCGAGAAGCGCAACGACCTGCGCGGTTTCAACGGTGAGATCGATACCGTCGACGGCACGAACACCGTCAAACGATTTGACGACGCCTTCTATCCGCACGGCAGGCGTCGACGATCTTGTTGCACTCGAGGTCACGGAGAATCAGCGTAAGCCCCGGCAGAGTTGCCTTCGTCCACTGGTCTGGTTTTCGTGATTTCCGCTACTGGTTTCTCGCTACGCCAGGGCAGCGAATTCCGGGTCAGGTAGATCAGCGCGAAGGCGGTGATGATCGTCGCGACGACAGCTTGGACGATCATGAACGGCAGGTACTCGGCGCCGTTCGACATGAGCATGACGCTCACGATCGACGTGAACACGACGGCAGGTACCCGGAAGATTGGAGCTGTCGCCCAAGCAGCCAGGGGGAGTATCGCCCAGAGCAGATACCACGGTTGGACAACCGGGAAGAGGAGAACGATCGCGCCGAGGGCGATGCCGAGTCCGCCGACGGGATGGATGCGTCCCATGTAGACCGAGACCATCATTCTGGCTGTGATCAGGACCGCGACCAGATATGCGATCGGACGGGTGATGGTGAGAATCGCGGTTGTGTGGTCGCCGAGTCCGAGGAGCACGCCGACCAGTCCGGTGCCGACGCCCAAGATTGTGGGTATCGACATCCAGCTTCGCACGACTGTCGCGGTATTGAGTGTGTTGACCCATCCCATTCCCAGACCGCTGGCGACGCTGATGAAGCCGATCACGACAACGGTCACGCCGGCGAGGAGTAGCGCCGCCGAGAAGAACGACTTCCAGGTGCTTCCCCACCTGCGGGCCAAAGCCATTCCGACAAATCCGAGTGCAAGCAAAGACGGAATCTTGACGGTCGCCGACAAGGCGATCAGGCCGGAACCGGCAATCAGCAGGGCGAGCGAGCGCCCACGGATCGGGCCCGCACCTTCGACAGCGCGTAGCGCCACCTCGATTCCGGCGAGCATGAGGCCGAGCATCAGGGCTTCGTTGTGAATTCCGGCAACCAGATGGAACAGCAGCAGGGGATTGGCGGCGCCGAGCCACAGGGAGCTGACCGCAGAGACACCGCACCGCTTGGCCAACCGGGGTAGTGCCCACACGATCAAGGCAACACCGACGAGGACGAGGAGGCGATGCAGGAAGATTCCGGCCACGATGTTGTCGCCGGTCAGAGAGCTGATGCCACGTCCCAGCCACAGGAAGAACGGCCCGTACGGAGCGGGCGTGTCGCGCCAGATCGTCGGAACGGTCCGGGTGAGTACGTGATCGACGCCGAGCGCGGCTTTGGGGCCGATGAGATAGGGATCGAGGCCGCGCGCCGCAATTTCACTTTGCGCCAGGTACGAATACACGTCGCGACTGAACATCGGCGGCGCAACGGTCAGCGGCAGAATCCACAGCAACAGCGTGCGGTCCAGTTGTGATCGGTTCATGCGCCGTGGCGCGCCGGCGCGGCTGCGAAGATCCCCGACTGCAAATCGGCCCAGCATCAGCCAGGCGAGGACAACCAGAACAGTTCCGGTCATCGTCATCGTCAGGGAGACGGTCGGCATCCGTCCGGGCAGGCTCAGCACCCGCAAGCCCGCCGTCGGATTCTGAAGAACGGGCTGGGCGCCGGCGCCGAGTGCGCCGACTGCCATCAATACGGTGCCTGTCGCACCGAAACGCCTGATCCCGCGAAGCTGAGCGGTCTCTTTCGCGTTCAGGCCGGGACGCTCGTCCTCGTCGCCGTGAAGCGTCGCCGTCACGGATTGTCGGGGCTTGGATCCGAACGGCCGGACACCGAGGGTGGAGAGGACAAGATGTTTCGGCTTGTCCAGCAGGATCGCGCGGGTCGAGCGCGCGGTCGTCTTCTGCATGGGGGTCTTCGGCACTCAGGAAGCCTAGCGGCTCGTGAGATGGGCTCGGACAACTGTGAACAATGCGGGCAGTCCGACTATTCCCGAATGTAATGCAGGTTGCCCTTAGTAGACCTGCGAAAGGAATTCCGTCACACTTGTGTTGTGAAAAGAAATGCGGCTCGTACTCAATGCAAGGAAGATGCAGGTCAGTCCACTGCAGCTGCCTCGCAGAGTCCTGTCGTAATGCCGGTAGCGGTGGGTGGTGAAGGCCAGACTCGGGCAGCGGTGGTCAAACTTCTCCTCGAAGAGGGACCCATCACGGCCTCCGAAATCGGCACGCGACTCGGTTTGAGTGCCGCCGGTGTCAGGCGTCACCTGGACGCGTTGATCGAGTCCGGTGAAGCCCGCGCGGCATCCGCGTCGTCGCTCCGTCAGCGTGGACGTGGGCGTCCGGCCAAACAATTTCAGATCACTGCCACTGGACGTGGCCGTCTCGGTCACGCGTACGACGATCTTGCCGGGGCGGCAATGCGCCAACTCCGCGAAATCGGTGGCGACGCGGCTATCGAGGAGTTCGCCAAGCGTCGAGTCCAGGCAATTGTGGGAGATGTCGAACCGGCAGATCCCACCGACCTCGGCGGCGTGGCGGAGACGGCAGACGCCATCGCCGACGCTTTCAGCGCCGCCGGATTTGCCGCGTCCACCAGACCAGTGGGTAACGGCGTTCAGATCTGCCAACACCACTGCCCGGTTTCCCATGTGGCAGAGGAGTTTCCGGAACTGTGTGACGCGGAACAGGAAGCGTTCCGTCAATTGCTCGGCACACACGTCCAGCGTTTGGCCACCATCGCGAACGGTGACTGCGCGTGCACCACACACGTTCCCCTCGTATCGAACGGGAGTAGATGAAACCTCCTGATCCGTTAGTTCCCAAAGATTTTCGATAGTTCTTCACAGTCAGAATTGCTCCTCGCGTCGAATTCAGCCCTCGTCGCGGCGGAGCAGCCGTCAAGAAACAAGACTCCGGAAGGAGCTCGCATGACCGTCACATCAGACCAGGCGACTACCACTGCAGCTGCAGGCACCGAGCCGCTCTCGCAGGAAGAGGCCATCGCGTCCCTCGGTCACTACGGCTACGGCTGGTCCGATTCCGACGTAGCCGGAGCCAGCGCCCAGCGCGGACTCTCCGAGGCTGTCGTGCGGGATATTTCGGCGAAGAAGAGCGAGCCGGAGTGGATGCTCGACATCCGCCTCAAGGCTCTGCGTACCTTCGACAAGAAGCCGATGCCGAACTGGGGCAGCGACCTCGAAGGTATCCACTTCGACAACATCAAGTACTTCGTGCGCTCGAGCGAGAAGCAGGCCGAGTCGTGGGAAGACCTGCCCGAGGACATCAAGAACACGTACGACAAGCTCGGCATCCCCGAGGCGGAGAAGCAGCGTCTCGTTGCCGGTGTTGCAGCTCAGTACGAGTCCGAGGTCGTCTACCACTCGATCCGTGAGGATCTCGAGCAGCAGGGCGTCATCTTCCTCGACACCGACACCGGTCTCAAGCAGCACCCGGAGCTGTTCAAGGAGTACTTCGGATCGGTCATCCCGGCCGGCGACAACAAGTTCTCGGCACTGAACACCGCTGTGTGGTCCGGTGGCTCGTTCATCTACGTTCCGCCGGGAGTCCACGTGGACATCCCGCTGCAGGCGTACTTCCGCATCAACACCGAGAACATGGGTCAGTTCGAGCGCACCCTGATCATCGTCGACGAGGATGCCTCCGTGCACTACGTCGAAGGTTGCACCGCGCCGATCTACAAGTCCGATTCACTGCACTCGGCAGTTGTCGAGATCATCGTGAAGAAGGGCGGCCACTGCCGCTACACGACCATCCAGAACTGGTCCAACAACGTCTACAACCTTGTCACCAAGCGCACCAAGGTCGAAGCGGGCGGATCCATGGAGTGGATCGACGGCAACATCGGTTCCAAGGTCACCATGAAGTACCCGGCCGTATGGCTGATGGGCGAGTACGCCCGCGGTGAGGTTCTCTCCGTCGCATTCTCGGGCGAGGGACAGCACCAGGACACCGGCGCCAAGATGCTCCACCTGGCTCCGCACACGTCGTCCACCATCATCAGCAAGTCCGTCGCCCGTGGCGGTGGACGCGCGTCGTACCGCGGTCTGGTGCAGGTCAACAAGGGTGCCCACGGTTCCAAGTCCACCGTCAAGTGTGACGCTCTGCTCGTTGATCAGATCAGCCGCAGCGACACCTACCCGTACGTCGACATCCGCGAGGACGACGTCACGATGGGCCACGAGGCCACCGTCTCCAAGGTCAGCGACGATCAGCTGTTCTACCTGATGAGCCGCGGACTGACCGAGGACGAGGCCATGGCCACCATCGTGCGTGGATTCGTCGAGCCCATCGCGAAGGAACTCCCGATGGAGTACGCGCTCGAGCTCAACCGCCTTATCGAACTTCAGATGGAAGGGGCTGTGGGTTAGTGACCACGCCAGACAGTGCAGTTGGAAACACCACCACGGGTGTCATCGGAGCCGTAGCCGGGGAGAACCCGACGGCTCCGGTAAAGGGTGCAGCCACCGGCTCACCCATCACGAACAAGGGCGAGCAGTTCTCCTCGTTCGACGTCAATGCATTCGAGGTTCCCGGCGGACGTGACGAGATCTGGCGGTTCACCCCGCTGCGTCGTCTTCGCGGATTGCATGACGGCAGCGCTGTTGCCACTGCTCAGATCACCGTCGACGTCGAAGCCGGTGGCGATGTCACCGTCGAGACCGTCGGTCGCGACGACGAGCGCCTCGGCAAGGCCGGCGTTCCCGCCGATCGTATTGCAGCGCAGGCATACTCGAGCTTCGAGTCCGCTACCGTCATTTCGGTTGGTGCCGAGGTCGAGGTCGAGAAGCCCGTCGTCGTCACGATGACAGGTGCAGGCAGCGACACAGTTGCCTACGGCCACACCCAGATTCGTCTGGCACAGTTCGCCAAGGCAACTGTCGTTCTCGATCAGCGCGGCAGCGGAACCTTCGCGGAGAACGTCGAATTCGTTCTCGGCGACAGTGCGCACCTGACCGTCGTCGCAGTTCAGGATTGGGCCGAGGACGCCGTGCACGTCACGTCGCATCACGCTCGTCTGAACCGCGACGCGGTCCTTCGCCACACGTCGATCAGCCTGGGCGGCGACCTCGTTCGTCTCTCGGCAACGGTGAAGTACGACGGACCGGGCGGCGACGCCGAACTGCTCGGCGTGTACTTCGCTGACGACGGACAGCACCTGGAACAGCGTCTGCTCGTGGATCACAGCCAGCCCAACTGCAAGTCCAACGTGGTCTACAAGGGCGCACTGCAGGGCGATCCGAATTCGAGCAAGCCCGATGCGCACACCGTGTGGATCGGCGACGTCCTGATTCGTGCAGCAGCCGAAGGAACCGACACCTTCGAACTCAACCGCAACCTGGTCCTCACCGATGGTGCCCGCGCCGACTCGGTGCCGAACCTCGAGATCGAGACCGGCGAGATCGTCGGAGCCGGACACGCCAGCGCAACGGGACGTTTCGACGACGAGCAGTTGTTCTACCTTCGTGCTCGCGGTATCCCGGAGGATCAGGCGCGTCGTCTGGTCGTACGTGGGTTCTTCCACGAAATCATCAACAAGATCGCTGTTCCCGAGGTGCGCGATCGCCTTGAAGCTGCGGTCGAAGCCGAACTCGCAGCTGTCGGCTCCTGACCGCCCAGCTACTTCTCATCTTGAAGGAATTTCATGTCTACCAGTGACAACAACACCACGGAAAACACCAACTCGGTCCTCGAGGTTCGCGACCTGCACGTCGAGGTTGCCAACAGCGACGCCAACGCTGAGCCCATCCAGATCCTCAAGGGCGTCGACCTGACGGTCCGCTCCGGCGAAACCCACGCGATCATGGGCCCCAACGGCTCGGGCAAGTCGACGCTGTCGTACGCCATCGCGGGTCACCCCAAGTACCAGGTCACCTCAGGTTCAATCACCCTCAACGGTGAAAACGTCCTCGAGATGAGCGTCGACGAGCGCGCTCGCGCCGGGCTGTTCCTGGCGATGCAGTACCCCGTCGAGGTTCCCGGCGTTTCCATGTCCAACTTCCTGCGCACCGCCGCTACCGCAGTGCGCGGCGAGGCTCCCAAGCTTCGCCACTGGGTCAAGGAAGTCAAGGAAGCACTCAACGAGCTCGAGATCGATCCTGCGTTCATCGAGCGTTCCGTCAACGAAGGTTTCTCCGGCGGCGAGAAGAAGCGCCACGAGATCCTTCAGCTGGGCATGCTCAAGCCGAAGATCGCGATCCTCGACGAGACCGACTCCGGTCTCGACGTCGACGCGCTGCGTACCGTCTCCGAGGGCGTCAACCGCTACAAGGAGCGCGAAAACGGCGGCGTTCTGCTGATCACGCACTACACGCGCATCCTGCGCTACATCGCTCCCGATTTTGTGCACGTCTTCGTCGGCGGCCGCATCGTCGAGTCCGGCGGACCGGAATTGGCGGACGAGCTCGAGACCAACGGTTACGTTCGTTTCACCGCGGACGCTTCAGCAACCCAGGGAGCATAAGAGCGATGACCACCTCGGTGCGCGAGCTCGACGTCACCAGGATTCGGAAGGATTTCCCGATCCTGGGACGTACGGTGCGCGATGGAAAACCCTTGGTGTACTTGGATTCCGGTGCCACGTCGCAACGGCCCCTCCAGGTACTCGACGCCGAGCGGGAATTTCTCACCACGTGCAACGCGGCGGTTCACCGAGGTGCTCACCAGCTGGCGGAAGAGGCCACCGACGCCTACGAGGACGCACGAGCTCTGATCGCCGAGTTTGTCGGGGCGGATTCCGACGAACTCGTTTTCACCAAGAACGCCACCGAAGCCCTGAACCTGGTGACGTACGTTCTCGGTGACAACCGGTTCGATCGGCACGTCGGTCCCGGCGACGAGATTGTCATCACCGAACTCGAGCATCACGCCAATCTTGTTCCGTGGCAGGAACTTGCGCGGCGCACCGGCGCGACGTTGAAGTGGTACGGCGTCACGGACGACGGCCGGATCGACCTCGATTCGCTCGAGCTGACGGACGCCGTCAAGGTTGTTGCTTTCACGCATCAGTCCAACGTGACGGGCGCGATCGCTCCCGTCGAGGAATTGGTTCGTCGGGCACGTTCGGTGGGCGCTCTTGTGGTTCTCGATGCGTGCCAGTCGGTTCCGCACATGGCAGTGGACTTCCATGCGCTCGATGTCGACTACGCAGCCTTCTCAGGCCATAAGATGCTCGGCCCCACCGGCATCGGCGTCCTGTACGGCAAGGCAGCATTGCTTGCCGCGATGCCTCCGTTCATCACGGGTGGGTCGATGATCGAAACCGTCACGATGGAGGCCAGCACGTACGCGCCGGCGCCACAGCGGTTCGAGGCAGGCACGCAGATGGTCTCGCAGGTGGTCGGTCTCGGTGCTGCGGTGCGTTACCTGAACGAGTTCGGGATGGACGCCGTTGCCGCGCATGAGCATGCGCTGATCGAAGCGGCACTCGAGAAGCTCTCGGCAATCGACGGCCTCCGCATCGTGGGTCCGCAGACCGGCGAAAACCGCGGTGGTGCAATCTCGTTTGTCGTCGACGGCATCCATGCTCACGATCTCGGTCAGGTTCTCGACGACGAGGGTGTAGCCATCCGCGTCGGCCACCACTGCGCCTGGCCACTGCACCGCCGTCTCGGGGTTGCGGCTACGGCCCGAGCGTCGTTTGCTCTCTACAACACCGCTGAGGAAATCGACGTGCTCGTTGCAGCGATCAAACGGGCTCAGGAATTTTTCGGTGTCGCAGGGGAGTTGAACTGAGTCATGCGTATGGAGCAGATGTATCAGGAAGTGATCCTCGATCACTACAAACATCCGCATGGCCGTGGATTGCGTGAGCCGTTCGGCGCCGAGGTTCATCACGTCAATCCGACGTGCGGCGACGAGGTAACACTGCGCGTGCACATCGCGGACGACGGCACTGTCGCTGACGTGTCGTACGACGGCCAGGGTTGTTCGATCAGCCAGGCGTCGACGTCGGTGCTCAACGACCTTGTCATCGGTATGAAGGTCACGGATGCACTCGAGACCGTGGCTGCTTTCAACGAGATGGTGAGCAGTCGCGGCAAGATCGAGGGCGACGAAGACGTTCTCGGTGACGGGATTGCCTTTGTGGGAGTTTCGAAGTACCCGGCACGTGTGAAGTGCGCGTTGCTCGGATGGATGGCGTTCAAGGATGCAGTTGTCCAGATTGTGGACGGCAGCAATGATTTGGTCGACACGACTAGAGGACAGGGATCATGACCGAGACACAAGCAACACAGGAGTCCGAGGCCACCGCTCCGGTGAACCCGAATCCTGATTCCACTGCGGAATTCGGTGGCGCGCAGGGTTCCGGAACGCTGCCCTCACCGGAGCGGCTCGACGAGCTCGAAGAAGCCATGCGCGACGTCGTCGACCCCGAACTGGGAATCAATGTCGTCGACCTCGGTCTTGTGTACGGGATCTTCGAGGACGACGGCGTTGTCACGATCGACATGACGCTGACGTCGGCGGCCTGCCCGCTGACCGATGTGATCGAGGATCAGGCACGCGGCGCGTTGGTTCGCAGCGACCTGTGTACCGACATGAAGATCAACTGGGTGTGGCTGCCGCCGTGGGGCCCGGACAAGATCACCGAAGACGGACGCGAACAGCTTCGCGCGTTGGGCTTCACCGTCTGAGTTACTGATACTTTTCTCCGCCGAACGCCGGTACCTGATCAAGGTGCCGGCGTTCGGCGTTGTGTCCGGTAACGGAGTTATGCGTTCGCGCGATGTTTACCAGCGTAGGCATTTTGCCGCTTTCGTACCGAACATCCCAAAGGGAGATCCGCGTGAAAGGCAACTCCGATAGGCGACAAGCATTCGGAACCTCGCGTGATCGCCGGTCGCCTCGTCAGGGTCAACTCAGCGTGCTTTCGCCGCAACAGCAGGAACTCCTTGATGCGCAGCAGTCTCGACCCGACGTGCCACTTACTGTCAGCCACTACGTCGACGCAGTAGGAAGAGTGGACCTCGAGGCCCTGAATGCGGCTAGTTCACTGGCAAGCCGTGAATTCGGATGCCAATCGCTGCTGCAGACACAGAATGCCGTCCTGCGTCACGTCGATCAGCGGGGCTCGAATTCGTTCGAAATAGTCGACCTGCGAGCCGAGGCGGATCCGGGCTCCGCGGCCCGGAACTGGATGCAGGGCGAATCGGCTAGTCCGATGGACCCGTCCACTGAACACCTGGCACAGTGGGCCGTTCTCGTTCTCGCTGACGAGCACTGGTATTGGTATGCCCGAGCGCATCGCATCGCACTTGATGTCGCCGGTGCGCGATCGATGATGATTCGAGCGGCCGAGATCTACACCGCTCTCGTAGCGAATTCGACTCCTGATCCGGCAGAATCAGCTCGCCCGATGGTCGATACCGAGGTCGCCTACCGGGTGTCGAAGCGTTGGAGCCAGGATCAGAAGTACTGGGACGCAACGCTTGCGGGCGCGCCGGTCCGGACGTCGCTGGCTGCTGAAACCGCGATCGCAGTTGCGTTGCCCGGCGTCCGATCCGGAACTGTTCCGCGACATGTCATTGCCTCTCTGGAGGACATCGCAGAAGCCGAGAGCGTGAGCCTGTCCACTGTGCTCATCGCATCGTTTGCCTTGTACTTCGGACGTATGACGGGCTCCGGCGACGTTGTTCTGCGAATCCCGATGCCGGCGCCGACGTCGTCGACGGCTCGGGTGACCGGTGTTGATGCGTCGAATATCGTCCCGCTGCGCGTGATGATCGATCCGCATTGCAGAGTTGGCGAATTGGTGCGGGCAGTCAAAGTCGAACTGGTGGGTGCGCTTCGCCACCGGCGATACCGTGACCAGCAACTGCTTCACGCACCGATTCTGACGCTGAATCTGTTTCCATCTGGAATCACTCTTGGTGACGCGCTGGGTGTGCTGCATGTTGCGTCCGGCGGTCCGGTGGACGATCTGGAGGTCACGCTGTCCGCGCTCTCCGAAACGAGCGGGATTCAGGTCGATTTTGCCGCCCATCCTGATCTGTACTCCGAGGAATCACTCACCGGGCACCACCGCAGTTTTTGCGAATTTCTCGCAATGATCGGTTCCGGTGACGCAGAAATCCATGTGGCAGATGTCGATCCGCGAGCCGACACGGCACAAGATCCAATCGGGTTGCAGGCCCGTAACTTGTCGTATTGGCGTGAGACGCTCTCGACTCCCGCGCCTTCCTTGGGGTTGACTCCGGCCCCTACCGGAGAGCGCTCGTCGGCACAGATCGTCATTTCCCCGCAGCTGTATCGAGGACTCGAATCGCTGGCAGCATCGATGTGCACCAGCATGTTTGTGCTGTACCACGCGGCCGTCGCTGGTTTGCTGCGTCGACGCAGTTCGTCGTCGGAAGTCTCGATCGGGATTCCAGTACGAGGGTATGGTGCGCCGCGCCCGGACACTTTCGCCTCGATGTACGCCCATCACGTGGTACTTCGTTCGAGCATCGATACGGCGGAGAGTTTGACCCGGTTGATCGAGCGGACCGACGACGCTGTTGTCGACGCGTTGATTCACGCGGATATCCGGTTGTCCTCGGTGGCGGCTGCACTGGATGCGCGTCGTTCGCTCGATTACGGGCCGCTGTTCAGGACACTGGTGTTCGCGCAGACGCCGATGGACACTCATCCGCGATTCCGGGCCGTGATGGGCGGGCTACCTGTCGGATTCGAACTCGCCGAAATGCCGGAACTGTATTTCGCGCTCCCGACTCGGGGGGGAAACACTCGCGCGGTAGGCTATTTGGATTGCATTGCTCCACCGAAGCAGGCGCGCGACCTCGCCTTCGGGTTTGCGCGAATACTTGGTGCAATGGTCGAGGATTCACGCCTGCCGCTCGGTCTGGTAGATCTTCCGCGCCAGGGCGTGTGAGGTCTTATTCTCTTTAGTCCGGGCATCTTTAGCTCGGGCATCGAGCTGCGGATTTCGGGTATCTGACCCGCCAGTTTGTTTGGTGGATGACTTTTAGCCATTATATGCAGGACGATAGTCCTGTTTTGCCGCATTTGTGATCCTCTCTCGTATATCTGTGTGGTAACGCCGCGGCGGATTGTCACGATGAGATCTCAGGTGGGCAATTTGTCAGCTTTCGGCATTTGCTCCTTTCTGGGCTCGGCTTGTCAACTGGTTCGTTTGTGCACGTGTGTCACGACTACTTCGTTCAAGGGAGATCCGTGTGGAAGACAGCCCCTATCGAGGAAGCATGTCCGACACTTTCCCGCTATCACCGTCGCAGCTGTCCCTACTTGTCGCGCAGCAGCTGAGGCCGGAAGTTCCCGTCACCATTGCTCAGTACGTCGACGTGGACGGACCGTTGGACATCGCGGTCCTGACAGCGGCGAGCAAGCAGACGGGGCGCGAGATCGGATCCGGATATCTCCGATTGGTCGAGGTGGACGGCACACCGCGGCAATGGCTCGACGTGGATATGGATGACCACCTGGATGTGGTGGACTTGCGCGGCGAGCCGGATCCTGAAGCAGCAGCCCAAGATTGGATGCACCGCGAACACACCACTCCGATGGATCCGTTCGTCGATCGTCTGGTGCGGATGGCAGTTCTCCTGCTTCGCGACAACCGTTACTACTGGTACAGCCGGATCCACCACGTAGCTCTCGACGGCTTCGGAGCGATGTCGATGATGAATCGCACTGCCGAGATATACACCGCATCTGTTCGGAACGAACCGGTTCCCGACCAGGAGGCGGCGTCGCTCCCCGCTCTGGTCAAGTCCGAATCCGACTATCTGGATTCAGCGCGATGGAACCGCGATCGTGAGTACTGGAACACGAAGATGGCTGATCAGCCAGCCGGGACGTCCCTGGCATCGACGACGGCCCCGTCCCAGTCGTGGGCCAGAATCCGGTCGGCGACTGTGCCTGTGGCGCTGCGAAACACACTCGCAACTATCGCGGACGCTCATGATGCGACAACCGCGTCAGTCGTCATCGGAGCCTTGGCGGCATACCTGGCTCGCGCGATCGGCACCCGTGACGTGGTCCTGAGTCTGCCCGTGTCCGGACGGACGACAAAGGCGGCCAGGCGGTCCGGCGGAATGATGTCGAACGTTGTGCCGCTTCGGGCAACGATCGACCCGAACTTCTGCGTCAGGGACGTGCTCCGCGAGGTGAAACTCGAGCTCACCGGCGCATTGCGGCATCAGAAGTATCGGCACGAGGATCTGCGACGAGATCTCAACGCGGGTAGTAAAGCCATTGCCGATGGCCGTGGATTTCACGGTCCCCTGATCAATCTGATGTTGTTCCATTCCGGTATTACTCTCGGTGCTGCCGCCGGTGAACTCAGGGTGATCTCGACGGGGCCGGTGGAAGATTTGTCGGTCAACGTCTATCAGCCGTCCACAACCGGCGACATTCAGATCGATTTCGCGGCTAACCCGAATCTCTATACCGACGAGACGATCACAACCCACCATCGTGGATTCCTCGATTTCCTCGCATTGTTCTGCGCTGCTGGTCCCGACACGAGGTTGTCGGATATCGATTTTCAAGGGGCGCGGAGCTGGGTCGACAATGTCCGGCATTCACGCAACATCGAATACTGGGCGCGGAAACTCTCGACCCCGGCAGAAGAACTGGGATTGCCGGTCTCGGCGGACGGAGTGCGCTCCCAGGCGCCTGTCGTCATCGAATCCGATGTGTTCCGGCGTCTCGAATCGATGGCCGCTGCGATGGACACGAGCATGTTCGTGCTGCTGCAGTCCGCGATGGTGGGTCTGCTGCGGCGTCACGGTTCCGCTGAACAAATTTCACTCGGGGTGTCGGTGCGTGGATACGGTTCGCCGAGCCCCGATGATTTTGTGTCGATGTTCGCCAATCAATTGGTCCTGAGAACCGAAGTGTCGACGTCCGCGACGTTGGCGGATGTGGTCGAACTCGTGGACGGCGTCACCGTCGAAGCATTCGAACATGCGGACACCCTTCTGGCGTCGGTCACCGCGGCGCTCGGTGACGGACGCACGGTGGAGACCGGGCCGTTTTTCCGGGCGATGCTCTGCTTCGACGAACCTCTCGACGCGCATCCTCGGTTTCCCGGACTGATGGTGGGCGTACCCACCGGGTCCGACATCGCTACCGATCCGGATCTTGTTGTCGCTGTGACGGTTCCGACGGGGAATCACGGTCAGGCCGACCAGGAGATCGTCGGGGTTGTGGACTGGCTCGGCCCGAAGCAGGCTGCCGGGGATCTTGCAGACCGCTTCACTCGCATTCTGACCGCGATGGTGACGTCACCTCTTTCGGCTCTGGGTGCGGTCACGTTATTGCGTGCAGACGAGCGCGTTGCGCTCGTACCGGCGGCGCCGGCGCCGATACCGGTCCGCACCCTGACCGACATTCTGGCCGGTCGAATCCGGGACCTGCCACATGCTGTTGCCGTGGTCGCCGGCACCGAGCGGATGTCGTATCGAGTGCTGGACGAGCGATCGAACCAGCTGGCCCGCAAGCTGATCCAGACGGGCGTGCACTCCGAATCGCTTGTCGGCATCATGCTGACGAAATCGCTCGACATGATCGTCGCGGCCGTTGCCGTGTTGAAGGCCGGCGGTGCTTATCTTCCGCTCGATCGTGCGCACCCGGCCGATCGTGTGAGCTTTGTGATCGACGACGCGAAGCCGGTGTGCATCATCTCCGACTCCGAGATACCTGATGCTGTGGTGGTCGGCGTCGAATCCGCCGAATTCTCCGCAGACGCGCTCGGCGACCTCCTTGGCTTTCACAGCGCCGACAATCTGGCGTACGTCATCTACACCTCGGGTTCGACAGGGCGGCCGAAGGGCGTACCCGTAACGCACGCGGCGGTGATGCGGCTGTTCGAGAACACCCGGCGCGATTTCGGGTTCGACCACACCGATGTGTGGACGATGTTCCACTCGTTTGCCTTCGACTTCTCGGTGTGGGAATTGTGGGGAGCGCTGCTGAACGGCGGAACGCTGGTACTCGTCGACCACGACCTGTCGCGTGATCCCGATGCCTTCCGCGCCCTTGTCGCCGATGAGGGCGTCACCGTGCTCAATCAGACACCGTCGGCGTTCTACCAGTACATCGAGGCGGATGCGCGCGCGATGTCGGAGACCGCACTTCGCTACGTGATCTTCGGCGGCGAAGCGCTGGACCTGCGTCGACTCGGGCGTTGGTATGACAACCACAGTGATAGCGGTAACCACAGTGATTCGGCACCGACTCTCGTCAACATGTACGGCATCACCGAAACAACGGTGCACGTCACTCGTCTCGAACTCGACAGTGCACACGCACGCTCCGGGACGGGCAGCCAGATCGGTGACGCCATCGCCGGGCTTCGGGTCTACCTACTCGACGACCATCTCGCACCCGTCCCGGTCGGTGTTGCGGGGGAGATCTACGTGGCCGGCGGCCAACTTGCCCGCGGCTACCTCGGCCGCCCGGACCTGACTGCGTGCAGGTTTGTCGCCGACCCGTTCAACGCCGGTGGAGGACGGCTGTACCGATCCGGAGACCGGGCTCACTGGATCGAACCCGGCCGGCTCGAGTACCTCGGCCGCGGTGACGCTCAAGTCAAGATTCGTGGATTCCGGATCGAACTCGGTGAGATCGACGCCGTAGTCCTCGCCGCTCCTGGAGTAAACGACGCCGTGACGTTGGTGGCACCCACACCGGCCGGCGATGTCCTTGTCACGTACGTGACCACGACGGATGCCTACGACGCTGCGGCGTTGCGAGCTCATGCGGCCGGAATGCTCCCGACGTACATGGTTCCCGACGCGTTCATGATGATCGACGCAATTCCCTTGACCACCAACGGAAAACTCGACCGACGGAGTCTGCCCGCCCCGATCCTGGGTTCGCAGACGGCATTTCGGTCGCCGGTTACCGCGACCGAAATCGCTGTTGCCGCTGTACTTGAGGACATCTTGGGCAGTGGCCCGCTCGGACTCGACGACAACTTCTTCCATCTCGGCGGAAATTCCTTGGTTGCGACGACGGTCGTGGCCCGCGTAGCCGAGGCTACGGGTGTGCGAATGCCCCTGCGGGCACTGTTCGATCACCCGACCGTGTCCGGAATCGCCGCGACGGTCGAACAGGCAACGCAGTCGACAGATGAGGATGCCCTCCGCGTTGCCCCACGGCCGGAGACGCTACCGCTCGCGCCCGCACAGCAGCGATTGTGGTTCCTCGGGCGTGTGGCCCCGGAGTCCGGTGCGTACAACATTCCGTTTGCGATATCGCTTCGGGGCAGCGTCGACACCGCTGCGCTGTCGCAGGCTCTTCTCGACGTCGTGACTCGGCACGAATCGCTGCGCACGGTGTTTCCGCAACGAGGTGACCAGGCAGTTCAGGAGATCCTCGATCCCCGCGAGAGCTTCGAGGCGCTGGAATCCATCGACGTCGAACCGAGCGTGCTCGATGCCCGGATCTTCGAATTTGCTTCGGCCGGATTTGATCTGATGCGTGAATCGTCGGTGCGGTTCCTGCTGATCCAGGTTTCCGGTACCGACGAATCTGTCCTGGTGGTTGTCCTGCATCACATGGTTGCGGACGGGTGGTCGCTCGCTCCGCTGGCCGCCGACCTCACCAGCGCTTACGCAGCCAGGGTTACGGGCAACGCTCCGATGTGGAATCCGCTTGCCGTCCAGTACGCCGATTACGCCGTGTGGCATCGTCAGCTTCTCGGTGACATCGACGACTCGAATTCGCTTGCATCCAAACAGATTCTGTTCTGGAATGAGCAACTCGCGGGCGCGCCCGAACAACTTGATCTGCCGATCGATCGACCTCGCCCGATCGAGCCGTCGCTGCGAGGTTCGCACGTGGACTTCACAATCGACGCGTCCATTCATCAGAAGTTGGCGGCGCTCGCCGCCGGCCACGGTGCCACGCCGTTCATCGCTCTGCACGCCTGTTTCGCGTTGCTCCTGGCCAAGTACAGCGGCACGGACGACATCGTCATCGGAACGCCGGTCGCCGGTCGAGGGGACAGGTCTCTGGACCCGATCGTCGGGATGTTCGTCAATACACTCGCGTTGCGGACGGTCATCGATCGCGGCGTGACGTTCCACGAGTACCTCGAGCAGGTCAGAAGCATCGACCTCGACGCTTTCGACAACGCCGACCTGCCGTTCGACGTTGTGGTGGACGCACTCGAACTCGATCGCTCGTCGTCGCACAACCCGGTGTTCCAGGTGGCAATCACCTCGCGGATCGCGACTGCCCACACCGGAGAAATTGCCGGGATTTCGATGTCGGCCAGCGCGGTCGATACCGGCCTCACCAAGTTCGATCTCGAATTGACGATCGCCGAACGGCACGAAGCTGTGAGCGGGGAGATCGCGCATCCAGGCGGCATCGACGCCGTCTTCACGTATTCCACCGATCTGTTCGACTGCTCGACGATCGAAGCGATCGCCAGGAATTTCGTGACGTTGGTCGAGTTCGCAGTTCTGAACCCGACAACTCCGGTCGGTGATCTTCATACGCTCGGCGGCGGAGAAACTGCCGCCCTACTGCCACGACGTGGTCAGGCCGGGGTGCCGGACGCGACATTGGCGCAGATTCTGGGCGAAACGGCAGGGGCGTATCCGGACCGGATTGCCGTCGACGACGGTGAGCGAGCACTGTCGTATCGCGAGCTCGACAGCGAATCCAATCGAATCGCTCGGTACCTCATGGACCTGGGAGTCTGCGGTGAGGTGCCGGTAGCCCTGGCAGTGGCGCGGTCGGTCGACTCGGTTCTTGCGGTGTGGGCAGTCGCCAAATCCGGTGGAGTTTTTGTTCCCGTCGACCCGCGGTACCCGGAAGATCGCGTCGCACACATGCTCGAGGACTCCGAAGCGCGGATCGGCATCAGGTCAGTCGACGCTGCCGCAGGTGGCAGCATCAGTGCGTGGATCGACTTCCGTGACCCGGACACTGCGGCGGAGGTCGCGGCGTACCCGGACTCGCCGATCGTCTGGGACACGCAATCCACACCGATTACACCGGCGTCAGCGGCCTACATCATCTATACGTCCGGATCGACAGGTGTCCCGAAGGGTACGGTCGTCACGCACTCGGGGCTGGCAAATCTTGCGCGGGAACAGCAGGATCGGTATCGGATCACCGAGAATTCACGGACTCTGCATTTTGCGTCACCGAGTTTCGACGGTGCCGTACTCGAACTTCTGCTCGCGGGTTCCACGGGCGCAACGATGGTGATCGCGCCGGCCGACATCTACGGTGGCGACGCGCTCGGGAAGTTCCTTCGAACCAGTTCGGTGACACACGCCTTCATCACGCCCGCGGCGCTCGCGACGGTGGATCCCGCCGGTATCTCCGACCTTGAATGTGTTGTCGTCGGTGGCGATGTCTGCACACCGGAACTCGTCGAGAGTTGGGGCCGGGGACGTCGACTGCACAACGGATACGGGCCCACCGAAACCACAGTGATGGTGGCGATCAGCGACCCGATCGAACCCGGCGAGTCGATCACCATCGGCGGACCGATTCGCGGTATCGACGCTGTTGTCTTGGACTCGCGGCTGCGGCCGGTGCCGGTCGGCGGTGTCGGCGAGTTGTACATCGGTGGACCGGGGCTGGCTCGCGGCTATCACCGTCGTGCCGGGCTGACATCGGATCGTTTTGTCGCACATCCCTATTCGGCAAACGGCGCACGGATGTACCGAACCGGCGATCTCGTTCGGTGGACCAAGGACTTCACACTTCGCTACGTCGGGCGCAGCGATCATCAACTCAAGATCCGCGGATTCCGCATCGAACTCGGCGAGATCGACGCTGCCCTGATGGAGTCACCGTTTGTGCAGTTCGCGACGACAATCGCCGTCGAATCCTCGATCGTCGAATCCTCGGTGGGGACCACTCTGGCGTCGTACGTGCTGTTCAGCGGCGAGAACCGCGATACGGAAGCTCTGTTCGGGTTGCTCGGGGAAACCCTGCCGCGCTACATGATTCCGTCGTCGATCACCGCAATCGACGCCATCCCGCTGACTCCGGTCGGAAAGCTGGACCGCCGGGCGCTACCCACGCCGGTTGCGCGTGAAATCCTCGGCACCGGGCGTGCGCCGGAGCCAGGTTTCGAACAGGCAGTGGCGGATGTCTTCGCTTCGCTCCTGGATGTGACCGACGTGCGGGCAAGCGACAGTTTCTTCGATCTCGGAGGTAACTCGCTGATCGCAACGCAGGTCACCGCACGACTGACCGCTGCGACGGGCATCGCGGTAGAAGTGCGTTCGATCTTCGAGAACCCCACCGTCGAGGGGCTTGCATTGCGACTGAAGTCGTGGGCACAGGCGGTGGACGATCGCCCGACGCTCACTGCCGGAGTCCGCCCCGATCGCGTGCCACTCTCGGCCGCGCAACAGCGCCTGTGGTTCGTCAACCGGTTTGATCCGACGTCCTCCGCGTACAACATTCCGTTCGCGATTCGGATCACCGGAGACGTCTCGGTCGATGCACTCGAAGCGGCATTGGCCGACGTCATTGCACGTCACGAAGCGCTTCGGACCATCTATGTCGAGGACGCCGACGGTCCCAGTCAGATTGTTCGTGCGTGGGCCGACGTGAATTTTGCAGTGGAACGGCCCACTGAGGACGCGAATACCGCGACGGACCAGTTCACCGGGCGAGGTTTCGACCTGAGTTCGGACCTGCCGCTGCGGGCGCTGCTGGTACGCGAAGGCCCGGACGTGCACCGTCTGGTGGTAGTTATCCACCACATTGCTTTCGACGGTTGGTCGTTGACGCCGTTCGCCGCGGATTTCATTGCTGCCTATTCGGCTCGGGCAGTGGGCGACACACCGGCATTCATACCGCTGGACGTGCAGTACGCCGATTACGCACTGTGGCAGCACAGCGTTCTCGGGGATGCACACGATCCCGAAAGCCTGCTTTCTCGTGAGCTGCGATTCTGGACAGCAGCAATGGCCGGCGCGCCGGACGAATTGCCAGTGCCCCGGGACCGTCCACGCGGATCCGAGTCCACCACCTCGGTCGGTTCCGTCCCCGTCATTCTCGACGCCGATGCCGGCAGGCGCATCGGAGCAATCGCCCGCGAGACCGGAACAACGCAGTTCATGGTCCTGCACGCGATTCTTGCCGTTGCACTTGCCCGCCTCGGTGCGACCGACGACGTAGTGATCGGGACACCGGTCGCCGGCCGTGGGCGCCCCGAACTCGACGCGCTGATCGGAATGTTCGTCAATTCGGTGCCGCTGCGCACTGCGGTTGATCACCGAGCGTCGTTCACCGACCTCCTCGATGCCGTGCGCGAGAGTGACCTCGCCGCCTTCGAACACGCCGATCTGCCCTTCGACCTGCTGGTGGACGCACTGGATTTCGATCGGTCGACGCCGCGTCACCCGGTGTTCCAGGTCATGCTGTCCTACCACCAGAATCTTGTGTCTCCGCAGGTGAGTGTGCACGGAGTCCATCTGCACGCGGAGCCCCTCGATCCTGAAACAGCGAAATTCGATCTCGAACTGACGCTCGTGGCAGGTGATTCCGACAACCCGGAGATCACCGGTTCCCTTCGTTTTGCGCAGGCCTTGTACGACGAGGACACCGCAGCCCGGATTGCCGCACGATTCGACTCGGTGGCGCGAGCTGTGATCGCCGATCCGCAGATCACGATCGCCGATATCGCATTGCTCACCGCAGACGAGCATGCGTCGCTGATGCCGGTTCGCGGACCGGCCTGGGTCGGATCGCGAACCCTGGCAGACATATTCACGCAGACGGCAATGGAGTCCGGACAGTCGATTGCGCTCCGATCCGGAAATGTCACCGTGCGTTATCGCGAACTGTATTCCCGCGCCTGCGCCGTGGCGCATCGGTTGGCGACGGCGGGAATCGGCGCCGAAGACATTGTGGCGATTGCGATTCCGCGATCCGTCGAATCGATAGTGTCGCTGTGGGGTGTGGCATTGACCGGTGCAGCCTTTGTCCCCGTCGATCCGCGATATCCGGCTGATCGAATCCTGCACATGCTCATCGATTCCGGGGCGTCACGCGGCTTGACGACGCAGTCCGTGTTCGAGTCGCTACCACGGTCTGTGCCCTGGTTGACGATGGACGAAGTGGCCTTCGAACCGCGCGATCACGTGGTTCCGGCAGCGCCCATCCGCATCGACAACCTCGCATACATCATCTACACGTCGGGTTCGACGGGTAAACCAAAGGGCGTCAGCGTCACTCATCGTGGACTGAGCGCTTTGGCCGCAGAACAATCGCAGCGATACGGCATCTCCGCCTCGTCGCGGACGCTTCATTTTTCGTCACCGAGCTTCGACGCTTCCATCCTCGAACTACTGCTCGCCGTCGATACCGGCGCGACGATGGTGATTGCCTCACCGGATGTGTACGGCGGTCAGGATCTGGCTGAACTCATTGTCGACGAAGGCGTCACGCACGCCTTCATCACACCGGCCGCGCTTGCATCGGTCGATCCCACCGGGCTCGACGTACTTCAATCGATCGTGGTCGGCGGCGAAGCGTGCCCGCCCGAACTGGTGCGGCGATGGGCGCCGGGGCGCCGATTGTTCAACGGCTACGGACCCACCGAAACCACGGTCATGGTGTGCATCAGCGACGCGTTGACCGTGGGAGAGCCGGTCACCATCGGTGGACCGGTTCGGGGAGTGTCCGCTGTTGTTCTCGACGGATCCGGAAACCCGGTACCCGTCGGTGTGACGGGGGAGCTGTACATCGCCGGTCTCGGTCTGGCCCGCGGATACTTCGGTCAGCCCGCGCTGACCGCATCACGTTTTGTAGCGGCGCCCTTCGGCCCCAGTGGAACTCGGATGTACCGGACCGGTGATCTGGTGCGATGGACTGTCGGCGGAACCATCGACTACGTCGGACGGTCCGATCATCAGGTGAAAGTTCGTGGGTTCCGCATCGAACTCGGCGAAATCGATTCGGTTCTCAGCAGCCACCCCGGCGTCGAATTTGCCGTCACCGTTGGAGTGGACGGCCCGGCAGGCGAGACGATGTTGGCGTCGTACGTTGTGCTGGCGACGGAAACAGTTGCGGTAGAAGAACTTCTGAGCCACGCCCGACGATCCCTGCCGGCGTTCATGGTGCCATCGGCGATCACTCCGATCGGCCACGTCCCGCTCACCCCCGTCGGAAAGCTGGACCGCGCCGCACTACCAGAGCCGGTACTGGGCCTGATCGAGCGAACGGTTGCGCCCCTGGTCACGGCCACCGAACTGATGGTCGCCGACGCATTCGGAGAACTACTCGGTACCGAGGACATCGGCGCCCTGGACAATTTCTTCGAACTGGGCGGCAATTCACTTCTCGCGACCAGGCTGGTCGCGCGTCTGGGTGAGTCACTGGGCCGCCACGTTCCGGTCCGTATGCTGTTCGAATATCCCGACATTCGAGACCTTGCAGCCACGCTGGATTCAACGGCCCCGGTCCGGGCGCTGCCGCGGATCGCCGTCGGCGAGCGCCCCGAGCGAATTCCCCTGTCGTACGCGCAGGCACGCATCTGGTTCCTCAACCACCTCGATCCAGCCTCGCCTGCCTACAACATTCCGGCGGCAATTTCGCTGGGCGGCAGCCTCGACGTGCCCGCTCTCGAAGCTGCAGTGCTCGACGTGATCGAGCGTCACGAGATCTTGCGAACGGTTTTTCCCGACTCCGACTCGGGGCCGCATCAAATGGTGCAGCGCAACGTCACCGCCGTGGAATTCGAGACCGCGGGCGACCGCGGGTGGATGTCGACCGCCCGCGACTTTGCCTCTCGCGGCTTCGACGTCACCTCCGAAGCGCCCATC
Source organism: Rhodococcus sp. KBS0724 (assembly GCF_005938745.2). Classification (NCBI taxonomy): domain Bacteria; kingdom Bacillati; phylum Actinomycetota; class Actinomycetes; order Mycobacteriales; family Nocardiaceae; genus Rhodococcus; species Rhodococcus sp. KBS0724. The sequence continues at coordinate 3,223,198 of NZ_VCBX02000001.1, forward strand.
CGCGCACTACTGATGGAGACGGCACCGGATCGCCATACTCTTGTCGTCGTCGTGCACCACATTGCGGCGGACGGATGGTCCGTCGCCCCCTTGATGAAGGACGTGCTCACCGCCTACGTGGCGCGATGCTCCGGTCATGCTCCACACTTCACACCCCTTGACGTGCACTACGCAGACTTCGCGCTGTGGCAGCGCCAGGCACTGGGAACTGTGGACGAGCCGGAAAGTGTGCTCGGCGCACAGGCGTCTTACTGGCGGGAAACCTTGCTCGGGGCACCCGAGTTGATCGATCTTCCCGCCGATCGGCCGCGCCCGCTCACCCAAACGCTGGCCGGCGCCCACGTCAGCGTCACTCTGCCGGCGCACATTCGCGGAGCCGTGGAAGTTCTGGCCACCTCGAACGCGGCCACACCGTTCATGGTGTTGCACGCGGCCTACGCCGCGCTGCTGTCTCGCCTGAGTCGCAGCAGCGACATCGTGGTCGGCTCACCGGTGGCCGGTCGTGGCCACCGCGTTCTCGACGATCTGGTCGGAATGTTCGTCAATACGATTGGCCTGCGAACGATTGTCGATCCCGCAGCGACATTCCTCGACGTACTGCGCACCGTTCGCACCGTTGACCTGGACGCGTTTGCGCACACAGACATTCCGTTCGAGCAGGTTGTGGAGGTCGTTGCCCCGACACGTACTACCGATCGCCATCCGCTGTTCCAGACGATGTTCTCGTTCCACGCCGCGCATCAGGTGGCGTGGGAACTACCCGGACTGAACGTGCGGGTAGAGGAGATCACGCCAGACGTCGCGAAGTTCGATCTGCAATTCACGGTTGTGGAACAGACGGACGACGAAGGCGGCGGCTACACCGCGTCGCTGACGTATGCAACAGATCTGTTCGACGCCGACACCGCTGCGTCGTTCGCGACAATGCTGGAGACCCTCATCGCCGAGGTGACCGTCAATCCGACCGTTGCGGTCGGTGATGTGCCACTCGCCGGATCGAACGAGTCTCGTGCTGTGCGCGGTGCCACGGCCACCGGCGCCATGACGCTGCCGCAACTTCTTGCCCGCGCCGCATCCGAGCCATCGGCACTGGCATTGATCGACGCGGCGGGGACACACTCGCTGACCTACGGCGAACTGGATCACCGCTCTGACGCTTTGTGCCGCGCGTTGGTACGCAGTGGCGCCGCCCCGGAAACAATTGTCGCGATAGCACTACCGCGCTCCGTCGACTACGTGATCGCAGTGTGGGCCGTTGCCAAGTCCGGCGCGGCGTTCCTGCCCGTCGACCCGGCGTACCCGGCCGAACGCATCGAACACATGCTTACGGACAGCGGCGCGGTTCTGGGCGTGACAGACGGTGACTATGTCGCCGGCCTTCCGGACGCCGTGCGATGGCTGACACCCTCGTCCCTCGACCTCACAAACGGCAGTGCAGACGTCCGTTCGGTGCCGCTCGAACTCGATCAGCCGGCCTACCTGATCTACACATCCGGTTCGACGGGAAAGCCGAAGGGTGTGTTGGTCACCCATGCGGGACTGGCGGCTTTTGCGGAGGAACAGCGCGAGCGATTCGCCGTCACAGCTGATTCCCGCACCCTGAGTTTTGCGTCTCCCAGCTTCGACGCTTCGGTTCTCGAATTGCTTCTTGCCGTCGGCGCCGGCGCAACCATGGTGATTGCACCGCCGACGGTCTACGGCGGTTCCGAACTGCGGGATGTACTGCAGCGCTGTGCGGTCACTCATGCCTTTGTCACCCCCGCAGCCTTGGCGACGGTTGATCCCGGCGGGCTCGATCAGCTCGATGTTGTGATCGTGGGAGGCGACACCTGCTCAGCCGATCTGGTGTCCCGGTGGGCTCCACGGCGACGGATGTTCAACGCCTACGGTCCGACCGAGGCCACCGTCGCGGTCACTATCAGCGACGCGTTGACCGTAGGGGATTCGGTATCGATCGGCGGCCCCATTCGAGGCGTCGATGCACGTGTTCTCGATTCGCGCCTGCACGCGGTACCCGCGCGACTCGTCGGTGAGTTGTACGTCAGCGGAGCCGGACTCGCGCGCGGGTACCTCGGCAATCCCGCGTTGACCGCAACACGGTTTGTCGCGGACCCTCACGGCCAGGCCGGTACGCGGATGTACCGCACCGGCGATCTTGTCCGTAGCGATCGCACAGGCTCGCTGAACTACCTCGGACGTGCGGACCATCAGGTCAAGGTGCGTGGTTTCCGCATCGAACTTGGGGAAATCGACGCTGTCGTGGCATCGGAGCCTTCGGTCCGCGCCGCCGTGACGGCCGTCGTGGGAACCGGCAGCGATTCCAGGATCGTGTCGTACGTCGTCCCCATCGCCGGCGGAAGTATTGATGCGACGGTGGTGCGCCGTCATGCCGCCCGCTTGCTGCCGACGCACATGGTGCCGTCTGCCTTCGTGACGATCGAGTCGATCCCGACATCGCCGGCAGGCAAGGTCGATCGCTCCGCGCTCCCGGCCCCGACGTGGGACGACAACGGCGGGCGCAGGCCGGAAGGGGCCGACGAGATTGCTGTCTGCGGGGCGTTCGCCGAGGTACTCGATCTCGACGTGGTCCATGCCGATTCGAACTTCTTCGATCTCGGCGGAAATTCGCTGATGGCAACACGTCTGGTCGCAGCGATCGAAGCGAAGACCGGCAGCACAGTTCCCGTCGGGTGGTTGTTCTCGGATCCGACTCCGGAGGCTCTTGCGCGCAAGGTTTCCGGCGCAGTCTCGCCCGAGTCGGATACAACAGCGTTGTCGGTTCTACTGCCGATTCGAACGTCAGGGGAAGCCGAACCGCTGTTCTGCGTCCATCCGGCGATCGGCTTGGCCTGGTGCTACGGCGGGTTGGCCCAATACGTCGATCCGGCCCGGCCGCTGTACGGTCTGCAGTCGCCAGTCCTCACGGACCCGGAATTCCGGGCAGAGTTGATCGAGGATTTTGCGGCGTACTACGTCGCGGAGATCCGCCGAGTTCAGCCGCACGGTCCCTATCACGTACTCGGATGGTCGATCGGGGGACTGATCGCGCACGCAGTTGCGGTGCAACTGCAGGCACTGGGGGAGAACGTTGCCGAACTGATTCTGCTGGACAGTTTTGTCCTCGAGGATCCGACAATGGACGGCGCGCAACCCACCCTCGCAGAATTGGTGGCGGGGCTGGGGATAGCGGTCCCTGATGCTGGGGAGTTGACGCCGGCAGCCGCAGAAGTGCTCATTCGTCAGAATATCGGCGATCATCCGTTGGCCTCCAGCGAGACGATCGCGCGACTGTACGACGAGTACTGCGCCGGGGCTCACCTTGCGCATCACTATCGACCCGGCAGATTTGTCGGTGATCTGCTGTTCTTCTCGGCGCAGACGGACACCTTCGACCCGCTGCGCACTGCGTCGGCGTGGCGACCGTTCGTATCCGGAGCAATCATGGACCGTCCGGTCCCGACCTCGCACGCGGACATGTTCACGGACGTCGGACTGGCGGCGATCGGGCCCGCGGTGACACTGGGCATCGCATCGGACGGTGATCGAGGCCCTGACGTCGATGCTGAACTGGATGCCTTGATCGACGAACAGGACATCCGGCGGTAACGGTTCAGGCGCGCTTGCGGGTCTTCGACGCGTTGGATTTAGCCTCGTCGACGCTTCGCTGCAGTGCTGCCACAAGATCGACGACGTCGGCGTCCTCGCCGCCCTGTTCCACCTCGGCTGCGGGGATGACCTTCTTGCCGCCGCTTTCGATCATGTTGTCGAGGAGCTCGCGCAGTTGCAGTTGGTAATCGTCGGTGAATTCGGTCGGATCGAAATCGCCCGCCATGCTGTCCACCAGCGTCTGGGCCATCTTGAGTTCCTTCGGCTTCGGCTTGTCCACACCGTCGAGGGAAGGGAACTCGGCAGCGCGGACCTCATCCGGCCACAGGAGCGTCTGAATCACCAGGACACCGTCTCGGGCGCGCAACGCCGCCAGACGCGTTTTCTGCCGGAGCGTGAAGTGGACGAGCGCGGTGCGGTCGCTTTCCGTCAGCACCGTGGAGAGTAGGACGTACGCCTTCGGTGACGCGGAATCCGGCTCGAGGAAGTAACTCTTCTCGAAGAGGATGGGGTCGATCTGATCGTTCGCCACAAATTCGAGCACCGGAATTTCATGCTTTTCCGCAGCGGGCAGTTTGGTGAAATCCTCGTCGGTCAGAACAACACGCGTACCGTCTTCTGCGTCGTATGCCTTGTCGATATCGGCAAATTGCACGGTGTTTCCGCATTCGGAGCACACGCGGTTGTACTTGATCCGGCCACCGTCCTTGGCATGGACCTGGTGAAACTTGATGTCGTGATCTTCTGTTGCGGAGTACACCTTGACCGGAACATTGACCAGACCGAACGCTATCGAGCCTTTCCAAATCGATCGCATGGTTCCCATGATGGTCGCTGCAACGCAATTGCGCGAGAGAAAACCATGGGCTCGATGTCGGATTGTTGTGTGCGATCACCGCACCGGCGGGTCACGACGAGGCGATACGCAACACCAATGCGGCAACGGCGAGGAGTGCGAGCATCGCGGGAGGCAGGATGTTCTGGTCGCCGGATCGCAGGTGAGCGGCTACGGCGCCGATGAAATACAGGATCAGTCCGACGGCAGCGGCAATTCCGATTGCAGGCACCACAAGCCCGACCAGCAAGCCGACGATGCCGACCAACTTGATCACGCCGAGCCCTGGAATCCATTCTTCGGGAACGCCCAAACCGGTCAGCGTGTCGACCAGTTTTTCTTCGCGGGTGATGTCGAGATAGGCAGATCCGGCGAGAGTGGCCGTCAGGATGACAGCGACGACGGCATAGAGGATGAACAAGGAAACTCCAATGATGTGGCGGGCGGCAGACAATTCTCAGGCGAGTGTCATTGAACGCTATCAATGACTGTCATTTCGATCTCGAGGCCGAAAATGGCGCTCCCATCAATGTTCGTCTGACCCGCCACGGTGAGGCGGCAAACAATGACGTCATGACTTTCGCAGTCGCGGTCGCATCGCGGCGCTCGGACAGATAGGCCCGTTGCTGTTCGACGGGGAGAGCAAAAAACGTCGCGAAGAATGTCTCGACATCACTGGCCTCGAGAGCGAGAAGCGCGCTCAGTCCTACTTGTCGTAGTGCCGCGACGCCTCGTGCCGAGCGCGGCCAGAGTGCGCGCTGAGGGTCGTCGCCGCGGGCAATCGCCAACGCAACAACATCCGCTTCGTTCAATGCCGTGGCGACGCTGTACCCGGTGCCGGGATGCATCAGTCCGCCGCGCGCGCCGAACCGGAAAGGATCTCCGCGTCGGCCAGGTGGTGACTCCACAGCGAATCGGACGCGTTCGACAGGCGAGTCTTCCGGAACGGTGACGCCCCGGTTGCGGAGCCGAATGTGCAGTCGGCGTTTCAACTCGCCGAGCGCCAGCGGTGGCCGACCCACAAGGCACGTCTCCTCGAGAAGCATCCGGTTGCTGTCGAGGGGAACGGCATAGAGGAACGACGGGCTTGCGTTTTCGGCCGTTCCGTTGTCGCGTCGCCAATCCATGAACCAGGCCGCATTGCCGTCGAGTGCGGGTTCCGCGGCGGCGTGATCGAGCACAACTCCGAAGGCGGTTTGCTGCGCCGTTCGCGGAGTGAGCGTCGTGCCGCGGGCATCGACGACCACCTCTGCGCGGACACGAGTTCCGTCGGCGCACTTGACCGTGTCGGCGGTCAGATGGTCGCCCTTTGTTGCTATGACCTGGGTAGATCCGGTCGACAGTATTGATTGCAGTATTGATGTATTCAATACGCAATAGGTGCGATCAAGGTTTGTCTGTCGTTCCGCCCACGCCGACGGGTGGTCGATGCTGCTGGAAATTGCGGCGTCAGGAAGCCATGTCGGAAGCTCATCGCGCCACGCCGCATACGTTGCCGTCCACACTCGTGCGGGGTGCGGATCGACCAGAATGACCGACAGATTGCGGGCGACGCATCGCGTCGCCAGCGCCCGCCCGGCCGGTCCGCCGCCCACGATGGCGACGTCTGCGGTGTGCGATCGGGTTGTCATCCCCCGAGGATTCCATCTGGATCGCAGATGTCCCACTGTTAGCGGATTCACACGCCGCTGGTCGGAGACGGCCTCAGCTCACGGTAAAATTGGAAGTTCTTGTGTCTGCCGTCAGACCACGATTGCCCGTAGTTGTCTTTAGTTCTGAGGAGTTCTGCTTGATTACCGCCACTGACCTCGAAGTTCGTGCCGGTGTCCGCACCCTTCTCACGGCGCCCGGTCCGTCCTTGCGAATTCAGCCCGGTGATCGCATCGGTTTGGTCGGTCGTAACGGTGCCGGCAAGACCACCACACTGCGTCTGCTCGCCGGCGAAGGTGAGCCGTACGCGGGCAAGGTAGTGCGTACCGGCGACCTCGGCTACCTGCCCCAGGACCCCAAAGAGGGCGACCTGAGCGTGCTCGCCAAGGATCGCGTCCTGTCCGCTCGTGGCCTCGACACGATGCTCCGCGACATGGAGAAGCAGCAGATTCTCATGGGCGAGGTCCTCGACCAGGAATCACAGGACAAAGCAGTCAAGAAGTACGGCCAGCTCGAAGATCGCTTCTCCGCCCTGGGCGGCTACGAAGCCGAGAGTGAAGCTGCGCGCATCACCAGCAGCCTCGGTCTCGAAGATCGCATCCTCGGACAGCCGCTCAGCACACTGTCCGGTGGTCAGCGTCGACGCGTCGAATTGGCCCGAATTCTCTTTGCCGCTTCCGATGGCAGCGGTGCGCGTTCGGACACGACCCTGCTCCTCGACGAGCCCACCAATCACCTCGACGCCGACTCCATCACGTGGCTGCGCGGATTCCTCCAGAATCACGAGGGTGGCCTCGTGGTCATCAGTCACGATGTTGACCTGCTCAACGACGTCGTCAACCGAGTCTGGTTCCTCGACGCCGTGCGCAGTGAAGCCGACATCTACAACATGAACTGGAAGAAGTACCTCGACGCCCGGGCCACGGACGAGCAGCGTCGACGCCGTGAGCGCGCCAACGCCGAGAAGAAGGCCGGTGCTCTGCGCATCCAGGCAGCCAAGATGGGCGCCAAGGCGACCAAGGCTGTTGCCGCTCAGAACATGGCGAAGCGCGCTGACAAGTTGATGGCCAACCTCGATGCCGAGCGTGTTTCCGACAAGGTAGCGAAGATCCGCTTCCCCGAGCCGGCAGCGTGTGGCAAGACGCCGCTCATGGGTAAGAACCTCACCAAGGTGTACGGCTCGCTCGAGATCTTCACCGGTGTCGACCTTGCGATCGACCGCGGATCTCGCGTTGTCATCCTCGGCCTCAACGGTGCCGGCAAGACGACCTTGCTGCGCATTCTTGCTAACGCCGAGAAAGCTGATGCGGGTGAGCTGATCGCGGGTCACGGACTGAAGATCGGTTACTTCGCGCAGGAGCACGACACCCTCGACGACAACGATTCGGTGTGGGAGAACATCCGCCACGCGGCTCCGGATACGGGGGAGCAGGAACTGCGTTCGCTCCTCGGTGCCTTCATGTTCACGGGCCCGCAGCTCGAGCAGCCGGCCGGCACGCTCTCCGGTGGTGAGAAGACACGTCTAGCACTGGCCGGCCTCGTGTCGTCCGCAGCAAACGTACTGCTGCTCGACGAGCCCACCAACAACCTCGACCCGATCTCCCGCGAGCAGGTCCTGGACGCGCTCCGCAGTTACACCGGCGCCGTTGTCCTGGTGACTCACGACCCGGGCGCGGCTGAGGCACTGAACCCCGAGCGTGTCATCCTTCTGCCCGATGGCAACGAGGATCACTGGTCGCAGGAATACCTCGAACTGATTCAGCTGGCCTGATCAGACCTAATGACAATGCCGGTCAACTCGACACGAGTTGGCCGGCATTGTCATTGAGGCCAGGCCCGAAGGCACACCGGTTCACATGACCTGTAATCCTGATGCCAGGTACTTGGGAGGGCGTCTGTCGATGGGAAATCGAGCGAACATCGTCGTTATCGACGATGAGGTCGAGCTGTATTACTCGCACTGGGCGGCCAACACGCTACGTTTCGATCTCGCCTGGGGTCCGGAGCACGGATTGAGATTTGCACGAAGCCAAAGCGCTTGCGACGCATCCGACCCGGAGTCGTGGTTGGACACGACCTGGTGTGAGGGAGTCGCGCTGATCGACGTCGGTAGGAAAGTTCTCGCGATTGGAGATTCCGAGGCGGGTCTCGAACGTCGACTCCTGCATCAGTTGCACCAACGAACGTGGAATGGCTGGAAAGTTGTCTGGGCACCCGACTCGTTGTGCTCGATCTACGACTACCTCGACATCGATCGCGGTCGCGCACACAGTTGGGAAGAATCAGGTGTTGCAGCGTCTGGCAGTGAACCGCTGTCCGAACGCCAACGCTATGCACGATTTTGGGATGAGGATCAGGGTAAACGTGGGGGCATACTGCTCTCGACCAGGAATGCAGGCAGTGTTCGGATGTGGACGACAAACGGGCATATCGAGGACGAGTTCCTGATTGGACCGGAAATCTTCGCCGGATACGAACCCGACCCGGTTGTGCCGGTGATCATCGACAATGAAGACCCTACGGGTGGGATTCATATCGACTTCGATGCGGCGACGATTTCCATGTGGAACTCCGGCATCACTGAAACGGACATTCACTATCTCGCGCCACAGATTTGGCCTGGGTTCACCCTCGTACGCTGGTACGACCGATTCGAAGCACACAACAAAGCGCTCGGATTCGAAATTGTGGCGCCTCTCGTGAATAAGCGCAGGATCCGTGAGACCTTCGCGAGAATCGCAGCACAAAACCTGCCGGAAAATTGGATCAACCCCGGCGAATCAATCGCTGGAATACTTGCACGACAAGGGACTCCTGTTGTGTTGACGTCCGCAGTCGCTGAACATCAGCCGGTGGCGCCCGACGGAGACAGTCGGCACGCCCTGAGTGCAGTTCTAGCGATACTCGACGACATTCTCGAAGCGTCAGACGTCATGCCTGGCCCAGTCCCGGTGATCGATCGAACAGGGCAATTGACTGTGTGAGTTCCGGTTTCCGACGCGATTATCGCGCCGACCTCAGTGGCGTTGGGCATCGAAGGAAGAGCCTGGACGAATGACATCGCGCCCTGTGCGCCGCACTGGAAGTCAGCATCACCAAATGTGCGCACAGGGGCGAAGCCCCTTAGTCCCGTCGACGCACAGATTCCTCGACCAGATCGAGGACAGCCGACAGGTTGTTGCCGGCATGGCCCGACGCTATTCGGGCGACCAGGCCGTCCATCACCAGATCGAGATAGCCGATCAGTACGTCGGTGGGAACGTCGTCGCGCAAACGTCCGGCTGATTTCTGGAAGGCCAGACGTGCACTGGTGGCCTCGGTGAGTTCAGCTGACCGCTGTGACCATTTGGCCCGGAAATCTGAATCGGTTCGCAGCCGCCGCGCAATTTCCAAGCGTGTGCCCAGCCAATCGAATTGGTCTGGCTGGGCGAGCATGTCGCGCATCACCTGCACAAGGCCCTCTTCGGCGACGACGTCAGCCATGCGGCTTGCGTCCTCGCTCGCCAATGCGAGGAAGAGTCCGTCCTTGTCCTTGAAGTGATGAAAGATTGCGCCTCGGGACAACCCGGTGACTTCTTCCAGTCTTCTGACTGTGGCGCCGTCGTAGCCGTATTCCGCAAAGCAGCGGCGGGCACCGTCAAGGATCTGACTGCGCCGTGCCGCGAGATGGTCTTCACTGACCTTGGGCACGTTCTTGTCCTCGTCTCGCGCATCTCGACGGTGCCGACTCTGTGTCGGAGTTGGCACCACCCGTGAACCGATACCAAACGCACACGGCGGACTCAGCAAGGTCGCTGAGTCCGCCGTGCGGAAAAGGCAGGCTGGCGAACTAGCCTCGGATCATGTTGCGGAGCACGTACTGCAGGATGCCACCGTTGCGGTAGTAATCCGCTTCACCGGGGGTATCGATGCGTACGACTGCGTCGAACACGACCTTCTCGCCGTTCTCGCGCGTTGCCGTGACCTTCATGGTCTTCGGGGTGACGCCCTCGTTCAGCTTCTCGACGCCTTCGATGTCGAAGGTCTCGGTGCCGTCGAGCTTGAGCGAACCTGCGGACTCGCCGACCGGGAACTGCAGCGGGACAACGCCCATGCCGATGAGGTTGGAGCGGTGAATACGCTCGAACGACTCGGTGATGACGGCCTTGACGCCGAGCAGGCTCGTGCCCTTGGCTGCCCAGTCACGCGAGGATCCGGAGCCGTACTCCTTGCCGCCCAGGACGACCAGCGGGATGCCGGCTGCCTGGTAGTTCTGCGACGCGTCGTAGATGAATGCCTGCGGTGCGCCTTCCTGCGTGAAGTCGCGGGTGTATCCACCCGAGACATCGTCGAGGAGCTGGTTGCGCAGACGGATGTTCGCGAACGTTCCGCGAATCATGACCTCGTGGTTACCGCGACGCGATCCGAGCGAGTTGTAATCCGCACGCTCGACGCCGTGAGAGTCGAGGTACTGCGCAGCGGGGGTGCCGACCTTGATCGGACCTGCCGGGCTGATGTGGTCGGTGGTGACCGAGTCGCCGAGCAGCGCGAGGACGCGGGCGCCCTTGATGTCCTTGACCGGAGCCGGATCCATCGTCATGCCGTCGAAGTAGGGTGGCTTCCGCACGTAGGTGGAGTTCTCGTCCCAGTCGAAGGTGTCACCCTTCGGGGTTTCGAGGTTCTGCCAGCGGCTGTCGCCCGCGAAGATGGTTGCGTAGGACTTGCGGAACATGTCCTGGTCGATCGAAGACTTGATCGTCTCTTCGATCTCCTGCGTGGAGGGCCAGATGTCCTTGAGGTAGACGGGGTTTCCGTCGGTGTCGTTACCGAGCGAATCGGTCTCGAAGTCGAAGTCCATGGTTCCGGCGAGGCCGTAGGCGATAACCAGCGGCGGGGAAGCCAAGTAGTTCATCTTGACGTCGGGGGAGATACGACCCTCGAAGTTACGGTTACCCGAGAGCACCGCGGTGACCGAGAGGTCGTTGTCGTTGATCGCCTTGGAGACTGCCTCGGGCAGCGGTCCGGTGTTACCGATGCACGTGGTGCAGCCGTAACCACCGAGGTAGTAGCCGAGCTTCTCGAGGTACGGCCACAGGCCGGCCTTCTCGTAGTAGTCGGTGACGACCTGCGAACCGGGAGCCATGTTGGTCTTGACCCACGGCTTGGTGGTAAGGCCCTTTTCGACGGCGTTGCGTGCGAGCAGTGCGGCACCGAGCATGACCGACGGGTTGGACGTGTTGGTGCACGACGTGATGCCGGCAACTACGACGGCGCCGTGGTCGAGAACGAACTCACCGGCGTCGGACTTGACGACGACGGGCTTGCTCGGACGGCCCTGTGCACCGTTGGCTGCCGAGAGAACGTCGACCGCTCCGTCATCGGCGAACGAGAGCACTGCGGGATCGGAAGCGGGGAAGGACTCTTCGACGGCCTCGTCGAGCTGGGTGTGCTCGGTGGGCTGGTTGTCTTCCACGTAGTTGTGGATGTCCTTGCGGAACGCAGGCTTGGAGTCCGACAACAGGATTCGGTCCTGCGGGCGCTTCGGGCCGGCGATCGAGGGAACAACAGTTCCCAGATCGAGCTCGATGTACTCGGAGAAGACGGGCTCCTGGTCGGGGTTGTGCCACAGACCCTGTTCCTTGGCGTACGACTCGACGAGAGCAAGCTGCTCGTCGCTGCGGCCGGTGAGGCGCAGGTAGTCGATCGTTTCGCTGTCGATCGGGAAGATCGCTGCGGTGGAACCGAATTCGGGGCTCATGTTGCCCAGGGTTGCGCGGTTCGCGAGGGGAACCTCGGCGACACCCTTGCCGTAGAACTCGACGAACTTGCCGACGACGCCGTGCTTGCGGAGCATCTCGGTGGCGGTGAGCACGACGTCGGTTGCGGTAACGCCTGGCTTGATCTCGCCGGAGAGCTTGAAGCCCACAACGCGGGGGATCAGCATGGAGACGGGCTGGCCGAGCATTGCTGCCTCGGCCTCGATGCCGCCGACGCCCCAGCCGAGCACGCCCAGGCCGTTGACCATCGTGGTGTGCGAGTCGGTGCCGACGCAGGTGTCGGGGTATGCCTGTCCGTTACGGGACATGACCGTCGGTGCCAGATACTCGATGTTGACCTGGTGGACGATGCCCATTCCCGGGGGGACGACCTTGAAGTCGTCGAATGCGCCCTGGCCCCAACGGAGGAACTGGTAACGCTCGCCGTTGCGCTCGTATTCGAGGTCGACGTTGCGCTCGAGGGCGTCGGCCTGGCCGAAGACGTCGAGGATGACCGAGTGGTCGATGACCATGTCGGCGGGGGAGAGCGGGTTGACCTTGTTGGGGTCGCCACCGAGGGTGGTGACAGCCTCACGCATGGTGGCGAGGTCGACGATGCAAGGAACGCCGGTGAAGTCCTGCATGATCACGCGGGCAGGCGTGAACTGGATTTCGATGCTCGGCTCAGCTGAGGGATCCCAGCTTGCAATTGCGCGGATGTGATCCGCGGTGATGTTGGCACCATCTTCGGTGCGGAGAAGGTTCTCGGCGAGGACCTTCAAGGAATACGGCAATTTCTCGGTGCCGGGGACGGCCGAGAGGCGGAAGATCTCGTAAGAGTTCTCACCGACCTCGAGGGTTCCCTTGGCTCCGAACGAATCAATACTGGTGCTCACGTCTGCTCCACTCGTCTATGAGGGTCGCCACCGACGGGGCTGTGTCGGCAGCTGAAGCGAGGTACATACAACTCGGCGTATCCAGTGACAGCTCACGCCAATCGCACAGTTCACGTGAGAACTGTCCGAACATCGGAGCTGAAGTGGACTCGGCCGAGGCGAGGTACCTCTCGGTCTGAAGTCTAACAGTACGCTTGTCCTGTGAGACTTCGGGGCAACTTGACCGAACCAATCTTCACGCAGTCTCAGGACCTGCGCAACGCAGGGTGGACTGGGTGAGCTGACCCACAACGGATTGCGCGCAGTGTCGAAGAGGCGCGGGCTTCGCACTCAACCTCAAGTAGGGTGCATTCAGGCCCGTCGCGGTCAGACCGCCGATAACGACCTCGGATTCATCCACACACTCGCGTGTGGACGAGCGCCGAACTGCACCCGGATGAGAGATGTCTGCTCCTACACATTTGGTCTTCACGCCCTTGCACACGAGCGGTCCTGTTCACGCCGCAGTCCCGTCGAACGTCGATCTCGACGACGTAGTGGCCGACGTGGCACAAAATGGTGTTTCCGCACCGGCAGCCGATATTCCTGCACTGGTGGACGTCGTCGCCGAGGCCCGTGAGCGGGGGATCGATTTGAGTGTGATCGTTCTCGACGCCAATCCGTCGCGCGATACCGATCTCCGGGACTTGGCGACGACGGTCGGCGAATCCGAGAGCGGCACGATCTTGGTGATGAGCCCGGATTGGATGGGCAGTTCCAGCGATTCGATCAGTCGAGTACAGCTCGAAACCGCGCAGGATCGTTCATTCGGCGACAGTTCTGCTGCGATCGCTGATCGCTTTTCTCATGAGATTGTCCAGCCGGGTCCGCCGTGGGCCTTGTATACGGTCCTTCTCGTGGCGATCGTGGCTGTTTTTGCTGCGATTACTTTTGTCGTCAAATGGCGTCGCAGCCCCGAACCCGTAGAAATTAACCAGGTGAACGAGCCTTCGGAACAAACCTTCGGACACGCCGGATCCGCTTGACGCTCGCGCACGTCCGAGAGCGTCGACAAGCAGGTACCCACCAGCATTTGTGGTGAGTACCTGCTTTTTCGTTCAGATACAGCCATCCACCTGGGTGAAATACCCGATGTGTTATTTGGGGCTAAAGTTTCCAAAGTTCTCTCAAGTGTCGTACGGTACAACTGGCACTTTTTGGGGAAGAAGTGTCGCAGAAAGATGGCTGTTGTTCGACGGACTGCGCACGACGCCACCCGAAACCGGGCGGCGGCGAGCGTTGCCCTCGAACGGCGGGTTAGCGACAAGCAGTAGCTACTTCGCTACATCTTGTTGGTGGCGCCACACGGCGTCATAGCTTCCTGCGCATTCCCTCCCCGCACGGATCGGCGACCCAGCGGGCCCGTGGCGTACACGCGAGGGAGAGTTATTTGTGAGCCAAGTAACACGAGGCGGATTCGGCCGTCGTAAACCTTCCCGAGCGTCGTCCCGCCTGGCACAACTGGTTATCGGTGCGGGCATCGTCACTGCCCTGGTTGTCGGAAACCCCGGTGTCGGAGCGTCCGTCCCGCCGCCCCCGCCCAATCCCAGTGACTCCGAAATTGCTTCCGCAGATTCGCAGGTTTCATCGAGCGTCAGCACGGTCAGCGCCCTGATCAACCAGGTTGCCGCGGCAAATGAGCAGTTGTCTGCACTCGACAACGAAGTTGCCATCAAACGCGAAGACGTCAACAAGACCCTCGTCGACCTGCAGAACGCTCGAGGCGCTGCCGATGCCGCAGCCCAAGCCGTCAGCATCACCAAACAAGCACTCCGGGACGCCGGCGCACAGATCGACGTAGCGCAGAGCGACTTCGACAAGTACGCCCGATCGAGTTACGTGCAGGGCACCAATACCGCGTCCATCTCGTCGTTCCTCGACGCTAAGGGCCCGGGTGACGTCCTCGATCGAGCGCAGGTCCTCAAACTTCTCTCGAACACCCAGCGCGCCGTGCTCGACGGTTTGCAGCGCGCACGAACCGAACAGGCGAACAAGGACTCCGCGACCCGGCAAGCCAAGCTGGACGCCGACGCGGCCGCCGAAATAGCAGCAAACCTTCAGGCTCTTGCCGAGCAGGCCATCGCGATCGCCCGCAATGCACTCGACCAGCAGGTAGCCAAGAAGGCGTCCATCGAATCGGAGCGCAATTCCGCGCAGGCTCAACTGGATGCAGCCCGCAATGCGGTTGCCGGTTTGCAAGGACAACGCCAGGCATACGCGACCTGGGACGAACAGCGAAAAGCCGAAGAAGCTCATCAGGCTGCACTCGAAGCCGCCGCCAAGGAAGCAGCTGAGCAAGCCGCAGCCCGGGCCGCCGCCGATCAGGCTGCCAAGGACCGTGCCGCTGCATTGGCTGCCGCTCAGCGTCCGCACACTGCCGTCGAAGATCCGACTCCGACAGTCATTCCCGGTGACGACGACGAGACGGACACCGATACGAGCACCGATTCGGACTCGGATACCGACACTCCGGTAGTTACTCCGAAACCCACAACCCCCAAGCCGGCAACACCCAAGCCGACGGTGCCGTCGGTGTCCGGAAGCGCCGCAATCGAATCCGTCATCGACCGCGGCATGTCGCAGATCGGTATCCAGTACGCCTGGGGCGGCGGCGACGAGAACGGGCCGACCCGCGGAATTCGGGACGGCGGAGTCGCGGACAGTTACGGAGACTTCAACAAGATCGGGTTCGACTGCTCAGGTCTGATGATTTACGCGTTTGCCGGAATCGGTATCTCGTTGCCGCACTACACGGGCTACCAGTACACCGCCGGAAAGCAGGTTCCGTCGTCCGAAATGAAGCGCGGCGACATGATCTTCTACGGGCCGAACGCAAGTCAGCACGTGGCGCTGTACCTCGGTGACGGGCAGATGCTCGAAGCACCGCAGTCCGGTTCCAGTGTGAAAGTTTCACCCGTGCGGTGGGGCGGGATGACCCCGTACGCCGTGCGGTTGGTGTCCTGATCTCGCGGGAAGGCTGAACCCGTTCATCCTTGGATGTCCGATTCGTTGCATGTGTTGACGTGGTGTTGCGGCATCACGAGCAACTACCTGGAATAGTTGGCGGGGAACACGTTACTGTCGGAACTTTTCTAGGTGAAAGCGATGGATTCTTGGTGACCTCACGTGAAGATTCGATCGGATCGGTCGACGTAGACAAGGCGAGTGGAAATTCCGACGGGGTTGCCCCGTCGCTCGCTACCGACGTCCAGACTCTGGAACGAGCGATTTACGAGGTCAAACGCGTCATTGTCGGCCAGGATCGTCTGGTCGAGCGGATACTCGTCGGACTACTGGCAAAGGGACACGTCCTCCTCGAAGGTGTTCCCGGCGTCGCAAAGACACTGGCCGTCGAGACCTTCGCAAAGGTGGTCGGCGGATCGTTCTCCCGTGTGCAGTTCACCCCGGACCTCGTACCCACCGACTTGATCGGTACGCGCATCTACCGACAGGGACGCGAAGAGTTCGATACCGAACTCGGCCCGGTGGTCGCAAACTTCGTACTCGCCGACGAGATCAACCGCGCACCGGCAAAAGTGCAGTCGGCCTTGCTCGAAGTCATGGCCGAGCGTCACGTCTCCATCGGTGGCAAGCGTTACCACATGCCGGACCCGTTCCTGGTCATGGCGACGCAGAACCCCATCGAGAACGAGGGTGTGTATCCACTCCCGGAAGCACAGCGTGACCGCTTCCTGTTCAAGATCCTGGTCGATTACCCGACTGTCGAAGAAGAACGCGAAATCGTATACCGGATGGGCGTCGCCGCGCCCGAACCGCACCAGATCCTCGGCCCCGAAGAGTTGGTACGACTCCAACGGGTTGCAAGCAACGTCTTCGTCCACCATGCCCTGGTCGACTACGTCGTTCGGATTATCGCAGCCACCCGCACGCCGAGGGAATTCGGCCTCGACGACGTTGCCGGCTGGATCGCCTACGGTGCGTCACCGCGCGCAACACTCGGCATCATTGCAGCCTCCCGGGCGCTCGCCTTCGTGCGTGGCCGCGATTACGTTGTCCCGCAGGACGTCGTCGAGGTCATCCCGGACGTGCTGCGCCACCGCCTCGTGTTGTCGTACGACGCTCTTGCCGACGAGGTAACTCCGGACGCCGTCATCGCGCGAGTGCTGCAGACGGTCGGTCTTCCTCAGATCGCCGCACGCCCGGTTCCCACCGTTGCGGGACCGCAACCGGTACCGGGACAACCGGTAGGTCAGCCGATGCAGCAACCCCAGCAGAGCGCACCGCAGTTCAACCCGTCGGGAAACGGTGCGCAGTTCATGAGCCCTGATCCGATGAGTCGCCCGCAGTGACGGAAAGTCACCTTCCCGGTCATGCCGGTGCACCGCCGTCGTTCGAGTCCGGTGAACTTCGTGACCCACGGCTGACCGCCGCATTGCGGACACTCGAGTTGACGGTGCGCCGCCGGCTCGACGGGGTGTTGCACGGTGATCATCTCGGACTCATCCCCGGTCCCGGTTCCGAGCCCGGCGAGGCTCGGGAGTATCAGCCGGGTGACGATGTGCGACAGATGGATTGGTCTGTCACCGCGCGTACGACGCACCCGCATGTGCGTCAGTCGGTGGCGGATCGGGAACTCGAGACATGGTTGGTGATCGACCTGTCCGCGAGCCTCGATTTCGGGACTGCAGGTTGTGAGAAGCGCGATTTGGTTGTTGCCGCCGCTGCGGCGGTGACGCACCTGACCAGTTCGGGCGGCAACCGCGTCGGCGCCATCATTTCCACAGGCGCGCAGATGACACGAATTCCGGCCAGGGGTGGCCGCGTCCATGCTCAGGCGATGCTTCGCAAGATCGCGACCACTCCGCACGCTCCGGACGGAGTGCGCGGAGATCTGGTGGGCGCAATCGAGGCGCTACGACGCCCACAGCGTCGTCGTGGGTTGGCCGTCGTGATCAGTGACTTCCTGGGCCCGACGGACTGGGAACGTCCGTTGCGTGCCATTGCCGGTCGACATGACGTGCTGGGGATCGAAGTGGTGGATCCTCGTGACCTCGAACTGCCCGATGTCGGTGACGTCGTATTGCATGACCCGGAATCCGGTCGGACACGGGAATTCTCGACCACTCCGCAGTTGCGCGCGGATTTTGCCCGCGCTGCCGCGGAACATCGCGTCGAGGTTCAGCAGGCACTCCGCCGGTGTGGGGCGCCGCTCATGTCATTGCATACCGATCGTGACTGGATCGCCGACGTGGTTCGATTCATCTCGGCACGCCGTCACAGCTTTGGTGTCGGCGCCGGAACTGGGGGCGTTCGTTCGTGAGTCTTTCTCAATTCACTTCGCCGTGGTGGCTGCTGTTCCTCGCCGTTATCGCCGCGTTGGTGGGCGGGTACATCTATGTGCAGAAGCAACGTCAGAGGCACACGCTGCGGTTCACCAACTTCGATCTCCTCGAGAAGGTGGCCCCGTCCCGTCCGGGCCGGTGGCGTCACGTTTCCGCCATTTTGATGGTGATCTCGTTGGTGTTCTTCACCGTCGCGCTGGCCGGTCCCACTGCGGACAAGAAGGTTCCGCGCAACCGGGCCACCGTCATCCTGGTGATCGACGTATCGCTGTCCATGCAGGCTACGGATGTGGAACCGACACGTCTCGCCGCCGCTCAGGAGGCGGCTAAATCGTTTGCCGACGGATTGACACCCGGCATCAACCTCGGGTTGGTCGCCTTCGCCGGAACCGCGTCGGTGTTGGTCTCTCCCACGACAAATCGCGACGCGACCAAGGTTGCCATCGACAATCTCAAGCTCAGCGAGCGGACTGCGACCGGCGAAGCGATCTTCACGTCACTGCAGTCGATCGACACGTTGTCAGCTGTTCTCGGCGGCAGCGATCAGGCTCCACCGGCGCGGATCGTGTTGCTCTCCGACGGCAAGCAGACGGTCCCCGATAATTCGGATGACCCGCGCGGCGGGTTCACTGCAGCACGTCAGGCCAAGGACAAAGGTGTCCCGATCTCGACGATCTCGTTCGGCACGACATACGGCCGCGTCGAAATCGAGGGTGATCGCATTCCCGTTCCTGTCGACGACGCGTCCTTGAAGGAAATCGCGAATCTGTCCGGGGGGAGTTTCTTCACCGCGTCCAGCCTCGAAGAGTTGCGTGCGGTCTACGACACGCTCGAAGAGCAGATCGGATTCGAGACCACTCGCGGCGATGCAAGCAAACCGTGGTTGATTCTCGGAGTTCTGTTTGCCACCGCAGGTTTGACCGTTGCCTTGGTTACCCGCCAACGACTGCCATGACCCCGCACCGTTTCCGCTCGTCCGAATACTGCCGGACCCCGGCCCTCGAATTGATAGGTTGATCGCCATGTCTACCCCTTCCACCCCAGTGGTGTCAGAACGGACCGTCACCACTCCGCGCTCGGTTCTGGTCACCGGCGGCAACCGCGGAATCGGCCTGGCCGTCGCGCAGCGCTTGGCCGCTGACGGACACAAGGTCGCGGTCACCCACCGTGGCAGCGGTGCACCTGAAGGCCTCTTCGGTGTTGTCTGCGACGTCACCGATTCCGAGTCGATCGACCGCGCGTTCAAAGAGGTCGAAGCGCACCAGGGTCCCGTCGAGGTCATCGTGGCCAACGCCGGCGTCACCGACGACACGCTGATCATGCGCATGTCGGAAGATCAGTTCACCAGCGTCATCGACGCCAACCTGACGGGCACGTTCCGGGTTGCAAAGCGGGCGACGCGTTCGATGCTGCGGGCGCGTTTCGGGCGCTTCATCTTCCTGGGGTCCGTCGTCGGTCTCGGCGGTGGCCCTGGCCAGGTCAACTACGCGGCGTCCAAGGCAGGCATCGTCGGTATCGCTCGATCCCTGACCCGGGAACTGGGCTCTCGCTCGATCACGGCCAACGTGGTCGCTCCCGGCTTCATCGAAACCGACATGACCGCCGCACTCGGCGACGACGTGAAAGACAAGGCCACCGAACACATTCCGCTTCAGCGCACCGGCAAGCCGGAAGATGTTGCGGCAGTAGTGAGCTTCCTTGCCTCCGACGATTCGGCGTACGTGTCCGGTGCCGTCATTCCGGTTGACGGTGGACTGGGCATGGGGCACTAGTTTCCCGCTTGAAACACATTCCTTTCACTTCGTACGTCTCACTTCAGGAGGACACCTCATGGGCGGTTTGCTCGAGGGTAAGACCATTCTCGTTACCGGCATCATCACCGATTCGTCCATCGCATTCCATGTTGCGAAGGTTGCGCAGGAGCAGGGCGCGAAGGTGCTGATCACGGGTTTTGATCGTCTGCGCCTGATCGACCGAATTGCTCAGCGTCTACCGCAGCCGGTGCCGCCGGCCATCTCACTCGACGTCCAGAACGCGGAAGATCTTGCCACTTTGGCCGATCGTGTCCGCGAGTTGGCTCCCGAGGGCATCGACGGTGTTGTGCACTCCATCGGCTTTGCGCCGCGCTCCTGCCTGGGCAGCCCGTTCATGGACGCGCCGTGGAGCGACGTTGCCGTTGCACTCGAGGTGTCCGCCTACTCGTACAGTGCCCTCGCCAAGGCACTGCTGCCGGTACTGAACGACAAGGCGTCCATCGTCGGCATGGACTTCGATCCGTCACGCGCAATGCCGTTCTACAACTGGATGGGTGTCTCCAAGGCCACCCTCGAAGCCGTGAACCGGTACGTCGCCAAAGAGGTCGGCGTCCGTGGCATCCGCTCCAATCTTGTTGCGTCTGGCCCGATCAAGACGCTTGCGGCCAAGGCTATCGCCGGCGACAGCACCGGCCCGGGTGCCGAGTTGGACAAGCTCAACACCGGCTGGGACAGCGCAGCGCCCATCGGCTGGGACGTCGAAGATCGTGAAACCGTTGCGAAGACGGTCTGCACCGTTCTCTCGGATTGGCTGCCCGGCACAACGGCGTCGATCATCTACGTCGACGGCGGATTCCACGCAATGGTGGGTTAGCACGGTGTTTCGGGTTCGCCTTCGTCTTCGCGGCGAGCTACGTGCAGGTGAAGGCGAACCCGGAGGGCATCAATGATGAAACCCGTCGACGACGTGTCGGTAGGAAACTGGATCAGGCCCAGGTTGTCCGCGGTGTGGGGGTCACTGACAGCTGTTGTACCTTCGGGTTTCGATGCGTACGTGCGTGTTCTCCATCCCGTCGATGTCGACGGCGATCATGTGGTCCGTTGGCGTGATGTTGCGGCCGTAACCGGGCGACGGGTTCATCCGCTGGTGCAGTGGTGGCGTTTGATCGACTCACCTCATTCGATCAATCCGCGCAGCGAATTGTGGGACGGCGGCGAGCCCGATATCGGTTCGCTCGATCCGCCGGACAATCAGCGCCTCGTCGATCTTCTTGCGGGCCACACGAATTCGCCGAACGATGCCTACTTCGCGGTGTGGGAGGGCAACGGTTTCTTTCATCCCGGAGCTACGGCGATCTATGCCGCCGGGCGGTCACAGTCCCGCCCCGCACCCGTTGTGTCGCTGGCCCGGGAACTGATCGCCGGGCCCCGGTTGCGGCACCCTGGACGAGACTACGTTCTGCTGTCGGGTCCGCTCCGTGACGCGTCCACAATTCCCGACCTGCTCGGTGCGAAGCCGTGGACGCCGTCCGCCAATCTCGTCTGGCCGCAGGACCAATCGTGGTGCATTGCCACTGAGGTCGATTTCGATTCGACTCTGGTGGGGTGCAGCCGCGCCGCGGCACACGAGATCCTGGAATGCCCTGACCTCGAATCGTTCCCGGCCAGCCCGAACGATTCGTTGCAATACGACGCTGATGTCGTGAATACCTGAGACCTCCGGCAGGTCGGGGAGAGCCTCGTTCACGCTTGACGAGAGTGACGTGCATCACGCACACTTTTCCACGGAACCGGACATTCGGTCAGGACGTCGGTAGGTGGGATGGATACGGTCTGGTATCGCCGACGCCGGATACGCAGGGGGTTGGGCACGATGGAACCACTGAGCGCTCGTCGAACGGTCAGGTCGGCGATAGTTGCCGCCTCGGTTGTGTTGTTACTGCCGGTGGTCGGCGCCGCCGCAGCGCCGGAGTCCATCCCCGGTACGGTCTACGAGTCCCACGATGTCGGCAGCGAAGCGGTAGCGCGGGCTGCGTGTAATGCGGATTCTCGACCGGAAACCGGGCTGCAAGGCGATGTTCCAGCCGAAGATCGAAACAGTGGACGCAGCCGAACGGGCTACAGCTGCAACATCTCTCGGTTAGGCGGCTACGAGGGCCGAGGCGGCGGAATCACCTCCACGAGTTTCGAGCACTGCGCGTACGTCGGCAGCTTCTTCCCGGGAAATCTTCTGGGACCGGCGCAAGGTGTGCAGGTTGTCGATGCCTCCGATCCGGCACATCCGAAACTCACTGCAACGCTGACCGAACCGGCCATGCTCGCAGGAACATGGGAGAGCCTCAAGGTCAACACGCAGCGAAAACTCTTGGTGGGAACGGGAGTTCCGCTGCTGACCGGTGTGGGCCTGATGTCGGTGTACGACATCTCCGATTGTGCGCATCCGAAACTGCTCAATCCGGGGCCGGGCACGGATCTGGGGATGCTGCTGCCCATCACATCTCATGAGGGTGGGTTCTCCCCGGACGGCAATACCTACTGGTCCTCCGGTACTGCGCCCGGCATTGTCAGCGCCGTCGACCTGACGGATCCCACGACTCCGAAGGTTGTGTGGCAAGACCTGGTCGGGCTGTCGACCCATGGGATCGGAGTCAGCGACGACGGAAATCAGCTGTACCTGTCGAACAATCTGGGCGGCATTCACGTACTCGACGTCAGTGCGGTGCAGCGACGAGACCCCAATCCCCACGTGCGTCAACTCTCGCAGCTGTCGTGGACCGACGGGTGGGCGACGCAGCACAGTATTCCGGTGAACTACGACGGTGCACCGTATCTGTTCACCGTCGACGAGGGCGGTTCGGGCGGAGTCAAACTCATCGATGTCTCCGACCCTGTCCGGCCGGCGATCGCCAATTCGATCAAGCTCGAGATCAACCTTCCCGAAAATCAAGATTCTTCCCTGGCCTCGGCGTCCGTCGGTTCGGCATTTGCCTACGAATCGCACTACTGCGCAGCGGATCGCCCGAACAATCCCACAGCGCTCGCGTGTGGGTGGATTTCGTCCGGGATCAGGGTCTTCGATGTTCGAGACCCGTTCGACGTCCGGGAAATCGCCTACTACAACCCGCCGGCGAAGACCGGAGACAATCTTGCTTTGACAAACTCACCGCACGCGTTGGCATCGATTCTGGGTGTTCCCATCCTCAGTGCACCGGCGATCGGTCAGTCGATCCTCAGCGGGCAATTCGACCCGAACCAAGCACTCGGCCCGCGAACCGGGATGATCGGGCTCGGCGACATATCCACGGACTGGTGCTTCTCGGCACCGGAGTGGCGTGGCAACAATCTCTGGGTTACGTGTGCCGACAACGGATTCATGGCGTTGCAGCTCGATGCCGACGTCTACTCGCCGCCTGCTGATCAGCACTCGACCGTCGGGTCGTAACGGTGACGCGAGTGGTGCGTATCGCGGCGTTCGGTTCCCTTGCCGTGATGCTGGTTGTGTTCGGTGCGGCGCTGCGTCCGCTGATGATCACGGAGCAGTCAACGCCCGCAGAGATTTTGAGCAACAACGAAATCGGGTTTGTTCACGACATGGTTGCGCACCATCAGCAAGCGTTGTTCATCGCCCAACGACTGAATGTCAATGTCGATCCGGCAGTCGGTAGGCTCGCGCAACAGATCGAGGACACTCAACGGACCGAGATCGGGATGATGCTCGGCTGGCTGAGACTCGCTAATGTGACCCCGGGCAGTCGCACCCCCATGGAATGGATGCAGACGGCGTCGGACGCTACCGACCTTGCTGCGCACCACGGCGCCATGACGTCAGCCGCAACACTCAGCGAGTTACCGATGCCGGGGATGGCGACCATGGCCGAACTCGACGCGCTCACTGCCGCTACGGGGTTCGACGCCGAAGTACTGTTCCTGCAACTGATGGAGCGCCATCACCGCGGCGGAATCATCATGGCCCAGGCGGCCAACGAACTTCTCGCCGATGGCCCGGTCAAACAAACGGCCCGCGACATGATCACCACCCAGGGGCAGGAATGCGGCTTGATGAGTCTCATGCTCGCGCAGCGTGGCGCCCAACCGCTCCAGTAATCGACCCTTGAATCCAACAATGAACAGTGTTCATTGTTCTGGTACGTTCAGCCCTAGGAGCAGGCGTCACCACTGCGTGCCGGCGCAGATTCAGTGCCGGTGCAGATTCGAGGGAGATTCATCGATGCGAATCGGCATCAGTACACCGGTCGTGAGCGTCATCCCCGGTCGGACGGCAGATTGGGAAATGGACGCGGGGATTGAGGAAATCGCAGAGATTGCGCAGCATGCCGATCGGCTCGGCTTCCATTTCGTGACGTGCAGCGAACACATCGGTATGCCGCCTGGAGTGTGGTCGCCACAACTGCCGAACGGACGCGGAACGCGCTATT
This sequence comes from Rhodococcus sp. KBS0724, assembly GCF_005938745.2. Classification (NCBI taxonomy): domain Bacteria; kingdom Bacillati; phylum Actinomycetota; class Actinomycetes; order Mycobacteriales; family Nocardiaceae; genus Rhodococcus; species Rhodococcus sp. KBS0724. Next base: position 3,247,452 of record NZ_VCBX02000001.1, read on the forward strand.
GGGATCCTCTCGCAACCCTGTCGTATCTGGCGGGAAAGACCGAGCGCCTACGCCTGGTGACGAATATTCTTGTCCTCGGCTATCACCATCCCCTCGAGATCGCCAAGCGATACGGGACTCTGGACCGAATGAGCGGCGGGCGCGTTGTTCTGGGCCTGGGTGTCGGGACCGTCGAGGCGGAGTTCAAGGTACTCGGTGTGCCGTTCGAAGGACGTGGCCCGCGCGCCGACGACGCGATGCGCGCACTACGCGCGTCGCTGTCACAGCGGGAACCGGAGTATCACGGCGAGTTCTACGATTTCGACGGATTGGTCATCGATCCCCATGCGATCCAGCCGCGTGTGCCGCTCTGGGTCGGCGGGCACAGCAAACGCGCATTGCGACGGGCCGTGACTCTCGGCGACGGGTGGATGCCCGGCGCACCGGACATGGATTCCCTCCGCACAATGTTGGCCGGATTTCCGGAACGTCCGCAGGGCTTCGAGGTGATTTGCGGAGCAGACTCGCTGGACCCGGTTGCTCACCCTGATCAGGTGGAGGAAACGCTTGCCGAGATGGAAGAAGCGGGTGTCACGATGGTCCCGTTCCGACCAGTTCATCGTTCCTTCGCGCACTATCTGGAACAACTCGATGCGCTGGCTGCGTTGGAGAACTTCACGCCGCTGTGAGCGCGCGGTGTTCTCGATCGAGCAGTGTTCTCGATCAAGCGATGGGTGTGCGGCCTAACATTCACGTGCCCGTTACCTCTGCGTTCGACGAGGGGTCGGTCAGATGACTTTTCTCGATCGCAGGCTGAGGAAATGACATCGCCCGGTTCCGTAGATCTCTACAGATTCCTCCAAGACAGTGGACTTGCCTGGTCACCCGAGCATGCCGCGGCTCTGATCATGGAACGGTTGGTGACGGTGAACGATCTACCGGTGTATGGCCCGCGCCGGGTAGTTCATACCGATGACGTTGTCGGCCTTGTCGAAGGACGCCGAACGGCTGTGGTGGGTGACGAACTTCCGGTGCGGAACTAGTACGGCGCGATGTTTCCCGGCTCAACCAAGTGAAGGGCTGTTGTTAGTTCTACTACAGCAGTGCGTACCCGGGTTTTGTTTGCCGAACGGCATCGCGCAAGATTGAAGGCATGACTGCTGGTGTTGACGACAAGTTCGATGCACTTCTCGTATTGTCGTTCGGCGGTCCTGAAAAGCCGGAGGACGTCAGACCCTTCCTCGAAAACGTCACGCGGGGAAGGGGAGTACCACCGGAACGCCTCGACGCGGTCGTGGAGCACTACATGCATTTCGGTGGGGTTTCACCGATCAATGCCCTCAATCGAGACCTGATCGAGCGAGTCCGGGGCGAACTGGCAACGGCTGAACTGGACCTTCCGATCTACTTCGGAAACCGCAACTGGCACCCGATGGTCGAGGACACCGTCGCGAAGATGCGCGACGACGGTATCCGCAACGCGGCTGTATTCGCCACATCCGCGTGGGGTGGGTACTCGGGGTGCCGTCAGTATCACGAGGACATTGTGCGAGCCCGTACGGCAGTGGGAGACGACGCACCGACCTTGACCAAACTTCGCCAGTACTACGACCATCCATTGGTCATCGGGTCGTTTGCCGACGGCGTCGAGGCGGCGCGCGCGACTCTGCCGCAGGCAACTCGCGACGATGCTCGACTGGTCTTCACCGCGCATTCGGTACCGATTGCCGCCGACAGAAATGCCGGACCGCCCGAGATGGGCGGAAACCTCTACAGCCGTCAGGTCGCTGAAGCCGCGCGTCTGGTTGCCGAGGCGGTGGGCGTCGACGATTTTGATCTTGTGTGGCAGTCACGGTCCGGCCCGCCGCAGGTGCCGTGGCTCGATCCTGATATCTGTGATCATCTGGATGTGCTGTCCACCAAGGACGTTCGTGCAGTGATCGTATGTCCCGTCGGGTTTGTCTCCGACCACCTCGAAGTGGTGTGGGATCTCGATACCGAAGCCAAGGACAAGGCCGCAGAACTCGGAATGGATTTTGTACGGGCGGCGACGCCGGGCCGGGACCCACGTTTCGCCCGGTTGGTGCCGACGCTCATTTCCGAACGTCTGGCCGGCGAGCCGCCGCTCCGCCTCGGGGTCGAGCCGTTACTCGGCTCGACCACCAACGGCGTTTCCTGCGCGGTCAACTGTTGTGCTGCAGTGCAGCGGCCCCAGCGCTAGGTCCACTAGCAGCGCTGGGCCATCTGCAGCGTTAGGCGTTGGGCTGCTTCAGCTTTCCGCACGGGCCGGGCACCGTCGACGTGCTTCGTGAGGTCAGCAGGGTGCTGACGATCGCCTGGTCTTCGGCGCTCAGCGACGGATCGATGTAATTGAGCGCCGGCGCACCTAGTTCACGGACGCGCCCCGCGAGGGTTGCGACAAACGACACCTTCTCTTCGTCGCCCCGGTTCACCTCGTGGATCTGGAGGACGGACACCGGAAACTTGCGCAGGGTGACGGGGAGAAAGCGAGCGGCCAGGACATGGTCGACGTTGAATCCGGCCCAGACTCCCTGATTTGCTTCCACACATTCGGCGTCGGAGTGCGCTGCACTCTCCCCGATGTACTTGCGCGGCGGGATCAACTTCTTGGGGGCAAGCTCGGAGGCGCCCTGCTGCAGGACCGGATAGTCACCGTCCGTGTACACCCACGGCTGGTTTGCCATCGTGATCAGGCGGCCCGCGTCCAAATCGGGTAGGTACCGGGACTTGAGGAGGAAGGCAACGCTGTCGACCGAGATGCCCAACAGTTCGGCGGCCTTCTGACGGCTCATAGCGAAGGTCGGCGTGTTCTTCGGGGCGATCTGGATCAGGTTGACCATGGGAACTCCTGTAGATGTTCAGTTGTTGCGGGCGTGTCGGTACAGCTGACATGACTATTCGGTGATTATCAACCTCTAGCTTGTTTTCACGGCCTAGGTGAGTGTGATGTCACCATCCGAGCTCTCTCAAACGAGGATCGCCGATACCGAAGTGGTGGCCGATCTCGTGAATGACGGTGCGTCGTACCTGATCGACAACCTCGTCCTCGGTGGTACAGATAGAGCAGATCGATCGCCGATAGATGGTGATGCGGTCGGGCAGTACTCCGGCATACGTGGTTGTTCGCTTCGTGAGCGGAATTCCCTGGTACAAACCGAGGAGTCCGGGTGGGCCTCCTTCGAGTTGAACCGTGACCGCAACATTGGCCATTTCGCGACCGAGTTTGGGTGGCAGGGTGTCCAAGGCACGTTTGACCATTTCCTCGAACTGAGCGTCGTCGACGTCGATCATCTGCCTATTGTGCGGGTATCGCGTCGCTCCGGGTGTGTCCATCTGGAAACAGTGCAGCGTACAGCTAAGTTGGTGGGGTGGCCGATGATCTGTACCAGCGTTACGAATTCACGTTTATCGTTCCTTTGCTGACGCACTCGCAGGAACAGATGCTCGCCGACTCCCTGGGGGGACGGGTGGAGGAGCGAAAAGGTCTGCAGTTGTTGACTATTACTGCGGAGGGCATGCGCGCAGCGACTACCGCGATCACTCTTGTCGACCAACTTGTCGGCTCCGGTGTGCGACCCGAGCGGACTCATCCGGATCTGGTGTCCCGGCAGGATATTGCAGATCGTGCCGGAGTCACGCGGCAAGCCGTCGGGCAGTGGGTGCGAGGAGTTCGGCAAGCCTCGACGCCTTTTCCGGTTCCCTATAACTCGGTGGCCGGGGGAATCTGGTTCTGGGGAGATGTCCTGGCGTGGTTACGCCGCCAGGGGTACGGGCAGGACACCGGCTTGCGCTACCCGTCATTGGACGAGCACATCCGGATCGACCGGCATATCGCGATCAATCACAAAATCTCGTAAACGCACCGGCAAACTATTTGCTTGATAGTAGCTGTTGAAACAAACCGACTGTAGGTATATGGTCCCCAAGTACCTAATTCAACCTATCGGTGCGTCAGTCCTGCTTGGGGGAGCCTGGTCTTACGCCGCAGATACCCGAGTATGCAAGCAGGGGAATTCATGGTTTCGACCCCCAGGACGGCTTCATCGGCTGTGTCGCTGCAGGTCCCGTCAGCCGACGCGACGGCGCCACCAGCTACATCCAGGCAACGCGCCAGTTGGGTAAGTGGGCGACGATTGCGCACCGTGGCGTCTGGCCTGTTCGCGCGAAACCGGCCAAGCGAGCCGTCTACGCCGACGCTGACCGTGCTTCTGCTTGTCACCTCGGACAACGGCCTGTCGCAGCGGGCCGCGCTGGTACTGCGGGAGGCGGGGCACCGGGTGCGGACGGCAGTAGTGTCTGATGCGGAATCGGCGCTCGCGGCCACAGCGGCCGCCGACTTCGACCTCATCATCTGCCCGTACTTGAAAGCGTATATACCGGAAGCGATTTGGTCTCGGTGGACCACGATCGTCATTCATCCCGGCCCACCGGGGGATCGAGGTCCTTCTTCGCTGGACTGGGCGATCAGCGCTGCTGAGAGCAAGTGGGGCGTTACGGCATTGGAAGCCCGTGAAGAACTCGACGGTGGACCGGTGTGGGCGTGGCGAACTTTCGACCTGTGCGACGGCGCCCCCAAATCTGCGGTGTACAACGATGCGGTCGCCGGCGCTGCGATGGAATGCATCCAGGAAGTGGTCGACAAGTTCGGAATTGCGGATTTTGCGCCGCTTGTCTCGGAATCGATACCGCGGCCGGTGGCGTCCGCACAGACGCGTCCGGTGATAAAACAAGCAGATCGCGCGTTCTCGTGGTCTCAGGACGCACAGAGCATCGTGCGTGCGATCAATGCGGCTGACGGTTCTCCCGGTGTGAACACCGCGCTGGGCCTCGACCGCGTCTTTGTCTACGACGCGCATCTCGACTCGCATGTCGACGCCGCACCCGGCACCATTCTCGAATATCACCACGAGGCAATCCGTGTTGCCACCGGCGCAGGCACTGTCTGGATCGGGCAAGCGCGTCGGGTGGATCCCGGGAGTTTCAAGCTCCCGGCGACAGCCGTGGTTCGTCCCGGCACCTTTGTCCCGCAGGTGCAGGTAAGCCGGTACCCAGGTATCGACTACCGCCGGGACGGCGATATCGGATACCTCTCGTTTCGCTGCTACAACGGTGCGATGAGCACTGCGCAGTGCCGACGGTTAACCGATCGCCTGCGCTGGGCTGTCGGGCTCGATACCAAGGTATTGGTACTGACTGGTGATTACGGCGGATTCAGCAACGGTATTCACCTCAACGTGATCGAGGCTGCCGCCGATCAGGCCGGTGAGGCGTGGTCGAACATCAAAGCCATCAACGCGGTCGCGAACGAGATCGTCAATTGCACTGATCAGATTGTTGTTGCCGCCTTCACCGGCAACGCCGGGGCGGGCGGTGTGATGCTTCCACTCGGAGCGGACATCGTCGGAGCCAGGGCCGGTGTCGTTCTCAATCCGCACTACGCCACGATGGGGTTGTTCGGTTCGGAACTGCACACATACACACTCCCGGCCCGAGTCGGCGAATATCAGGCTCGGCGGCTGCTCTCCGAGTGCCAACCCATCAGCATCACCCATGCCCGACAGATCGGACTTGTCGATGCGATCGGACCGCGTGATCCGATTCTGTTCGAGGCGTGGCTCGGCAAGATTGCAGCCGACGTTCTGACCGGAGATCGGCGGGAGGCGATGCTCGCGCGGAAACGATCGCGGCTCGAACTTGATCCCGTTGCGCCGTACGAGCAGCGTGAGCTCGAGGAAATGAAAAGCGATATGTTCGGCAACCGCAACGGATTTGCGGAGAAACGTCGAAACTTCGTGCTCAAGTTGTGAGCGGCGGACCGTTCGCTGCCTAGTTTCCGCCTGCCGGGTGATGCGATGAAACACTCGCCACCGCTGCTGTTCGCGCCGATCGCACGGCGGCCCACAACGGTCGCAACAAGGACTCCCGGGTCTGTGCAGCGGAGATGCTGGGTGGCTGATTGGTCGAATCATGCTCGGCCACAGTCAAAATCGCGGCAACCTGATCAGCACTGTCGAGGACGCGCAACGCCCGAGGTGCAAGGGAATCCGGGTAGCGGTGGTGCGCCAGGTCGGAGAGTGCATCGGTAATGGCGGCTCGTGCATCGTCACCCGGAGTTCCGGTGGGGACGGTCTGTAGCGTCAGCAGCGCAGCAGCGGCATCGCGGACGGCCTCGCGCATCGCGTATTCGGCTTCTCCGAGCCCGACGTACTCGGCCGGCCCCGTCACGGTCGGCACGGAGTACACACTCCACCGCAGAACGTCGGGACCTTCCGTCACCGGCACCAATCCGATGCCCGCAGATCCCGGACCACCCACGAGGACACCTTCACCGGCGCCCAGGGCGGCGGCCGCGAACCCTGTTCCCGCAGGCAACCCCCGTACGTCTCCGGGAGCCGGCAGCACCAATCGCAGATCTCCCGGTGCGATGTTCCCCGCGCGTCGAAGTACCCGGAGCAACATCGGCGCGCCGCCGTCGGTAATGCCCGGCCAGTCGAGTCCGAGAGTCGAAGCGGTTTCTGCGTCGGCGGCACCGATCAGATGCATCGGCGTCCACGCCACGAGCGCATCGATGACGTCGTCCGGGGCGCTGTCGCCGGCGAGCCATGATGCTGCCCACACGGTGAGCGTTGCGCTGGGAGAACTCATGACAGAAGAGTTTAGTTCGGCGTGGCAACCTGTGCGCCGTGGGCGTCGTCACCTAGCGTTGTCCCGCGTGAGCGGTGGAAACGGATACGGTGACATCTTCGCGGGCCATGCCCGCACCCAGAAGCGCCAAGTGCCTCAGGTGGCAGCGGAGCGCGACCTCGTCGTCGAGGATGCGGCAACGGGATTCTGCGGCGCGGTCGTCGGTTTCGAGCGCACGTACGACGGTGATTTCGTCAGGCTGGAGGACGGTCGCTCGCAGAAGCGACTGTTTGCGATGCGTGAGGCTGCATTCCTCATCGACGGCGCGCCCGTGACGTTGGTGCGTCCGGCGCCGAAGGCGGCGTCGGCAAAGCCGGCGAGGTCCGCGTCCGGCTCGACCCGGGTCGAAGGATTGCGTGCTCGCACAGCCCTTCCCAGTCGTATCTGGGTCGAAGGTGTCCACGACGCGGCCCTGGTGGAGCGGGTGTGGGGACATGACCTGCGTGTGGAAGGTGTTGTCGTCGAGCACCTCGAGGGCTTGGACAATCTGGGGGAGCGGCTTGCGGAGTTCGTCCCAGGACCCGGGCGGCGAGTCGGCGTCCTGGTCGATCACCTGGTAACCGGATCGAAGGAAACGCAGCTGACTCAGGGCCTCGGCCCGAACGTGTTGGTGACGGGCCATCCTTACATCGATGTCTGGGAAGCGGTACGTCCGAAGTCCGTCGGAATCTCGGCGTGGCCGAAGATTCCGCGGGGTGAGGATTGGAAGACCGGAATTTGCCGTGAACTCGGCTGGGGCACGCCCCAGGAGGGTTGGCGACGGGTCTACAACTCGGTGGAGAGCTTCCGGGACCTGGAAGCTCCCCTGATCGGCGCAGTCGAGCAGTTGGTCGATTTTGTCACCGAGCCGAACCTGACGTAGGCGCGGCGCAGATCACACTCTCTGGTTAGATGGTGTTGTGGCTGCACTTCTTTGGCTTGTCGGGGCACTTGTGCTCGCCGGCGCGGAAGCACTGGCAGGAGATTTCTTTCTGCTGATGCTCGCCGGTGGGGCGCTCGCTACTGCCGGTGTCAGTTCGGTCACCGATTTTCCCGTGTGGGTCGACGCCATCATGTTCGGCGTGTTTTCGGGAGTGCTCATTCTTGGTGTTCGGCCTTTCCTGTTGCGGCGCTTCGGTACTCCGCCGCCAACTCGGATGGGAATCCAAGCACTCGAAGGTAAACGTGCCGTCGTTCTCGAAGAGGTCGGCGAGCATGCGGGTCAGGTCAAGCTGGACGGTCAGGTGTGGACGGCTCGTCCGCTGGACAGCGCTGACGTGTACCCCGCGGGGACAACGGTGACGGTGATGGAAATCAACGGGGCAACAGCAGTTGTCTGGAGGGGACCGTAAAACATGGCAGCACTGATAGTTCTTGGCGTCTTGATACTTTTTGTGATCGTCGTCGTTGCGAAGTCGGTAGCACTGGTGCCGCAAGCAGAAGCCGCGGTCATCGAGCGACTCGGCCGATACTCGAAGACCGTGTCGGGTCAGCTCACGTTTCTGATCCCGTTCGCGGATCGAGTGCGCGCGAAGGTCGATCTGCGTGAACGCGTGGTGTCGTTTCCGCCGCAACCGGTGATCACTCAGGACAATCTGACGTTGTCCATCGACACCGTGGTGTACTTCCAGGTCACCAATCCGCAGGCAGCGGTCTACGAAATCAGCAACTACATTGCCGCCGTCGAACAGTTGACTACGACAACACTGCGTAACGTCGTCGGCGGTATGACGCTGGAAGAAACTCTCACCTCGCGTGATTCCATCAACGGTCAGTTGCGTGGCGTGCTCGACGAAGCAACAGGCCGCTGGGGCCTGCGGGTCGCGCGCGTGGAACTCAAGAGCATCGATCCGCCGCCGTCGATCCAGGAGTCGATGGAAAAGCAGATGAAGGCGGACCGCGAGAAGCGCGCCATGATTCTCACGGCTGAGGGTCACCGCGAAGCTGCGATCAAGACGGCCGAGGGTGCGAAGCAAAGCCAGATCCTGTCGGCCGAAGGCAACAAGCAGGCATCGGTTCTCAATGCCGAGGGTGAGCGTCAGTCGCAGATCCTTCGCGCGCAAGGTGATCGGGCTGCAAAGTACCTTCAGGCACAAGGTGAAGCCAAGGCCATCGAGAAGGTTTTTGCTGCCATCAAGTCGGGAAAGCCGACACCGGAACTTCTTGCGTACCAATATCTTCAGACGCTGCCTCAGATGGCGCAGGGTGACGCGAACAAAGTCTGGCTTGTACCAAGCGATTTCGGTGACGCCCTCAAGGGCTTCGCAAAAACACTGGGCGCTCCCGGCGACGACGGCGTGTTCCGATACGAACCGCCCGCTGCCGAAGAAAACCTGCCCAGCCCTGAGGATGATTCCGACGAGGTAGCGGAATGGTTCGAGACAAAATCCGACCCGGCTATCGCCGAAGCAGTTCGCGCGGCAGAAATCGCGGCCCGGACACCGGTCGAGGATCCAGCGGCAGCGGTTCGTTCACAGCGTGAGAGCGCCCCGCAGCCGCCACAGGGATTCACTGATCCGGCACTGCCGCCGCCAGGTGAAAGCCAATGGTCCGGACAGTTCCAGCAGCAGCCGGAACCGGGAGACTTTCAGCAGAAGTACCCCTACCAGGACCAACCGCCGGAGGGCGGACCGCGACACTAGCCGCGGACCGGTATCGAGAAATCTTGTCGGACGGAAAGCGCTGATCACGGAACTAGGTGATCAGCGCTTTTCCGATTCCGCACACGGCAATCGCCCACAGGACGCTGGCGAAAGTTCCGATGATGAACTGCTCCGAAGCATGGGGTTCGCGCAGTTCGGGGTACCGGGCCAACCCCTTGACCGCAAGAACGATTGCGATTCCCTCCGGCCAACCGGCCAAGATCGAGACTGCCACGGCGATGCGCTCGAGGATTCCGATGACGCGGCCGCCGCGCAACGGCCCCGCATTGGGTGCAGGGCTGCCGTCGGGTTGGCGCCGTGCGACTTTGAACGTCGCAAGAACCACCGGAGCGCCCGCAGTGGCAGCGGCCAGGACACACAGGACAAGTGTTGAGCCCAGAGCAAATCCTGTTACCGGCGTGGTTCGACTGGCGGCCAATGCCGCGATTGCGAGCGCTGGTAGAGCTACGGTGGCGGACACCCATTCGGGGATCTGGACATGGCCGCCGCTGAGTTTCGGCAACGCAGCCGCAATGAGCGGTGCTGCAGCTGCAACTGCAAGTGCGATCAGTGCCAGAACAACCATGTAGTGCGCCCCTGTCAGTGTGTGATGCGAGCAGTGTAGGTCTGCGCTCGGACAAGTAGCCGCTCCGTGAGCCGTCGGCCGGCGAGTTCAGCTTGCCAGCCGGCGGTGACCAGGCGTTTCGACATGGCCTGCTTGGTGATTCCGAGTTGCTGGGCTGCGGCGACTTGGGTGAGGCCCTTGTCCATCAACGCGATGGCCTCGCGTCCGTCGGGAGTTTGGCGGAGGACGATCGTTCCCAACATTGTCAAGGCGCCATCGACGTCCGCGGCGAGTTCGGCCAGGTCACCGTCGGCAGGGGCCTGCTCGACGGCGATACGCGCGGGGGCCTTCTTGGCGCGTTCGACGGCGAGGCGTGCCGCCTCGAATGCCGGACCGCGCCCCGCGCGGGTCTGGGTGGGGAGCGGTTCTTCGACGGGGCCGATTCCGATTCCGACACTCCAGTATTCGCGACGAAGTAGTTCGAGGACGAGATGCACCAGGAGTTGCGGATCGTCGGTGACTGCTTGAATTTCGTCGCCTGCCGTCCGCTCGAACTGTCGGACAAGGGGAGCGGACGCGAGGTCGCGAAGGACACTGTCGACACGGTCGACGTCGCGGCGACTACTGCGTTGGTCGACCGTCAGCACGAACATCAGTCAACATTAAGAGGTTGACTTTCATATGTCAATCCTTAGAAGTTGACTCTTGAATATCAAGCTCAAGAGATTGACTGCTGGAGGGTTCGTGCAGTTCCACCGACGTCTTGCGGGCGTCGAACAGCAATCCGACGATACCGATGGCGATGCACATTCCTGACAGCACAAGCAGGCGCGGGTCGGCTTCGCCGGACAGGGCGTCGCCGAGAACAACGATTCCGATCGTGCCGGGCAGAATCCCCACCACCGTGGCGATCACATACGGCACCAGGCGGATCGACGAAATACCGCAGCAGTAGTTCACCACCGAGAACGGAACGAACGCGATCAAGCGCAGGGACCCCACCGCCAGCCATCCGCGCTTCTCGATCCGCTCGTCCACTCGCCTGATCGTCGGACTCGATATCCGTTGCCACACCACATCACGACCGATGGCACGGACAAGATAGAGAGCCAGAACGGCACTGACTGTGGTTGCCGCGATCGTGAGCGCAATGCCCGTTGCCGATCCGAACAGCACACCGGCACTGAGGGTGAAGACCGTCCGAGGAAACGGCGCGACGGTGACCAGCGAATGAACGAGAAAGAACACAAGAGGGAACATCGGTCCGATGGAATCCGCCCACTCCCGGACCTGAGACACCGACGGGTGCGGCGCCAGGAGTGCCGCTCCGAAGAGTACGAGCACAACCAGGACTATCGCGATCAGTCTTCGGTCCAGCAGGCGCCCCATCACAGGGCACAAGGTTACCGGTGTGGGTGAGGAAACCCGACGTGCAAGGCCCGGCCGTCCGGAAACCGGGTGCCCCTACCAGCAAGATGTGATGAAAACCACTACCCTTCGGGTGGGGATGACGTGGAAGGTTCCGTCGATGGAAACCAACTCGCCGGTAACTCGTAAACGCGCTGAACAATCGATAGGTAAGGATTCGGGGCTAGGGCCCCGTCCGCGCTGTACCAGCCGGTAGGCCGGTTGCCGGGCAGCCGTATCAGACCTGTTCGCCGCGAACGTGACGTGATCCTCACGATAAGCACGTTCGGAGGCGGGTTAGCATCACAGCCATAACGAGCAATTCGATGAACAGATCCGATAATCGGTATAACGCTTACGCACAACGAGAGGCAGCGGACACAGTGTCAATAGCTTCAGAAGCCGAGGCTGTCGAGCAGGCATATGCGGAGTGGCAACGCTCCGTCGCCGGAGTGCTCGCCAAGTCCCGCAGAGTCGATGCGGCAGAACTGGGCCCCGAGCCGCAGAAACTGCTCGAAACCGTTACGTATGACGGCGTCACTGTCGCACCGCTTTACAGCCCTCGCGACGAACGCCCCGAGCAGACGCTGCCCGGCAGCTTCCCGTACGTCCGCGGCGTCGACGCCCATCGCGACGTCAATGCAGGCTGGTTGGTTTCGGCTCAATTCGGAACCGGTTCCGCTGCAGACACCAACCGGACCATCCTCGACGCGCTCGAGAACGGTGTCAGTGCGATCTGGCTCAAGGCCGGACTCGGCGGAGTGTCCGTCGACGAACTGACCGCAGCACTCGAGGGTGTGCTTCTCGACCTCGCTCCGCTCACGCTCGACGCCGGAGCCGAGGCAAGCGCCGCCACCCGCGCGATCCTCGCACTTCTCGATGCCCGCGCCGAGTCCGGCGACGGCGTCAGTGATCGCGCCGGCATCCGCATCAACCTCGGGGCCGCGCCGCTGACAAGTTCGTTCTCCGGTGCAGTCGACGTCGATCTGGCGGAAGCTGTTGAACTGGCCGTTGCCGCTGACGCTCGCACCGAAACAGTGCGGGCAATCACCGTCGACGGCACGGCATTCCACAATGCGGGCGCCGGTGACGCCGAGGAGCTCGGCGCAGCAGTCGCAGCTGGTCTCGAATACCTTCGGGCCCTCACCGCAGACGGCAACTTGACCATCGGTGCTGCGTTGTCGCAGTTGGCTTTCCGCTACTCGGCCACCGACGATCAGTTCCAGACCATCGCGAAGTTCCGTGCCGCACGTCTCGTGTGGGCCCGCATCGCGCAGGTCTGCGGAGCATCCGACTTCGGTGGAGCACCGCAGCACGCTGTCACGTCCGCCGCGATGATGGCTCAGCGTGATCCCTGGGTGAACATGCTGCGCACCACCCTCGCCGCGTTCGGCGCCGGTGTCGGCGGAGCAGACGCCGTCACCGTTCTCCCGTTCGACGTCGCCCTCGCGGACGGCACCCTCGGTGTCAGCAAGTCGTTCTCCTCACGCATCGCCCGCAACACGCAGTTGCTTCTCCTCGAGGAGTCGCACCTGGGCCGCGTACTCGATCCGTCGGCAGGCTCCTGGTACGTCGAGGACCTGACGCAGCAGATCGCCGCAACCGCGTGGGAGTTCTTCCAGGAAATCGAAGCTGCCGGTGGGTATCTGGCCGCGCTCGAGGCGGGAATCGTCTCCGATCGCATCGCCACCACCAAAGCCAAGCGTGACTCCGACATTGCACACCGTAAGACCACGGTCACCGGTGTCAACGAGTTCCCGAACCTCGGCGAAACGCCGCTTTCCGCCGCAGCCGTCGAGCCCGGCCAGGCCGTTGCCCGCTACGCGGCTGCGTTCGAAGCGCTTCGTGACCGCTCGGACGCGTTCCTCGCCGCCGGCGGCGCCCGCCCCACCGCGCTTCTCGCGCCGCTGGGCTCGGTTGCAGAACACAACGTGCGCACCACGTTTGCGTCCAACCTGCTCGCTTCGGGTGGTATCGACGCAGTCAACCCCGGCCCGCTCGAGGTGGGCGCAGAAGCCATCTCCGCAGCCGTCAAGGCTTCCGGCGCCACCGTCGCCGTGCTGTGTGGCACCGACAAGCGCTACGGCGAGAGCGCAGCAGCAGCCGTCGCCGAGCTCCGCGCCGCCGGTATCACCAAGGTGCTGCTTGCCGGACCGGAAAAGGCCGTCGGTGATGCCGCGGGCGATTCTCGTCCGGACGGATTCCTCACAGCCCGCATCGACGCAGTGTCGGCTCTGACCGAACTGCTCGACTTCATCGAGACGGGAAGCTCCAAGTGACGACACGAGAGGTCAAGCACGTGATCGGCAGTTTCGCCGAGGTCCCACTCGAGGACCCGCAGTCTCCGGCACCCACACCGCCGTCGGTCGAGCAGGCCCAGGCGCTCATCGAAGAGGGTGCCAACGCCAACAACTACGCCGCCGAGCAGGTTGTCTGGTCCACACCGGAAGGCATCGACGTCAAGCCGGTGTTCACCGGCGCAGACCGCACGGCCGCAGCCGAGTCGGGTTACCCGCTCGACAGCTTCCCGGGCGCAGCCCCGTTCCTGCGTGGTCCGTACCCGACCATGTACGTGAACCAGCCGTGGACCATTCGTCAGTACGCCGGCTTCTCCACCGCCGCCGAGTCGAACGCGTTCTACCGCCGTAACCTCGCGGCCGGTCAGAAGGGCCTGTCGGTCGCTTTCGACCTCGCCACGCACCGCGGCTACGACTCCGACCACCCGCGCGTTGCCGGTGACGTCGGAATGGCCGGTGTCGCAATCGATTCCATCCTCGATATGCGTCAGCTCTTCGACGGAATCGACCTCTCGCAGGTGTCGGTCTCGATGACGATGAACGGCGCTGTGCTGCCGATCCTCGCGCTGTACGTCGCTGCGGCCGGAGAGCAGGGTGTCACCCCGGACAAGCTGGCCGGAACGATCCAGAACGACATCCTCAAAGAGTTCATGGTTCGTAACACCTACATCTATCCGCCCAAGCCCTCGATGCGGATCATCTCGGACATCTTCGCGTACTCCAGCGCGGAAATGCCGAAGTACAACTCCATCTCCATCTCGGGTTACCACATCCAGGAAGCCGGAGCGACGGCCGATCTGGAACTGGCGTACACCCTCGCGGACGGCGTCGAGTACATCCGCGCCGGCCTCGACGCCGGCATGGACATCGACAAGTTCGCACCGCGTCTGTCCTTCTTCTGGGCGATCGGCATGAACTTCTTCATGGAGGTCGCCAAGCTGCGGGCGGGGCGTTTGCTCTGGGCCGAGCTGGTTGCCAAGTTCGATCCCAAGAGCGCGAAGTCGCTCTCGCTGCGTACCCACTCGCAGACCTCCGGCTGGTCCCTGACCGCGCAGGACGTCTTCAACAACGTTCCGCGTACCTGCGTCGAAGCCATGGCTGCCACCCAGGGCCACACTCAGTCCTTGCACACCAACGCACTCGACGAAGCGATCGCATTGCCGACGGACTTCTCCGCCCGCATCGCCCGTAACACCCAGTTGCTGCTGCAGCAGGAATCCGGCACCGTGCGTCCCATCGACCCGTGGGGTGGCTCGTACTACGTCGAGTGGCTCACCAACGAGCTCGCCAACCGGGCACGCAAGCACATCGAAGAGGTCGAGGAAGCCGGCGGAATGGCTCAGGCCATCAACGAAGGCATCCCGAAGCTGCGCATCGAGGAAGCTGCCGCCCGCACCCAGGCACGCATCGACTCCGGTCGGCAGCCGCTCGTCGGCGTCAACAAGTACGTTCCCGACGAGGTCGACACCATCGAAGTTCTCAAGGTCGAGAACTCCAAGGTGCGCAAGGAACAGCTCGAGAAGCTGGTTCGTCTTCGCGCGGAACGTGATCCGGAAGCCGTCGAGGCCGCACTGGCGAACCTCACTCGCGCTGCCGCATCCACCGAAGGCGGCATGGAGAACAACCTCCTCGCCCTCGCTGTCGTCGCCGCCCGCGCGATGGCTACCGTCGGCGAGATTTCCGACGCCCTCGAAAAGGTGTACGGACGCCACCAGGCCGAGATCCGCACCATCAGTGGTGTGTACCGCGACGAGGCAGGATCGGTGAGCAACATCAGCAAAGCAATGGAACTGGTCGAGAAGTTCGCCGAGAACGAGGGACGTCGTCCCCGCATCCTCGTTGCGAAGATGGGCCAGGACGGCCACGACCGTGGCCAGAAGGTCATTTCCACGGCCTTCGCGGACATCGGATTCGACGTTGACGTGGGACCGCTGTTCCAGACCCCCGAAGAGGTCGCCAACCAGGCGGCCGACAACGACGTCCACGTAGTCGGTGTGTCGTCGTTGGCAGCCGGACACCTCACCTTGGTGCCGGCATTGCGGGAAGCTCTGGCTGCGGCCGGTCGACCCGACATCATGATCGTCGTCGGCGGCGTCATCCCGCCCGGTGACTTCGACGAACTCTACGAAGCCGGCGCTGCTGCCATCTTCCCGCCCGGCACCGTCATCGCCGACGCTGCCAGCGGATTGCTGGAGAAGCTGGCCGTCCAATTGGGCCACGATCAGAGCTGAGAAGGGATTCACTGAAGATGGCACGTCCGTCTCTCGACATGCCGACGCCGACGGCTAGGCCATCTGTTGATTCCCTCGCCGAGGCGGTGCGCAACAATCAGCGCGCCGGCCTCGCACGGGCGATCACCCTCGTCGAGTCCACTCGCGACGATCACCGGGCGCTCGCGCAGCAACTTCTGCTGAAGTTGCTGCCCGAGGCCGGGGGAGCACACCGAATCGGCATCACCGGCGTTCCCGGCGTCGGCAAGTCGACGTTCATCGACGCGCTCGGAATGTACTTGCTGGGCAAGGGACATCGGGTTGCGGTGTTGGCGGTCGATCCGTCGTCCACCCGCACCGGCGGTTCGATTCTCGGTGACAAGACGCGCATGGCTCGGCTCACCGTCGAACCGAACGCCTACATTCGTCCGTCACCGACGTCCGGCACGCTCGGTGGTGTAGCCAAGGCGACCCGCGAAACGATCGTGCTTCTCGAAGCGGCCGGTTTCGACGTCATTCTGGTGGAGACTGTCGGTGTCGGGCAGTCCGAGGTCACCGTCGCGAACATGGTGGACTGCTTCACCTTCTTGACGCTCGCCCGCACCGGAGATCAGCTCCAGGGCATCAAGAAGGGTGTCCTCGAGCTCGCAGATCTTGTCGCGGTCAACAAGGCCGACGGCAAGCACGAGCGCGAAGCGAAGGGCGCTGCCCGCGAATTGGCCGGAGCGCTTCGTCTGATCTACTCGCACGACGCCATCTGGAAGCCGCCTGTCATCACGATGAGCGGCCTCGAGGGAGTCGGTCTGGACGAGTTCTGGGGAACTGTCACCAAGCATCGGGAGGTGCTCACCGAGGCCGGGCAGTTCGAGGAGAAGCGTCGACAGCAGCAGGTCGACTGGACCTGGACGATGGTGAACGACCAACTGCTGCGCCGACTTTCGAGCAATGATCGCGTTCGGGCGATCCGCACGGATGTCGAGCAGAGCGTGCGCGAAGGTTCGTTGACGGCGGCGTTGGCTGCTCAGCGGATTCTGGACGCATTCGACGGAAGCGACAAGTAGCACCACAGGGTTCGGATAGGCACGGTCGTTGCGACTCTCCATATCGAGGAGGTGCAGCGGCCGTGCTTTTTCGGCTTCGGCCGTTCAGATCAACTGCAGTGCATGTGCTTGTGCTATTGCCTCGTCGCGATTGTGTGCGCCGAGTTTCTTGTACAGGGAACGCAATTGAGACTTGATTGTGTTGGTGGAGAGATGAAGTTCCCTCGCCATCGACACTGAGGTCATTCCGAGGACAAGTAGTGCGAGGACCCGTTGTTCCCCACCCGTCAGGGTCACAATGTGCACGGATTTCGGAAATGATTCTGGAGTAACGGCTTTCATGAACTCCGAGAGCGCACTGGACCGAGTGGAGGCTGCCGCTTCCAGCGCGGCGATGTCTTCCGCGGCGATGGTCGAGAAAGGGCGCAGTAATCCGGTCTGGTCTGCGATAGCACACGCCTTCGACCACGCAGTGATCGCATGATGATGCTCACCGAGTTCCGAATGTGCAACTGCCTGAACCAGAAGGGATTCCATCTGCGCGCGCGGATAGGGCTCGCCCTTCCACTGGTACTGATGGCATAGGGTGATCGCGGACTTGTTCTGGCCCATACGTTGTCGGACGCGTGCGACCGACACCAGCGTCCACGGGTTGGTTCCAGCATCGACGATGCCCTCTGCCAGTGCTGCTGCCTTGTTTCCTTCACCGAGGGCCAGGAGTAGATCGATCTCGGTAGAGCGCATCAACGGCCCCGCCATGGACGTCGGATTGCACTGGCTGGGGTGGGCGGCGACTGTTCGACGTAGCAAGGACAACGCCGAGAACGCGTCATTGTTGCTGAGGGCGAATTGGCTCCGCGCGTAGACGGTGAACGCCCAGAATTCGTCCGCATAGAGTGCGTCGTTCTCGGTAGGGAGTCCGAGTTCGGTCAGCGCCCGTTCGGCACCCGCGAAATCGAGCGAATCGAGTGATGTCAGGGCACATGCCGTCAATCCCGCTACCTTGACCTGGGACTGCATCGTGATCTCGATGTTCCGATGTTGTTCTTCGAGATCCGACCATTGTCGTGCCCGGTGTAGTTCGCCGACCATCGCCCAGTTCAACGCCGCGGTACCGGCGGCGCTTCGCGCGATGTAGCCGATTTTCTGTGAACTCGCACCCCAGTAAGCCATTCGAGCCAAGCTTGTCGACTCGACAAGCCGGCCGTTCAACTGGAAGGTGATCGCCCATTGCGCTCGCATGGTGGAAAGCTGGGCGCTGATGTCGTGCCGATCGGATTCCTCGATGATGCGGCTCAGTTCGATCAGACGCACAGTGATGTCGACTGCGCGTTTGTATTCTCCGGCATGGATGAGCATCAGGGCCTGAATGCAACCGATGGTCAGAGCTGACACGGCCTCGGCGCTCGCTCCGAGTTCACGTAGCCCTTCGGCCGATTCAGGTAGTGCGGACCCAAAAGTCACCTGCTCGTCGGGATGTTGCAGGTACAGGTTTCGGGCGGCCCGGAAACTCGAGTGTTTGGCGGTGGACTCGGGCGGAATCTGTTGAAAGGCCGAGCGCACCAACTCGAGATTATCCGCGATCATAGTTGCCCAGTGCTTGTCGAGAATGTCGACTGCCAGTGCCCAGTCCTGTGCCTCGATTGCATAGTCGAGTGCCGATGCGTGGGCTCCGGCATCGAGTTGTGCGCGCGACAGGGAGGACAAACGGCCGGCCGGATCACTTCCCCCGACTGGATGGGACGTCAGGATGGATTGCCGGATCGCCGGTGCCAATCTCCAGGTTTCCACCACCCCGGTGTCGACATACGAGATAACCCCGGCAGCTTCGAGCGCGATGAGTCGATCCCGAATCTGCTGAGGGGATTCGTCGGATTCCAACAAGTATGTGACCGTATCAACGGTCAGTTCACGGGCCGGCGCCGTAGCGACGACGAGATCGTATTGTCCAACCACGTGCGCCTCGGCCGCAATACATTCCTGGGTGTAGTGCTGGATTACTCGTCGTAGGTTATGCCCGAGAAGATGTTCGCGTCCGCTCTCCGTCGGAAGGTTTTTGAGGACTGATATCGAGCGGCGTACCAGGACCGGTAACCCGCCGGTCATCGAGTAAATAGTTTCGATGTCGCCGGGAACCAGATGTGCACCGGAATCTTCGAGCACGCTGGTCGTGTCCGCCATGGTGTACAGGAGGTCGTGTGCGCTGATTGATTCCTGATCGATATCGAGTAAATGTGGTTCGGGAAACATAGTACGACCCGTCAACGTCACAACGAGATTGACGCATCGGCAATACCTGACGAGTTCGGCGAGGCTTTCGTCCAATCTGCCGTCCACCTTGTCCGGCCTGATCAATACCAGAATGACCGGGAGCGAATTGTCGCGGAATATGCGAACTATCGCAGTGAATGGATCTTGCGCCGGATCGATCACGGTATTCGGAAACGCTATTGCGGTGCTGAGGAACTGTTGCAGCACGTGCGCCCAGTACTCACCGGACGTCATGGAGGGAGCAGGCTCGGGGACCACGACGGAAATGCGCCCGGACGCATGAATCGTGCGCAACCACGAGGCGACGAGTGTTGATTTTCCGTAGCCGATCGGCGCGCGGATAATGGTCAGCGCAGCATGGTTGTCGAGTTTCGTGAATTGCGCACGGTGCGAAATAGACTCGGGGTGGGCACGCCGGTCGGGAATTGACGACCAATTGTGGCGGTCCTTACCGATCACCAGAGCGGACTCCTTCTACCGGCAGCTTTCGCGCCATGCGAACGGTTTGTCGTTTACTACCGTTTACTGAAGGATCTTAACCGGTCCTGGAATTTTCATCCTCGACTTCACTCGCCGAGCCCACTTGATAACTTATCGTTTCTCGGGCGCGACGGTCGGCTCCGTGATTTCTTTCTCGACGGCCAGTTCGATACCGGCGAACTCGCCTTGCGCTTCGGCGGCCGTGAGTCTGGATCGCTGCCACGCATAAACCAGCAATGCGGCCCAGGCTCCCACGATTGCGACATATCCGAGCACCGTGACAGCTCCGGTGATGTCGAATGACTTGAACAGTTTCTGAGTGTTGGTCAGCACGATCACACCGCCGACAGCCGTGCCGAGCAAGGTGGCCGGTACTCGACTGACCAGCCAGGCAGCGGCTGGAGCCGCGATGATTCCGCCGAGCGCCAGACCGGCGACAACCAGTAGATTTCCGGCTGATTCGCGCCCCAGCCCGACGAGAAAGCCCAACGACGCTGCCGATGCGACCAGGAACTCGGACGCACTGACCGACCCGATCACCGTGCGCGGAGCTGTTTTGCCACGCGAGAGCAAAGTGCTGGTAGTGATGGGACCCCAACCGCCGCCGCCGGAGGCATCGATGAATCCGCCGAACAGACCGAGAGGCGAGAGGAACCGAGCGGTGTGCGGTGTGCTGCGGGCATGCGCGGTGGCTGGAGGTCGGACTGAGAAGCGTAGTGCGACATACACGCCGATCGCGATGAGGATGGTCGCTGTAATCGGGACCGCTGCCTCGGTGGACAGGCCGGACAGCACCGTCGCGCCGATGAATGCCCCTATCGCACCGGGAACGCCGAGTTTTGCGACCAACTTCCAGTCGATGTTCTGGAACTTCCAGTGCGACAGACCTGACGCCAAGGTGGTTCCGACTTCGGCCAGGTGCACGGCGGCACTGGCCTGCGCGGGTCCGAGCCCGCCGATCATCAGCAGCGTGGTTGCGGTGACACCGAACGCCATTCCGAGCGCGCCGTCGACAAGTTGAGCGCCGACACCGACAAGTGTGAACAACAGCAGGTTGAACATGAGAAGACAGACTCCGAGCGAAGAAGCGACAAAGTCAGGGGTGCAGGCAGCGAGAAATCGCCGCTCAGCAACACGCCTGATCGAAGCATGCGCTACGACGAGTGGGCCAGAACGCCATCAATCCGAGCGCGAATGCCGGCGAGGCATCGGAGCTGGAATTCTGCACGTTGGGGTCCTTTTATCTCGTTTGTGGGTTCTGTTCCTTGCGAGCATAACCATTGACAGCGAAATTCAACCCACTGCGCGAGCGAACCGTCCCACCCGTTGGACAAGTTCGTCGAAGAACTTCACCGGATCGGTGCTCACCACGATGTCCGCATTGGGATCACGTTTCCAGTGCCCGACCCAGTCGGCGACGGTAGTTCCGATCAGAAGTGGGCTCTCGGTTTCGACGTCCACGGTTGCCGGCCTCAGTGTGCCCAGCGCCGGGTCCAATGCGATCGCGGCAGCAAACGGGTCGTGCATGTGGGCGAGGAACCCCTGGTCGTACTCCCGGTGGAACTCCATGTAGAACCGGATCGCGTCGGACAGATGCCGGATGACGCTGTTCGACGCCGAACTACGAACGTCGGGTCCGTCGTCGGGGGAAATGATCTCGTCCGGGGTGCTCCCTGCCGCTTCGGCAAGCCGGCGGACGTGTTCCGGGAACATCTCGATCGACTCGGTGACGTTGAGGCCACAAATGATCGGGCGACGGTGCGCGGGGACAACAGAAAATGCGTCGAACACTTCCTTGGCGGCGTGAGGGTCGACGGAGACGTTCCATTCGGCGGTGGGTGTCGTGTTTCCGGGGTAGTTGAACGAACCACCCATGACGACCAGTCGATTCAGCAGACGTGGAAGGTCTGGCTCGATCCGGATCGCGAGCGCCAGATTCGTCAGCGGACCGGTCACCAGCCCCGTGATCTGACCGGGGTATTCGCGAACCAGGTCCACCCACAGTTCGGTGGCGGTGCGTACCGACAACTCTCGCCCGGAATCGGGGAGTACCGCGTGACCTATGCCTTGTGGTCCGTGGGTTTCCTCGGTGGTCCGCAGCGGGATCACCAGGGGCACGGTGGCGCCCAGGGCAACCTCGATATCCGGGGATCCGCACAGTGCCAGCCAGTTGAGATTGTTGGCCGCGACCTGTTCTACGGGAACATTTCCCGCGGTGCTCGCGATCCCGAGGATCTCGGCTTCAGGGCTGGCCAGCAGATACAGCAGAGCCAACGAGTCGTCGATGCCCGTATCGACGTCGACAATCAGCTTGTGACGGTTACTCATCCGTTGCCGCCACCGTGGTGGGCGAGTTCAGGACGGGGAAGTTCACGGATCGCGCAATGAAGCATTTGGCATGAGCGGGACCGTGCAGAGCCTCCGCCTTGTCGACCATCGACGCGTCGGACACCAAAACCGTTGGGTGCAAAGTTACTTCGATGAACTGGCCATCACCGTCCGCTTCCTCGATCATCGTCCCGACCGGCTGATCCGTGTAATCGAGCACTACGACGTCGGCAGCGGCGGCCAGTCCGAGGTACCAAAGCATGTGGCACTGTGCGAGCGACGCGACCAGCATTTCTTCGGGATTCCACCGCTCCGGGTCGCCGCGAAAAGCGGGGTCGGAACTCCCGAGGAGTTCGGGCTTGCCTGCAGCCGAAACGGAATGGTCACGCGAATACGCTTGTGAGCTGGAGGTTCCGGTTCCCAGATCGCCAGTCCACTGCAGATCCAGGGTGTAGGTATGCGACTTCACATGTCCATCTTGCCTTGCAGTCTCGAGTTTCCCCCGCTGAGTTGGTCAGTGGTGCGTCGGACCCGTCCACGTTTGTCTGGAAGCAAATTCTTCGCTACGAGCGACGCCTGGTCGGGCGTCGCTCGTAGGAAGCACCTCGAGTGCGGAGTTATGCCGTCGCGGTCATGACCCGAAAATCGGGCCGAGGACCGAAAGAGACCCGGTCGAAGTTGGCGGGGTGGTATCGGTGACTTCGACAGTGACTGACAACGGATCTGAATCGCCGACGCTGTTGGAGGCTGTCACCGTGAAGGTGAATGATCCTGCCTTGGTGGGGATTCCGGACAGGACACCGGAATCGGTGAGTGTGAGTCCGTCCGGCAAAGTGCCGGTGGTGGTGACTGTCACCGGGCCGGGTCGCCCGGCGACGGTGAAGGCGTAAGTGCCGTAGGGCTGGCCCAGGACGCCGGCGGGCGGGTTCCCCGTGACAGTGGCTGCCTGTTCGATCCTGATCACCGACACCGAGCGGTCCCATGTGTTGGTGACGTAGGCGTGGCTGCCGTCGGGGGTAATGGCGACCGCGTGCGGACTCGCGCCGACTGGGATGGTGCTTGTGACGGTGTTGACGGTGGGGGATGTGGGATCGGTATCGATGATCGATACTGTTGCCTGGTTCGCGACGTAGGCGCGACTGCCGTCGGGGGTGAGAGCGACCATGCCTGGATTCCCGCCGACCGGGATGGTGCTTGTGACGGTGTTGACGGTGGGGGATGTGGGATCGGTATCGATGATCGATACCGTGCCGCTGTCATAGTCGGCGATGTAGCCGCGACTGCCGTCGGGGGTGAGAGCGACCATGCCTGGATTCCCGCCGACCGAGATGGTGCTTGTGACGGTGTTGACGGTGGGGGATGTGGGATCGGCATCGATTACCGACACCGTGTGGTCTGCGTTGTTGGTGACGTAGACATGGGAGCTGTCAGGGGTGACTGCAACCATGCTCGGACCCCAGCCGACGGGGATGGTGGTGACGGTGTTGAGGGTGGGGGATGTGGGGTCGATGTCGATTGCCGATACCGTGTTGCCCCCCCAGTTGACTTTGTAGTTGGCGACGTAGGCGTGTCTACCGTCGGGTGCGACCGCGATACCCAGCGGATTGTCGATCACTGGAATGGTGGTGGTGAAGGTGTTGAGGGTGGGGGATGTGGGGTCGGTGTCGATTACCGACACCGAGTGGCCCCACTGGTTGGTGACGTAGGCGCGACTGCCATCGGGGGTGATCGCTACCCAAGTCGGGCTCTCGCCGACCGGGATGGTGGCGGTGACGGTGTTGACGGTGGGGGATTCCGGATCGATGTCGATTGCCGATACCGTGTCGCCGGTGATGTTGACGACGTAGGCGTGGGCACCGTCGGGGGTGATCGCCAAAGCAGAGGGATAGTTGTCGACAGCGATAGTTTCGACGACGGTGTCCGCGGCCGCGGTACCAACTGCGCCACCGAAGATCATGGTTGTGGCCAGTGCTCCGACGCAGAAAGCGGCGGCGGTCCGGGCTCGACGTCGGGGTGGATGTGGCCGATCGAGTGCAGTCACAGGTGTTGCCCTTCCGGATTTACGCGCCCGTCAGGAGTGCGTAGTGGCCGCAGAAGGCAACCACCGGATTAGAAGATATCGGACATTTGACCTGCGGGTATGATCCTGTGGTGGCCATTTCTGTCCATCTCTCTCGATGGCCACAAGTGTCCTCGTGTGGTTTACCGAGCAGGGACGAACCAGCGCGGCTGATCAGATCCCCACGAATGCGCTGGTCGCGGGTAGTCGTCGAACTGGGCCAGCGCAGGTCGCGCGGTGGTGACTTCGCCATGTGTGACAACAACATCTGGCCCAGGTGCCTTGGCAGGCTCAGGATGCACGGTTCGGCCCGGGGCATCGAGGAGTCGTACCCCGGTTCGTGCTAGTGCTACGTCGACGTCACGGCCGTGCCCGTCCTGCTTCTGCAAGGTCAGAGCGTCCACGATGCCGGCAGCCAGGAAGTATCCCGTTGCGTGGTCGAGCGCTTGGGCGGGGAGCGCACCAGGCTTGTTGCCACCTTCGAGGAACGAGATCCCCGACGCGGCCTGCACGATCGAGTCGAATCCGCGTCGATCTGCCCAGGGGCCGTCCCAGCCCCACGCACTGACCCGTCCGTGAATCAGGTGGGCAGGGAGTTCTCCCCCGATAAGTGCTTCGAGGGCGCCCGGGCGGTACCCGGTCACCAGGACATCCGCGGTGTCGAGAAGTCCGCGGAAATGTGCGGCACCTTCGGAACTCCTGAGGTCGAGAAGTGCCGATCGCTTTCCTTGCCCGGTATCGAGGTGCTGCCATTCGATTTCCGGCATGCCCGGCGGATCAATACGCAGAACATCAGCGCCGAGTAGCGCCAAAGCGCGTGTGGCGACCGGTCCGGCAATAACGCGGGTGAGGTCGAGAACCCGCAAACGAGTCGAACGTGTGGGTGCTCCTTCGGTCTCGCGCACGCGGACGGATACGAGGGGCGCCGACCGCGCCGTGGCGTACTGCTCGCTCAGACGCCATTCGTTCTCGGTACGGACACGGACGGCAATGGCGCCGACATCAGCGGCACGCTGTTCGATCTCGATGGCATCGAACTCGGATATCTTGTGCACCACATCCTCTTTGGTGGCACCGTTGCCCAAATCCAGGATCGACAGCAGTCGGTCGCGATGGTGCGGATAGTTGCCGTGGGTGCGCACCCAGCCGTCGCGGGCGGCAAAGAAACCCGAGTAGGCCGAGAACGCGTCGACGGGTTGTCCGCCTATCCGCAGGAGTCGGTCGCTGGAGAAGGATGCGGCAATGCGTTCGGGATCGAGAGGCCACTGCGTGCGATCAAGCAGTTGCGAGCGCTCTATCGCCGACGCGAATGCAGCCACCGAACCGGCAGCGAGATCGAAGACCGGCAGATGTGCGGACAGGTAACCCCCGGACTCGGGACACGTGATCGAGGGGTGAACGTGCGCTCCGACGTCGCGCTGGTATTCGTCCAGATAGAACCCGTAGCCGTGCTCCATGTGATGCCTTTCAGGCGGTCAGTGCCCGAGTAGATCCCGGCACCGTTCGGCCAGCGTAGCGCGGAGCGGGGCAGCCCTTTCCGCCAGCTGTTGTTGTTGCCGAACGTATTCGGCACGGCCGGCGGGAGTTTCGATGGCAATGGGGGAGTACCCGTACTCGCGCAGGTCGTAGGGACTGGCACGCATGTCGAGTTCACGCGCCAGGAGTGCGTGCTCGAAGCAGGCCATCACCAGATCGGAATCGACGAGCGGCAGAAGTTTGAAGCTCCATTTGTAGAGATCCATCCCGGCATGCAGGCATCCAGGCTGCTCGTAATCGATCTGCGTTTCGCGGATCAGATTCAGGGCATTTTTCGGAGCCGCGTCCGGTGTGAAGAAACGGAACGCGTCGTAGTGAGTGCATTTGAGGGGCAAGGATTCCACCACAGCGTCGGTGCCCGTGGATCCCAGCCGTAGCGGAACCGACTGATGACGGATCGCTTCCTCGCCGCCTCGGTACACCATCGCCCACTCGTGCAAACCGAAACAACCGAGCACAGCGGGGCGCGTAGCCGTCTGGTTCAACAGGTTCCCGACGAACTCGACAGTGTGCCGGCGACGGTCGAGCACGGTTCGATCGACGCTCGCGCAACCGGATTCGTCGATGCGATACCCCGAGAACTCGGCATACTCGGATCCGGCTTCCAGTGCGACGCCGTATCCGGGGTGCCAGCGTCGGAGCTGCGCCGGCTTGAAGTTGTAGTACGTGAACAGGAAGTCGTGCACCGGGTGAGTGATACCGGCGCTACGACGCGCCCGGTGCGGCCCGACAAGCTGCTCCACTTTCTCGAAGTGAAGTGCTTGCCGGGCCGTCCACTCGCCGTGTGCGAGCGCGAGTGTTTCCACCGAACGTGTCATGGATCAGTTGTTCCGTTGTCCCGGAACGGCATCGGTTCCGCGGTGTGTGCCGTCGCGGACGGTGCCGACGTACTCCTCGAGGAGATCTTCCAGCGCGACGATGCCGATGACAACGCCGTCGGCGTCGGTGACGGCACCGAGATGCGAGCTGGCGCGTCGCAGGCCTGCCAATGCTTCGGCGAGTGGCGTGCTGAGCGGAACAACCGGCAACGGGCGAATATCCGACGTGGGTACAACGGTATCCGGCCCCGCAGCTTCGTCGAGAACCTCGTCGAGCACGTCCTTGAGGTGCACGTATCCGGCCAGAGTGCCGTCGGCAGCCCGGACGGGGTAGCGCGAGTAACCCGTTTCGATGACGGCCCGCTCGATGTCGCCCAGCGTGGTGCCGGTCGGAGTGAGCGGGATGGTCCGCACCTTGTCGAGCGGGATCAGAACTTCCGACACCGTGCGGTCGGTCGATTCGAGGGCCTGCTTCAACCGTCGGTGCTCTTCGGCGTCGATGAGTCCTTCGGATCGGGATTCACCGATCATCGCGGACAATTCCACCGCCGAGACGGTGACGTCGAGTTCGTCCTTCGGTTCGACCCGCAGCAGACGCAGAATCCCGTTTGCACACACGTTGTAGAACGCGATGATCGGGCGCGCGATCTTGATGAACCCGAGATGGATCGGCACGAGCAGCATCGCGGTCTTCTCGGGCCCGGCCAGCGCGATGTTCTTGGGCACCATCTCACCGAGCAGGATGTGCAGCACAACCACGAGCGACAATGCGATCGCAAACGAAATCGGGTGTAGCAGTCCGTCGGGTAGGCCGACAGCTTCCATCGGCACCTCGAGAAGATGCGCAATGGCGGGCTCGGCAACCTTACCGAGGAGAATCGAACAGATCGTGATGCCGAGCTGCGCGGCAGCGAGCATCAACGACAGATTCTCGCCGGCCTTGATGACGGTGAGCGCCCGCTTCTTGCCTTGGGCGACCAACGCTTCGAGTCGGTCGCGACGAGCAGAAATCAGCGCGAATTCCGCGCCGACAAAAAATGCGTTGCCTGCTAGCAGCACAACGGTGAGGAGAACGCCGAGAAGGTTATTCATCGTCGGACTCCTTCGTACGTTCTGCTGATTCGGGTTCGACATCTGCCGGTACCGGGGTGATGGTCACTCGATCGATACGACGGCCGTCCATCGAGGTGACTCGCGCAATCCACTTGCCGCGATGATCGCCGGACGCGTCGACGTCGGGCAATTCCACTTCGTCTCCCTCGTCGGGGATGCGCCCCAATTCGGTGAGCACCAACCCGCCGAGGGTGTCGTAGTCGCCTTCGGGTGCGGTGTACCCCGTAGCGGAGGTGACTTCGTCGATGCGCAGAAGTCCGGAGCAGGACCACCCGTCGCCGACGCGCTGGACGTCGAGTTCGGGTTCGTCGTGCTCGTCGCGCACGTCGCCCACGATTTCCTCGATGAGGTCCTCCATGGTGACGATGCCTGCAGTTCCGCCGTATTCGTCGACCACGAGTGCAACCTGCATGCCGTCGGAGCGGATGCGTTCCATGACGGCGTCACCGTCGAGGCTCGACGGGACTACCGGTACGCGCTGGGCGAGGCTGTCGACTCGCGTCGTACGCCTGCGATCGGCCGGAACCGTGAACGCGTGCTTGATGTGAACAACTCCGACGGTGTCGTCGAGGTCGCCGCGGACAACGGGGAACCGTGAGTAGCCGGTGCGGGACGCCGTCACGATGAGATCGGCGACGGTATCGGACAACTCGAGTGATTCGATCTTCACTCGCGGCGTCATGAGTTCTTCCGCTGTGCGGTCACCGAACTGCAACGACCGGTTGACGAGGAGCGCAGTGCCCTCGTCGATGGAACCGCGCTGCGCCGACGTGCGGACCAGCGAGCCGAGTTCCTGCGGGGACCGCGCCGAACGCAGTTCCTCGGCAGGTTCGATGCCGAGGCGCCGCACGATCCAGTTGGCGGTTCCGTTGAGCCCGTTGATCGCCCACTTGAAGATGAGTGAGAAACCGGCTTGCATACCGGCGGTGGCGCGGGCTGTCGGCATCGGCTTGGAGATCGCCAGGTTCTTGGGGACCAGTTCACCGAAGATCATCGAGAACGAGGTCGCGAGAACGAGGGCGAGAATCAAAGACGTTGTGGACGCTGCCGATTCGCTCAGGCCGACGGCCTTCATGACCGGGGTGATGAACCGGGCGAGAACAGGCTCGGCCAGGTAACCGGTGATGAGCGTGGTGATCGTGATGCCGAGCTGCGCGCCGGACAGCTGAAACGAGAGCGTCTTGTGCGCGTGCTGGACCTGACGGGAACGAAGATCACCGTCACGGGCAGCTTCGTCGACGGTGCTGCGCTCGAGCGCAGTGAGGGAGAATTCTGCCGCCACGAAGAGGGCGGTACCTGCGGTCAGTGCGATGAAGCCGAGCAGACTGAGAATGGTGAATGCGATATCCATCGATCATCGCCACCCAAGTGGAGAGCGGAGTGCGCCGGGTTTGTCTCCCGGCTCGCTAGAGGAGCCCTCCGAACCAGCGGAATCGGACGATTCCTCGGATAAAACGACGGGTGTTGCGCCGGATAAGTGTGTGGGTGCCTCGGGCACCGGGTTCCTCTCGTCGGGCCGAAGACTTCTCGGCTCTAGCGGACTCGGTCGGGTTGCCGATTGGCACCCGACCGAGTTTTCATTTGTTGTTTCCAGGTTCGATGATACCGGCGAGTGCCCGCGCATTGGGAGCCGAGCACCCGCCGTTCGTCACAATTGCCGATTCACCAACCGACGGGGAGGGGTCGTCCCTCGGCGAACCCGGCAGCAGATTGCACACCGAGAACTGCCTTGTCGTGCAGTTCCTCGAGTGAGCGTGCACCGGCATACGTGCAGGTACTGCGCACCCCGGAACAGATCTGGTCGATCAGATCCTCGACGCCGGGACGCTCGGGATCAAGCCGCATCCGTGAACTCGAGATGCCCTCCTCGAACAATCCCTTCCGGGCGCGATCAAAAGCCGTTTCGGTGGCAGTGCGCGCGGCCACTGCGCGCTTGGACGCCATCCCGAAGCTCTCTTTGTACGCGTTGCCGGCCTGATCGACCTTGAGGTCGCCGGGCGACTCGTACGTGCCGGCAAACCACGAGCCGATCATCACGTTCGACGCACCAGCAGCCAGAGCAAGCGCAACGTCGCGCGGATGCCGCACTCCGCCGTCGGCCCACACGTGCTTACCCAATTCGCGTGCTGCCGCAGCGCATTCGGCAACAGCCGAGAACTGCGGTCGACCGACACCGGTCATCATGCGTGTTGTACACATCGCGCCGGGTCCGACACCGACCTTGACGATGTCGGCGCCCGCGGCGATGAGATCACGGGTGCCCTGCGCGGAGACCACGTTGCCTGCCACCAGCGGCACACCGAGATCCAGAGCTTTGAGCGTGGTCAGGGCGTCGATCATGCGCTGCTGATGCCCGTGAGCGGTATCGACCACAATGACGTCGGCACCCGCGTCGACCAGCGCTTTGGCCTTGGCACCCACATCGCCGTTGACGCCGACCGCCGCAGCAACGCGCAGAGCGCCGTTGGCATCTACCGCTGGGTCGTAGATTCCGGCACGAATCGCGCCGGTGCGAGTCAGAACCCCGGCGAGGGTGCCGTCCTCGTTGACGATGACGGCAAGCGGATCATGCTTGGTTTCGAGCAGTTCGAACACCTCACGCGGTGTTGCGGTGACCGGGGCGGTGACGAAGTCGGTGATCGCCACAGTACGGAGGCGAGTGAACCTGTCGACGTCTGCGCATGCCGCTTCGGTGACAACACCGAGGGGCTTGCCGTCCTCGACGACCACCACTGCGCCGTGCGCGCGTTTGGGCAGCAGGGCCAACGCGTCGGAGACGGCGTCTTCCGGGCTCAAGGTCACCGGAGTGTCGGCCACGAGATGACGGCTCTTCACGAACGCCACGGTCTCGGCCACCGCTTCGGTGGGGACGTCCTGCGGAATGATCACCAGCCCGCCGCGCCGTGCGACAGTTTCGGCCATTCTGCGACCTGCCACTGCGGTCATGTTGGCGACCACGACGGGAATGGTGGTACCCGAGCCGTCGGCGGAGGCAAGATCGACGTCGAACCGGGACGTCACGTCAGTCCGGTTGGGGACGAGGAAGACATCGTCGTAGGTCAGGTCGTATGGGGGGCGTTGCCCTTCGAGGAACTGCACGTTTCACGAGCTTACCGGCGAAGGCGCAGTTACGCCGATCGTTTCGCGTCCCTGCGACCGCGAGAGCGCGATTGTCGTGACGATCATGACGGCGACAGCGCAACCGATGACAACAATCCCGAGGCCCTCGACTCGTAGTCGCTCGTCGAGAACCGTCATGCCGAGGAACACCGCCGCGATGGGTTCGCCGATGGTCAACGCCGGCAACGACGCAGACAACGGACCCACCTGGAACGCGCGTTGCTGGACGTAGACGCCGATGGCCCCCGACGCGATGAGTGCCCACGTCTGCCAGGCGCTCACGACGCTGACGAACCCGTCCCCGAGTAGATCGGTGACGTACTTCGTGAACGCGACGGCAATACCGTAGAAGACGCCCGCCGCAGCGCCGAGAAGCAGTGCGCGCCAGCCTGCGTCGAGTTTGGACAAGCCGCCGATGGTCGCAACGACGGCCACGCCGACCGTGATCGTCAAAGGCACGGCCCAGTCCGACCACGGTGCATTGCTGTCGCCCTCGGTGGGATCACCGACAACGAGAAATACGGCCAAGGCAATCGCAAGCATGACCGCAAACGTCCAGGCGGTCCGCGTGATCCGGATGCCCGAGAACTTCGCCGACAGCGGCAGCGCGAACAACAACGACGACACGATCAACGGCTGAACCACCAACACTGAACCCAGTGCCAGCGCAAGCGCCTGCATGACGTAACCACCGCCGTCGCCGATCAAGCCGGCCCACCACCGCGGGCTGCGAATCAACGACGCGACCAGCGCGCCGCCCTCGGGTACCGACGACGCAGCCCGCTGTTGAGCAACCGACGCGCACGCGAAGAGCAGTGCGGCAGCGAGTGCGCAGATGATCGAGATCAGTGGAAGATCGCCCATAGATCTCAGTGTGCGCGTTTGCCTCCGGCTTTTCCGGCAGACGGGCGACCGGGATTGGGTTTACCTGTTCCGCGGCGCGGCGTGAGTCCCTTGGATGCGAGCCGCTCCGAACGCGTCGGGACGGGAGTGCCGTCGGCGCGGATCTTCTTCACCGTCTTGGGATCGGTGACCCGGCGCGAGGCAACAGCGCGCTTGTCTCCGTCTTTCTTCATGCGGCCACCTGCTGCCGTGCGGCCTGCGGTGTCGTGTTCCTGCCGCCCGCGCTTGGCCGTATGCGTGACCTCGACGCTCGTGTCGGGCGCTGCGACGGGGATCCCTGTTGGTTCCATGGCACCGGTGATGCGGGTGAGCTCCAGATCGTCGGGGCGGACCCGAACACTGTGGACTTTCACGCCGGCCGCCTTGGTCAGCTTCTCGACACCCGCGCGTTCTTCATCGGTGACGATGGTGACAACAACACCCGATTCACCGGCGCGCGCGGTACGGCCGGCGCGGTGCAGGTAATCCTTGGCCTCGGCAGGCGGATCGACATGGACAACGAGCGTCACGTCGTCGACATGGATACCGCGGGCCGCGACGTCTGTCGCGACCAGGACCGGCGTCGTGCCGTCGGAGAACGACGCGAGGGTCTTGGTCCGGTTGTTCTGCGTCTTCCCGCCGTGCAGAGCGCCGGCAGAGACACCGATCAAATGCAGTTGCTGCGCAAGACGATCCACACCGTACTTGGTCTTGACGAACATGATGGTGCGCCCCGCTCGCGAAGCGATATGGGCGACAACGGATCTCTTGTCCACCTGATCGACGAAGAGCAGGTGATGTTCCATCGTGGAGACCGTCGCAACCGGGGGAGCGGTGGCATGTGACGCCGGGTTGCGCAGGTAACCCGCAACCAAATCGTCGACTTTTCCATCCAGTGTCGCCGAAAAGAGAAGGCGCTGACCATCTTTCGGGGTCGTGTCGAGAATCTTGGCAACCTCGTCGATGAAGCCCATGTCAGCCATGTGGTCGGCTTCGTCGATCGTGGTGATCATGACGTCGTCGAGAATCACCGACTTCTGATCGAGCAGATCGAGCAACCGGCCAGGCGTGGCGATCAGCAGATCGACACCGCGAGCCAGAATGTCGGCCTGACGCTTGATCGGGACCCCGCCCACCGCGCTCGCTACCCGCAAGCCCACCTCGGTGGCCGCGTCGTCGAGCGCTTTGTGAATCTGAATTGCCAGTTCGCGGGTGGGAGCGAGCACCAATCCGCGCGGGCGATTCCGGGTGCTTGCGCCGCCCTTGAGACGCACCAGCATCGGAAGCCCGAAGGCCAAGGTCTTGCCCGAACCCGTCGCGCCGCGGCCGAGAACGTCGCGGCCTGCCAGCACATCGGGGATGGTGGCTGCCTGGATGGGGAACGGAGCATCAATCCCGTGCCGGCGTAGTGCGTGCACCATCACAGCAGGGATTCCGAGGTCGATGAACGAGCGCCCTTCGGTAGATGTGGGCGAGTCGATCGTCGATTTCGGCATTTGTCCAGGCTACCGGGTATCGGTAGACGCAGGTGACCGTGTCTACCGATACCGGGTGTGAATCAGGCCTCGATTTCGCTACGGTCGCCGCTCCACAGCGTGTGGAACTTGCCGGGCTTGTCGATGCGCTCGTAGGTGTGAGCCCCGAAGAAGTCGCGCTGACCCTGAGTCAACGCCGCCGGGAGACGCTCCGCGCGCAGACCGTCGTAGTAGGACAGCGACGACGCAAACGCCGGCACCGGGATGCCGAGCATCGTCGCGGTGGCGACAACACGACGCCAGCTGTCGATTCCGGCTTCGATGGCCTCACGGAAGTACGGAGCCAGAATCAAGCTCGGCAGCGACGGATCAGCATCGAACGCGTCCTTGATGCGGTTGAGGAACTGCGCCCGGATGATGCAGCCGCCGCGCCAGATTGTTGCCAGGTCGGCAGGCTTGACGTCCCAGTTGTACTCGGCGCTGCCGGCAGCGATCTGATCGAAACCCTGCGCGTATGCCACGATCTTCGACGCGTACAGCGCAGCCTGGATGTCCGCTGCGAACTGCTCGGCGTCAGCCGGCTTGTCGCCGAGAGAGCCCGCGGCCAGACCCTGTGCCTGAGCTGCTGCGCGCTGCGTGCGGCTACCCGACAGTGCACGAGCAAACACGGCCTCGGCGATACCGGTGACCGGCACGCCCAGATCCAGAGCGGACTTGACCGTCCAGCGGCCCGTGCCCTTCTGCTCGGCAGCATCGACGATGACGTCGACCAACGGCTTACCCGTCTCGGCGTCCACCTGCCGCAGAACCTCTGCGGTGATCTCGATCAGGTACGACTCGAGCGTGCCCTTGTTCCACTCCGTGAAGACATCGGCGACCTGGCCGGCGTCGTAACCCAGAGCATCACGGAAGAGGTTGTACGCCTCGCCGATGAGCTGCATGTCGGCGTACTCGATGCCGTTGTGCACCATCTTGACGAAGTGTCCGCTGCCGTCAGGACCGATGTGCGTGCAGCACGGGGTGCCGTCGACATGCGCGGAGATGGATTCCAGAAGGGGGCCGAGAGCCTCGTAGGACTCCTTCGGGCCGCCCGGCATGATCGAGGGACCATTGAGCGCGCCTTCTTCGCCACCGGAGATTCCAGCGCCGACGAAGTGCAGTCCACGTGCACGGATCGCAGCCTCACGGCGGATCGTGTCCGTGTACAGCGAGTTACCGCCGTCGATGATGATGTCGCCAGGCTCCATCGCATTGGCGAGCTCTTCGATCACAGCGTCGGTCGGCGCGCCGGCCTTGACCATGATCAGTACGCGACGCGGCTTCTGCAGCGCGGCAACAAACTCCTCGACGGTCTCGGTGCGCACGAAATCGCCCTCGGAACCATGCTCGGCGATCAGTGCATCGGTCTTCGCGATGCTGCGGTTGTGCAAGGCAACGGTGTGACCGTGGCGGGCGAAATTGCGGGCAATATTCGAACCCATGACGGCCAGGCCGGTGACGCCGATCTGAGCTCGGGGTGATTCGGTGCTAGTGGTTGACATGCTTACAGCTTTCCCTCTCGGTCCGCGGCTGTGAAATCCTGCGCCTGGCGCAGCCGAAAAACTGTGCGGCCGCGACGCGCGTGAACATCAGACCGTGCATACAAAACACGGATGCAGATCACTTTATTGCAGTGACCTGCATCCGTCTCGATACAGCTTCCGGCGTGGCCGGAGTGTGATCAATATTCAGTTGGTGAGCCGCAGCTCAGCGCGCGTATTACCGCTGGTCGCGCTTCGGGCCGTCGAAGCCGTCGTAGCTACGACGGTCGGTGCGGCTGCGGAATCCGCCGCCACTCGTCGAGCCTGCACGTTCGCTGCTGTCGCGGTTGCCCTGGTACCCGCCGGTGGAGCGGTTGCCCTGGTATCCGGTGGAGGGGCGGCTGTCGCGGTCTCCGTAGGACGGACGGCTGTCGCGGTTGCCCTGGTATCCGCCACGCTCGCTGCTGTCGCGATTTCCTTGGTACCCACCGGTCGAGCGGTTGCCCTGGTATCCGCCGCGGCTTTCGCCGTCACGGTTGCCTTGGTATCCACCGGTGGAGCGGTTGCCCTGGTATCCGGTGGAGGGGCGGCTGTCGCGGTCTCCGTAGGACGGACGGCTGTCGCGGTTGCCCTGGTAGCCACCGGTCGAGCGGTTGCCCTGGTAGCCGCCGCGGCTTTCGCCGTCGCGGTTGCCCTGGTACCCACCCGAGGAACGATCACCCTGGTATCCGCCGGAAGAGCGGTTGCCCTGGTAGCCGCCACGTTCGCTGCTGTCACGGTTTCCTTGGTACCCACCCGTGGAGCGGTTGCCCTGGTATCCGCCGCGGCTTTCGCCGTCACGGTTGCCCTGGTAGCCACCCGACGAGCGATTTCCCTGGTATC
Source organism: Rhodococcus sp. KBS0724 (assembly GCF_005938745.2). Classification (NCBI taxonomy): domain Bacteria; kingdom Bacillati; phylum Actinomycetota; class Actinomycetes; order Mycobacteriales; family Nocardiaceae; genus Rhodococcus; species Rhodococcus sp. KBS0724. The sequence continues at coordinate 3,282,760 of NZ_VCBX02000001.1, forward strand.
CGCCGGAGGAGCGGTTGCCCTGGTATCCGCCTTCACGGTTGCCCTGGTATCCACGTGAACCACCGCGGTCGCCGAAGGAACGCTCGCCACGAGAAGAGCTCTCGCGCAACGGTTCTCCGGTGGGCTTCTTCGCTCCGGTGATGCGAGCGAGCTCTGCGGAACCCGGGGTGACGGGCACAGCAGCGGCGTTGACGCCGGCCATTCCGGTCAGACGCTTGAACTGACGCTTCTGGTTCGGCAGAACGATCGCAACGACGGTGCCCTTCTCGCCGGCGCGAGCCGTACGGCCTGCGCGGTGAAGGTAGTCCTTGTGATCAGCCGGGGGATCGACATGCACAACGAGGTCGATGCCGTCGACGTGAATGCCGCGGGCTGCGACGTCAGTGGCGACGAGCACGGGAGTGCGGCCGTTCTTGAAACGCTCGAGGACGCGGGTGCGCTGGTTCTGTGCCTTGCCGCCGTGCAGCGACTCTGCCGCGATGCCGACTGCGCGGAGGCGATCGGTGATGCCTTCGCAACCGAGCTTGGTGCGGGCGAACATGATCGTGCGTCCGTCGCGGGCACCGATCTCGGCGAGAACCGCGTCCTTCTGTCCGCGATCGACGAGAAGTACGTAGTGCTCCATCGTGTCGACGCTTGCGCGGCCGTCCTCGGTGGAGTGGGTGACGTGGTTGGCCAGGAACTGGCGGACCAGCGACTGGACCTCACGGTCGAGGGTTGCGGAGAACAGTAGACGCTGTCCGTCTGCCGGGGTCTCGCCGAGGATCGAGCGAACCTCGGGGAGGAAGCCCATGTCTGCCATCTGATCGGCTTCGTCGAGTGCGGTGATTTCCACCGAGTCGAGGATGCAGGTGCCCTGGCGCAGGTGATCGCCGAGACGGCCCGGCGTAGCGACGAGTACGTCCACGCCGCGGCGGAGCTGGTCGACCTGCTTGGCGAACGGCGTACCACCGACAGCGGGACGGACCGTGAGTCCGAGGGCGCCGGCGTAGGAGTTCAGGGAGTCGACCACCTGGAATGCAAGTTCACGGGTGGGGACCAGCACGAGTGCGCGGGGGCGCTTGGCGGCCGGGCGATCTTCGTGGCGCGACAGGCGGGTCAGCATCGGCAGGCCGAAGGCGAGGGTCTTGCCCGATCCGGTCTGTGCGCGGCCCAGAACGTTGGTGCCGGCAAGTGCGTCCGGGATGGACTGAGCCTGGATGGGGGACGGGACAGTGATGGAGTTACGGGCCAGAGCGGCAACAAGCTGCTCGGGCAGGCCGATCTCGGCAAAAGTAATGGTGGGTTCAGCTGAAACTGCGTCAGCGGCGGGTGTTACTACATCTTCGTCGATGTTCTCAGAAGACGACATTTGGACAGCGTTGGTCACGCGGAAACCTCTCCGGACTACGGGCACGTCGCGGAGCGGAAGAAGCCATGCTTGAACACACGACACAGTTCGCAAAGGGACGAGCCAGGGCACATGTCACCTGGCAATCCGAACGCATACTGCGGGGAATTGGGCTGTGTGCCGTTAAATGTTGATGAACCACGATGGTGGCCGGGCTCTACTGTACGCCACGTGCTGCCGGGAAGTCAGGTAACCCCGGCTGTGACCTGCACTACTACAGCGCGTTCTGCTGGTCAAGACCCTAGTACGCGTTGAGAAGTAAGCGAAGTTCGGTGAGCCACGGCACGGCGACGGCAACGGTGGGGACCACCAGAATCGTGATGGCGGCAAGATAGGCGCACACCGCAACACGGGGGTCGGCGGCATCCGTCGAGAGTCGCTGGACTCGAATCAGCGTCGAGGGGCCACCGGCTGCCATTGCGCCCCGCGGTGCGGTCGAACCTGCACACGCGACGAGTGCGCGGGCGAGGGGAGTTGGGCCGGTCACCCGGACAGCGGAATCGTCGGCAAGCAATTCGACCAGCAATTGGACGGATCCGAGGGCGGACTTGCTACGAACGAACCGGGGGAACGCATGATTGACGGCCGTGAACGCTTCGAGAACCAGATCGTGACGAGCACGCAGGTGTGAACGTTCGTGCGTGAGAATTGCCTTGACCTCGGCATGATCGAGGTTCTGCAGTGTTCCCTGGCTCAGGACCACACGCTGACGTATGCCGGGCAGGCAGTACGCGATGGGCTCTTCGACATCGAGAACTCGTAAGTCCGGGGTGCGCTCCACCGCAGCGGGCATGGCGCAGTCGTCGAGCAGATCCACCAGAATCCGGTGGCGTGCGCGTCGACGACGCGTTCGAACCCCGACTTGGAGGATCGAGAAAATCAGTTTGGCGCCGATGAGCAGGGTGAGTGCAAACACCACGACGTACAGAATCCAGAGCGGCAAACCGAGAGCGTCGATCTCAGCGGTCGGGGCAGTGGTCGGCCGGCCGTCCGGTCCTGGAACCAGAAGCTGACTGGCAATGGCCAAGCCCGAGCTGAAGGCTGACAACACCGCGGCAAGTGCGATGGCTTGCCACAGAACGAGCGCCGCGCGCGGCGCCCGGTACGGCCACGTAGAGCGGCTCAGGAGTGCTGGTACCGGGCCCGCGAGCAATAGCGCGAGGATTCCGAAAACCAGTGCAGTGGTGGCGTTCATGACCTAGTCATCATGCACGAAGAAATCAGCTGGGCCTAGAAAATCTACGGCCGCACATCTTTTTTCGCGGATTCGCGCACCTCGAGAGCGGCAAGTGCTTCGCGTAGTGCGTCGGCCTCGTCGGCGTTGACCTGTCCCACGAAGTGAACCAGAGCTGCAGCCCGACCGCCGGACTCCGGCGCCTGAGCCAGCGCGTCGACCATCAGACTTGCCACCAACTCTTCACGCTTGTTCACCGGGAGATAGCGATGTGCACGATCGTCACGTTGCTGAATCACCAGGTGCTTCTTCGCAAGGCGTTGCAGAACGGTCATGACCGTCGTGTACGCCAGTTCGCGATGTGTCGCGAGTGCTTCATGTACCTGTCGCACAGTTTGGGGTTCGGTTGTAGACCACAAATGATCCATAACCGCGCGTTCGAGTTCACCTAGACCTGCCATCCTTCGATTCTACGGACTTCCACGACGAAATACGTACTACTGGTAGTAGTACGGGTGAATCAATCGATGTGGTATTGGACATAGTGAGCTGTAGGACAGATAACGTGGACGGAGATCGTGGCCACGTCAGAGCAGAGTCGATCAGTAGAAAGTAGTCGCGCGCAGATGAAGATCGACAGTTCCTCGGAGCCCACGAATCTTTCGGCCCGATTGTCGGCGTACGGGAGCAAATTCCGCGAGCTTGTCCGTTTCGGAATTCGAGACGCACCGCTGACGACGTCATTGGTCGTCATCACGTGGGTGCTGGGTGCGGCGACGGGAAGCCTGATGCACGGGCCGCCGAGGTCACTGGCCCACCAGATTGCCGCCGGGATGGGTTCGCTGCAACACGGGCGATTGTGGACACCCCTGACATCTGCCCTGTGGGAGGGCAACCTTCTGCGGTACATCGGCGCAACCGTGCTGTTGCTCGTTGTCGCCGCACCCCTCGAACGGCGCATGGGCACGGCAAAACTCGCGATCGCCGCGGTGACAACGCAGGTACTCGGCGTGATCCTCGGACTGGGATGGGCGTCGTTGGCCAAGGTTGTCGACGCGAGCTGGGGATTTCGCCTCCATTCGGGAGCCGCGGTGGGCGCCAGCGCCTGGGTTGTGGGTGCTCTCATGGTCGCAACCGCGAATATGGGCACGCTGTGGCGTCGACGCATCCGGGTGGGCGTTCTGGCTCTCACCATCACACTCGCGTTGTTCAGTGGGCAGCTTCAGGACGTCATTCGCCTCTTCGCGGGTGTCGTCGGCTTGGTGATCGGTGCATGGATCGTCGGTCGGTCCGCCCGCGGTGACCGGATCGTCGGCACTGCGCGGGAAGGCAGAGTGCTCGTGGCGATAGTTGTCGCCGCAAGCGCGATCGGGCCGATGATCGCGGCGCTCTCCCCGGAAGCAGTGGGACCACTGGCCGTTCTCCGAGATCTGTTCCGCGGCGTTCCCTGGACAGTGGCCGAGGTCCGTGACCTGTGTGCCGAGTCCTCGACCGATCCTGATTGCCGACGCGGTTTGTTGGAACTGCGATTGTCGGGGATCGGGCCGACCTTGCTCTCGCTCATGCCCTCGATATTCGTGCTCGTGCTCAGCGACGGGCTACGCCGCGGCCGGCGCTTCGCGTGGATCGCCACCGTGTGCGCACAGGTGGTCCTGTTGATTCTGTCGATCGGAAACTTCGTCATTCGGTTCATCGACGCGGCCGACAGCGACAGCTTGTTCTACGGCATCGGTGACCCCAACGTGTATCGGACGCTGGTTCCGTTCCTCACCCCGTTGTTCGTGCTGATCATGCTGATCCTCACGCGGCGATACTTCGACGTGTCCGCTCCGCCGGGAACCTACCGAAAACTCGCAGTGTCGCTGTTGGTGCTGCTCGCCGGTCTGATTGTGGTGTACGTGGGCGGAGGGATGGTTGCCCGTCACGGGTTCGACCGTGAGCCGACCGTCGCGGTGCTGCTGGCGGATTTCCCGCAACGGTTGGTGCCGCCGGTATATCTGCAACTGGTTGATCCGCGGCTTCTCCCCGTCGACATCGAAGCAACTCTGCTGTTCGAATGGACCGGAGTCGTGTTCTGGGTGGCCGCGTCGATTCTCGTGTTCGTGACCTTCCGCAAACCCGTCGACGCGCTTGATCCTCGGGATGCCGGGCGGGCCCGCGAGATGTTGATCGCGGGAACGGGAAGCCCGCTGTCGTGGATGACGACGTGGAAGGGAAACACCTTCTGGTTCTCCTCCGACGGTTCCAGCTACGTCGCTTACCGCGTTATTTCCGGGGTTGCACTCACTACTGGCGACCCGGTGGGGCCACCTGATCGGATGCGGCGCGCCATCGAAGAATTTGCAGAATTCGCCACAGCAAACGGTTGGATTCCGTGCTTCTACTCGGTTACAGACGACGTCCGAGCGATCACGGATTCGATGGGCTGGAGTGGTCTGCAGGTTGCCGAGGAAACCATGCTCGACCTTGGTGAGATCGCCTTCACCGGTAAACGATTCCAGGACATTCGAACAGCACTCAACCGGGCGAAGAAGTCCGGCATCACGGCCGAATGGATCAACTATCCGCACGCGTCGATTGCAGTCAAGGATCAGATTGTCGCAATTTCCGAGGAATGGGTCGCCGACAAGGGAATGCCCGAAATGGGTTTCACGCTCGGCGGACTCAACGAGATCGACGACGACAACGTGCGTTGCTTGATCGCGGTCGACGAGGAACGCACAGTCCACGGCGTCACGTCGTGGCTGCCGGTCTACCGCGGTGGCCGAATTGTCGGCTGGACTCTCGACTTCATGCGGCGACGCTCCGAGGGTTTCCGGCCGACCATGGAGTTCTTGATCGCGTCAGCTGCCCTGAGCTTGGAATCCGAAGGATTCGAATTCCTGAGCCTCTCGGGCGCGCCGCTCGCGAAGGTCGCAACGGATGACAGTTCGAATTCGATCGAGCCCGAGGTCATGACGTTGGCCGGCGTGATGGACAACGTACTCGAATTCCTGGGGCGCACCCTCGAACCGGTATACGGCTTCCGCTCACTGCTGGCTTTCAAATCGAAGTTTCAGCCGCGGTATGTGCCTCTGCACATGGTGTTCGCCGATCCCGCTGCATTGCCGAGCATCGGTAACGCAGTCGGGCGGGCGTACTTGCCGACGGTGTCACTCGGGCAGGGAGTGAAGTTGGTGCGGACAATCATCGGCCGATGAGCGAGTGACCCTCAGGAGCGCTTAGCGACAGGTCCGCCGACGGTACCGAAAACGTGCCGAGTTCCGATGGGCACGATCAACGGACGATCCGAGACCGGATCGTCGATGACCGCGGCTTCGAGGCCGAACACATCGAGGAGCAGTTCCGTGGAGATGATGTCCTTCGGAACGCCCGAAGCGACGATAGCCCCGTCCCGCATCACGATCAGATGATCGCTGTAGCGCACCGCGAGATTGAGATCGTGCAGGATCATGACCACCGTGCGGCCCATTTCCTCGTGCAATTGATCCACGAGGTCGAGGACCTCCATGGAGTGCGCAAGATCCAGGTACGTCGTGGGCTCGTCGAGCAGCAGGATGTCGGTGCCCTGGGCGAGCGCCATCGAGATCCAGGCCCGCTGGCGCTGACCGCCGGACAGCTGATCGACCGGGCGATCAGCAAGGTCCGATACCCCGGTCAGCTCGAGCGCCTGAGCCACTTCACCTTCGTCGTCGGCCGACCATTGCCGGATCCACGATTGGTGGGGATGGCGGCCGCGCGCAACCAGATCGGCGACGGTCAAACCCTCCGGAGCGACAGGAGTCTGGGGCAGCATGCCGAGGACTCGTGCCACGTCCTTGGTCTTCATCGAGCTGATTGCCTTGCCGTCCAACACAACCGAACCGCTCTTGGGCTTGAGGAGTCGTCCGAGAGCGCGTAGGAGCGTCGACTTACCGCAGCCGTTCGGTCCGATGACCGTCGTGATCACACCGGTCGGGATTTCGATATCCAGACCGTCGACGATGATGCGATCCCCGTAACCCAGGGTGAGATCCTTTGCGACGAGCCGCGCGGGGGCGTCGACGGACTGGGACAACGTGGTCATGCTGTGACCTTCCGATTGTTACGAACCAAGAGGTAGAGCAGGAACGGTCCGCCGAGCGCAGATGTCACGATGCCGACGGGCAATTCGACGGGGAGAACCGTGCGGGCGATTACGTCGCTGCCGACGACAAGCACAGCGCCGGTGAGCGCCGACGCGACGATCGGGGGGCCGGCCGATCGCACCAAGCGCATCGCGACCTGCGGCGCAGCCAGGGCGACAAAGCCCACCGGCCCGGCAGCGGCGGTGGCGATCGCAGCCAACGCGACGGACGAGAGCAGGAGCTTGGCCTGTGACGACTGCAGGCGCACGCCCAGCGACGTCGCGTTGTCCTCGCCCAATCGCAGTGCGCCCATGGTGAACGACGCGATCACGGCGTATCCGCCGACCAGAACCACGGCGACGGCAACCGGCCACATCTGATTCCAGGTCGCTCCGTTCAATGACCCGTTCAGCCATACCTGCGCTCGGGACGCGTCGTTGATGTCCGCGGAGATCAAGAGCCATCCCGTCGTTGCCACCAACATCGCGTTGACACCGATGCCGATCAGGATCAGACGGAATCCTTCGACGCCTTTGCGCCACGCCAGCGAGTAGATGACCACAGCCGTCAACAGTCCGCCCGCGAGTGCTGCCAGCGGAATGCCGAGTGTCGCAAGCAGACCCACAAACGATCCGCCACCACCGAGAACGATCAGTGCGACAGCGGCGGCGCTGGAACCGGCGGTGATACCCAGGATGTCCGGACTGGCGAGTGAATTGCGGGCGATGGTCTGCGTGATCGCGCCGGCGATGCCGAGTGCCATACCGATGAACAGTGCTGTCAGTGATCGGGGCAGGCGGAGATCGAAGACGATGAGGTTCTGCGTTTTCGTGCCTCCGCCGAAGAGCACAGAAATCACGTCCGGGATGGAGATCGGATAGTCGCCGCGACCGACGCTCAGGCAGATCAGGACGAAGAGGGCGACTGTCAGCGCGATGCACACCGACACCGCAAGCGGCCGATACACGAGCGAGAACGAACCGATGCGAAGTGCCCTACGGGAGGGAACAGTTCGGGGGAGTGCTGAAGGTTCACCCCGGAGAACTTTGCCTTGTGTGATGGTCACAGACTTGCCAACTTCCTGCGCCGTACGAGAGCGATGAAGAACGGCGCGCCGAAGATCGCCAGAATGATTCCGACCTGTAGTTCACCCGGACGGACGACAACGCGTCCGATGATGTCGGCGGTGATCAACATGATCGCGCCGAGTAGACCCGCGTACGGGACGAGCCAACGGTAATCAGGGCCGGTGATTGCCCGGGCAACGTGTGGCACGACGAGGCCGATGAAGGCGATAGGTCCACAGGCAGCGGTGGCGGCGCCGGTCAGCAAGGTGATCGCGACAATGCCGAGAGTGCGACTGAAGACGATGTTGGTTCCGAGCGCTTTGGCTACGTCGTCTCCGAGACTGAGGACATTGAGTCCTGGCGTGCTCGCGAGAGCAATGACGAGACCGACGACTAAGAAGGGAAGCACCTGCCACAACACGTCGAATCCGCGTCCGGACACCGAGCCGACCACCCAGAAGCGGTACGCGTCGAGGCTTGCCTGGTCGAGGATGATGACCGCATTGGTCATGGCCTGGAGGAAGAACGCGACAGCGGCCCCGGCGAGAGCCAGGCTGAGCGGACTGGAACCTCCGTTGCCGATGGATGACAAGCCGAATACGACAACACTCGCGATGAACGAACCAGCGAATGCAAACCACATGTACTGACTCGGTGCGGTGAATCCGAACAGGTAGATCGACATGACAACCAAGAAGGCAGCGCCGGCATTGAGGCCGAGGAGGCCGGCGTCGGCAAGCGGATTTCGGGTGTGCCCCTGAATGAGTGCACCGACAATTCCCAGCGCGATGCCGACAACCAAGCCCAGGATTGTTCGCGGCGCGCGCAGAGTTCGCACGATGATGTCGGTTTGCGACCCGTCGGAGTTGAAGATTGCATGGAAGATCTCGGCAAAAGTGAGCGGACGCGCTCCGACCGCGATGCTGGCAAGCATGACCAACACCAGAAGGACGGTTAGAACTGCAAGACCGATGAGACGACGCCTGCGGGTGGCTGATACCGAGTTGTCGCGCTCGAGTTCGGCGAACCCCTCGTCGCGAGCGGTGCTTTCGCGGACAACGTCGATTCCGGATCGGTTGATCGGGCGCAAGAGTGCGCGTCTGACGCCAATGGGTTGCTTGGTCTGTGCATCCCGGGTGATCAGGCCGACCCAACCTTTTCCGGAGGTACGGCCAACCGTTCCGTCACGGAACCCGAGGTTCCAGATGAGAAGCCCGATAGCGATGGCGATTGCTGTCCCGCCGAACACTGCGCGATCAGCTTCACCGCCGCCGTTGTCGTCCTGCAAGGACTGGACTATGTACCAGCCGATCACGAGAGGGAGCGCGATGATTGCGACGTCGAACAGTCCGGCAAGGATGCGCAATCGGACGGGCGCCGGTCCTCGGGGTACGACACGTCGTCCGTAGTTCTCGCTGGGCCCGCGCGGATGTTCGCTCCCGGGCGTGTCGGTCATGGTCACTGGTGGATCGAACTCCTGGTCTTGGCTCGCAGGGATTTCAGATCTTAGGTTACGGAACCCTATCCCCGGGAACCTCGCGCGGGTTGGTTTCCGGACCGAATATGCGTGCCGAGGCTCACAGATCTTTACTCTTGAATTATGGTGAGGCTAACCTATGTTGAGTGTGTAAGACCCCTACGGCCGATTGGAGTGCATGGTGACCATGACCCTGACCACCGAGCATGTGCAGATTCGTAACCTGGATTTCCGGACTGACGCATTCAGCCGCACATGCACACGCTTACGGGCGCTCAATCCCGATTACCCGCGCGTGTATGCAGTTGCTGCGATGGCTGGTGAGGGCAAACGCCGATGGTGGAAACTGAGCACCGGACTGCAGAGCGAACGAGTCGAGCAGCTGTATGTGCGATCGCTCCAGGATCTGGACAATCCCGAAGCTGCGGCAATTCAGGTTGCGACGTCCTTGATCCATGCCGTCGTCGGCCGCGTGACCGCGTCGATTGTGGCGGAGGGCTCGGCGTGGGACCCCGGACTCGAGAACCTCTGGATACACATGGACAGTGACAGCGGCATCGACTGGGCGGGCGTGGTCGACGAAACGTTGCGCGTTGCTCCAGGAGGTACGGAGTACGGCCGGGACGGCGTTGTCGACATGCCCTGCGAAGCTGCGCTTTTCGTGTGGACTGCGCACCGGTGCCTGGGCGCCCTGCATGCGGTGCTTGCCGCAGTGTCTCGTTGCGCGCCGATTGATCCCTATCGTTTCTGGGGCTTGGTGGGTGAGGCCATCCTGGGAGCAACCGCGTATGTCCCGATTCTCGCCGGCGGCGGCGAAACGGCGGCGCAGCGCCGCGGACAAGGATTACTCGACGCATTTGTCGGCGTCGGAGTTCCGGTGCGGTCTCGTCGGAAGATCGCCGCGCGTCCGCGTTGGAATCAGTTTGCCGAAACGCTTGCTTAATTAGGTAAACCTTGCCTATGATTGAGGAACACGAAGCGGAGAGAACGAACCGCTGAGTGCAAGAAACTGCCGGACCGCGCCGGAGTCCTGAGGGCTGCAGAGACTCCCGGTCCTTCCCATGGCGGGTTCCGCATCGTCACGATGCGGAACCCGCCTGTTCGTCTTTCTGGACCTGAATCGATGCTCGAGTTAATGCTGGTGTAGGCAAGTAGTCAGCGGCAGCCGCACCGGCGCCACGGGAAACACAGATGGAGAACGCATGTCCGACACAGCTGACATCGCAGATATCAAGAACTTGCTCGGAACCGGATTCGACGCCACCATCGGTTTGGAATACACGGATGTGACACCGGATCGAGTTCGCGCTCAGTGGACGGTCACGCCGACGCTGCACCAACCGGCAGGCATTCAGCACGGCGGCGTGTACTGCTCCGTAGTGGAATCATTGGCCAGCATCGGCGGCTCGGTGTGGCTGGGGGAGCGCGGACACGTTGTCGGCGTCAACAACAACACCGATTTTCTGCGCGCTACCCGCGAAGGGACACTGACCGCTGAGGCCACCCCGATTCATCGCGGTCGTACATCCCAGCTGTGGGAGGTGCGGATCACCGATGAGCAAGGCCGACTGGTTTCCAAGGGGCAGGTGCGCCTTGCGAACATCACGGACGTCTCAGCGATCGGCAACTGACGCCGCCCGACCTGCGCACGACACAACGGCGGTGGAATCACATTCCACCGCCGTGTGCGCGTCAATCGAAAGGTTTAGCCGGCAGCCTGTTCAGGCTTGCCTTTTCCACTCTCGACCGCTGCCTTGGATTTGTTGTGTTTCTCCAACTCTCCCATGGCATTTCGAGCGAACACCTGCTGCTCCGTCGATGCCATCTGAGCGCGGCCACGACCGAAGAACGTCACCGTCCACGACAGGATCGTGGACACACGCGAGCGGAAGCCGACCAGATACAGAAGGTGGATGGCCAACCACGCCACCCAGCCGATGAAACCGCTGATCTCGAGCTTGCCTACCTTGGCCACCGCGCTGAAACGCGAAATGGTGGCCATGCTTCCCTTGTCGAAGTACTTGAAGGGAACCCGAGTCGTGGGGGTCTGGCCGTCGATATCGGCCTTGATCTGCTTGGCTGCGTACTTGCCACCCTGCATTGCAACCTGCGCCAAGCCCGGCAGCTTGTCCAACGACATCATGTCGCCGACAACAAACACATTGGGATGGCCCGGCAGTGACAAGTCCGGGTTGACCATGACACGCCCCGCGCGATCCGTCTCGCCGCCGCTCTGCTCCGCCAGTTGCTTGCCGAGCGGACTCGCCTGGACACCGGCCGACCACACTTTGCACTGCGACTCGATACGGCGCAGTGTGCCGTCCTTCTCCTTGATGATCAGTCCGTCGTTGTCGACATCGGTAACCATGGCGTCCAACTGAATCTCGACACCAAGACCCTCGAGCGTTTCTGCAGCCTTGCGGCTCAGCTTGCCGCCGTAGACCGGAAGCACCGCAGGCGCACCGTCCAGCAGAACAACCCGAGCCTCACGTGGATCGATTTTCCGGAATGCGCCATCGAGGGTCCGGCGCGACAACTCCGCGATCTGACCTGCAAGCTCAACACCCGTCGGACCTGCGCCGACGACAACAAACGTCAACAGGCGTGCGCGCTCAGCGGGATCGTCAGACAGTTCAGCCTGCTCGAACGCACCGAGAATACGACCGCGAAGCTCGAGCGCGTCATCGATTGTTTTCATGCCTGGCGCGAATTCGGCAAAGTGATCGTTTCCGAAGTACGACTGTCCGGCACCTGCTGCGACGATCAAACTGTCGAACGGCGTCACGGTGACCCGTTCCAACAGCCGTGACGTCACGGTTTTCTTCTCCAAGTCGATCGTCTCGACTTCACCGAGCAGTACCTGCGCATTTTTCTGTTTGCGGAGGACCAATCGGGTTGCCGGCGCGATATCGCCGACGGACAGAATTCCCGTGGCCACCTGGTAGAGAAGGGGTTGGAAAAGATGATGGGTGGTACGCGCAATCATCGTAATTTCGGCATCGGCCTTTTTGAGAGCCTGAGTGCCGAACAATCCACCGAAGCCGGAACCGATCACCACGACGCGGTGGCGGTGCGATTCAACCGACTGGATGCTCATTCCGTGCTCCTCGAGTTGTAGACGACGGTTCTACGGTAGTCCCACCTACGCTGAGGTTCTCTGCGAGTTCGCAAGATGTCCGACTCTTCCGGAATCGATCCAGTGAAGAGTCCCCGGAGCCCTACCTGCCGCATCGGACAAGTAGGCACACCTGGATGATCGCGCGGCGCGCGCGAGCGCCGATTTACTGCCGAATCGACAGGATGAACAGGGCGATACAGCCGCCTACGAAAACCAAGATCGACAACGCGACAGACGCGTACCCGACGCCCACGCCAATTGCTGCCAAGTCCATGTGTTGACCCTCTCTTTTATTGCCAAAAAGTTGGCTCGATCACATCACGGTACTGATGCGACGTGGATCTGTCGGCATAACCCCGCCGCGGCGCGTCGGAGTCGACTGAGATTGAGCGGTGTCGTCCACAGATCTGACTGGAAACGTGGATTGCCAGGGCCAGTTATCGCATCAACTTTTCAGTTATCGACAAGATGTACCAGGGAAAGTTGCTATGGATGTGCCGTGTGGAAGATATTGGCAGTGCGGGCGGTTGGCCCCGGCTGTGGCGCGAGCATTCCAAGGTCTGGACATGTGTGTTGATATCGGCTGCGATCGTTAAACGTGCAGCTAGGTGGCAGCGTAATGTTTGTCCGCTGCGGATGAAAAGATCTGCGCCCGATGATCTGCGTGCTGGATTAGTTCTTGTGCGAAAACCCGCAGGAAGATTTTGAATGGTTGCTGAAATCAACCAGAATCAGCGTTTCGGGTCGGTTTGTTCGCTGAAAGAATGCTAGCTTTGTCGCAGACAGGTCGATTGAGCGTGAATGAGTGGATTCGGGAGGACGCCCGTGGATGGCGATGCTTTTCAGACTGTTCCGGTAGATCGACGGAAATTTGTGAAAACCGTGCTTGCAGCATCTGCAGTCACGGTTCCGGTGGTGACGTCCATCAGCTTGGGTGGTGCCGCACCGGCCTTTGCGTCAGGTGACACTCCGAACTTGTCGGGTTTGCCGAGTCGCGGGCAGGGCCAGGGAAACGCCGGGACCTCGGGGAATCCTGCGGAACCGGGTGGAACCACGACAACAACGACTCCCACTGATCCTGCGACTCCCACGGACCCTGTGAACCCGACTGATCCCTCGAATCCCTCGAATCCAACTGATCCGACGCAACCCACGAATCCGACCGAACCGACGGAACCCACCATCCCGGCGGGGCCCACTAACCCGACAGAACCAACCGAGCCGACACAGCCCACGGATCCGACAGAACCCACGTTCCCGACAGAACCCACAAATCCAACTGAGCCGACCTGAGCCTTGTCGATAACGAGGGGCTACGCACACGATGAGCGGGCACACGATGAGTGAGTTCGATGCCGCCCTGCACCGTGCTCTGAAGAAACTTCAGAGCACGGGAACCGTGTCGGTGAAGGAGACACCACCGCACGGCCAATCGGTGGATCTGACGATTGCCATTGCGACGTACGACGATTTCGATGGCGCGTATTTCACGATCCACTCGATATTGACTCACCATCGTGAAGTCCTCGACCGGGTCGAGTTCGTGTTGTTGGACAATTTTCCCGAGGGTCTGCCGGCGCCGATGCTCGAGTCCTTCGCGAAGTACGTGGAGCGGTTCCGCTATATACCGTTCACAGAGGTACGCTCGACGGCAGTTCGAGATGTGCTGTTCCGCAAGGCAACTGGGAAGTACGTGTTGGTGCTCGATTCCCATGTGATCTTGGCGCCCGGGTCGTTGGCGTCGTTGCTGGCATATTTCGACGCGCATCCGGAAACTGATGATCTGATCCAAGGCCCGATGCTGTCGCAGGACTCCTCACACATCGCCGCCACTCACATGGAGCCGGTCTGGCGACGAGGGATGTTCGGATCCTGGGGCGTTGATCCGCGGGCGAAGGCGAACCCGGAAGTTCCGTTCGAGATCACCATGCAGGGGTTGGGGTCGTTTGCGTGTCGACGTGAGGCCTGGCCTGGATTGAATTCGCACTTCACCGGTTTTGGTGGTGAAGAGGGCTACATCCACGAGAAGTTCCGGATCAACGGCGGAAAAGTGGTGTGCCTTCCGACTTTCGGTTGGCTCCACCGGTTCGAACGTCCGGCCGGTGTGCCGTACCGGATCAATTGGGACGATCGGATTCACAACTATCTACTCGGGTGGCAAGAGATCGGCTGGGATGTCGAGTCGGTGCACCGCCAGTTCTCGAAACACTTGGGCAACTCGTATCCGAGCATTCGCGAGCGCGCTGAACGAAGCGTGCAGAAGCCTGAGCTGATCTTCGGCGGAGTGCTTGTCCTGAGTGACGATCGCCGTGTTGCGCCGTGGCGGTCGTGTCTGGCCGAGGCTGAATCGGTGGATTTGGCAGTGCACCGAGTCGTGCCAGCGGAGGACACCGAGGATCCGTGGCGATTGGCGAGTGCGTTTGTCGCGGGAATCGACAAGGCCATTCTGTTGGGCTGGGAGTCCGTGGTGTTCCTTTCCGAAGAGCACGTCATCGACGGTGCGCTGCCGTACAAACTCCGAAACGTCATGGTTGATCTCCCCGGGGATGTCGACTGTGCAGTTGTCCACGGGCCCGAAGCCGGGTTCTCTGGTGCGGCAGTGATCGTGCGCAGTAGTGCCTACGAGCGTTTGCGTGACCGACTATCTGCGTTCGCCACCGGTTCGGGTGAGAGTGAGTTTTCCTTGTCGGCCTGGCTCGTCGCTGAGGGGGCGTGCGATATTGCGCTCATACAGGGTGTGGCACGCACGCGGGCGATCTATGAAGGTGGGCCTGCGGCGACCATGGGAGTTGCGCTCGTAAATCTTGATACGGACCGGGAACGGTGGTCCCATTCATGGAAAAAGTTCAACCGACTCGCGAACATTGATGGTGTAGAGAGAGTTTCGGCAAGCGAGGACCGTACGAACCCGGCCATCGGATTTGCGGTCTCCTGGCGTCGCGCCATCGCACGGGCAGCAGAGAAGGAATGGGGTTCAGTTCTCGTCGCTGCCGACAATCTCGATCTGCTCGATGTGTCGTCGTCGATCCTCGATGCGGCACGGGCTGAACTCTATAATCTCGAGTGGGACGTGGTGCATTTCGGTCATGATCCGAAATCGCGCGACGGCAGCCTTTTCGGGGATTCGTCATTGATTCGCGTCAGCGCGGAAAACCGTGGAGTGCACGCGGTCCTGGTGAACTCCCGTGCATTCGAGACGATTCTTGCCGCCATTCCCGATCCTGAATCTCATTCTGCTGAGTTTGCGCAGTGGGCTGGTGAGTATCGCTCCCTCGGGGAGTTTGTGGTGGATGCCAGCGCATCTGGCATGCTGACCTGCCTGTCGTTGTCGCCAGGTATCGCCACCAACCGGACCTTACTTCGGTCAGGCGCACTCGAATCCGAATATTCACGACGCTTCACTCTCTGATTCCACGACACATCCACGGGAGCTCCCATGACTGAATTGCTCGTAGATACCCGACCGCGGCGCGCGCAGAGCGTGGAAAGCAACGATCTCGCTGACGGAGTTGTGCTGTACGACAGCTCCAGCGAGATAGCGCACCACCTCAATCCGATTGCGACCTTGGTCTGGGAATTGTGCGACGGACGGACCGTCGCCGACATTGTCGATGGTGTCGCCGAAGTCCTGGAAATCCCCACTGCTGAAGCGCAATCCGTGGTTAATGAAACCTACGGACAACTGAACGCGTCGCGGTTGTTGGTGTGAGTCGTTCGTGACGGTGCGCGGTGCGGAGTACATAAGTTCGCAGTACCTATGGGTCGACGCACGTGTCACAGGAGCAGCGGTCCCGGAAGTCGGTGTTGTCGAACACAAGATCGCCGGCCCATGGGCCGCCAGCCACGAGGTGCACGCGCACATCGTGCCCAGTGAATCTGTATCCGGGCGCTGGGATGTGGCGATCCGTTCCACGCTGGACGGCGCGACCGAAACCTTGGTCGAGCTCGACGGTCTGCATACCGCCGAAAGTATTTATCGCACTGTGCACCGCGATGTGATGACCGCGGCCCGCATCGAGGAGTGGACACGCTTGCACGCTGCTTTGGTGGATTGTGGTGGTGTACGGGTGGCGATTGCCGGGCATTCGGGGGCAGGTAAGACCACGTTGGCTCTGGCGCTGGCCCTGCGGGGTGCGCAGCTTCACGCGGACGAGGGCATCTTCATCCGAGGCGAAGACGCTGTCGGTCTACCGCGTCGCATCCACGTCAAAGCGGGCACGTTCGATGTATTGCCGGAGATCAGCAGTCGCGAGCTTCTGCACCTGCCGTATGAACCCCCAGTCTGGACACTTGACCCGACAACTTTGCCCACGCCACCTGACATTGTGGCTGGGGTGCGGGGGATCGATGTACTGGTGATCCTCGCGGGGTGGAGTGACACGACGCGCGTTGCGCCAATGCCCACCGCTCTAGCCTTGCAATCGTTGGCCGAACAGTCAGCATTGTGGTCAGACGATCACCGGCTGACGCTTCGCAACATCGCTGCACTGCTGTCGACTACGGCTTGCTTCAGCCTCACTCGGCAGCACCTGGATTCCGGGATCGCCGCAATCGAGGATTTGGTGGCGTCATGCGTGACACGCAGTATCTGATCGCGATGCTCGACCCTACGGATGGAGCTGAGCTCATCCGTTCGTGTAGTGATGACGACTGGCCACGCCTCATCGACGTTGCCGCCCGCCACAAGGTGCTACCACTACTCGCTGCTGCAGCCGTCGACGCTGGGTTCGCCTCGATCCTGCCGCCGAGTTTTGCAACGATGCTGGCAACATCGACTGCCGTCGCTTCCAGTCCACAATTGACACTGAGCCTCGTTCACCATCGGAATGCAGTACGGATCGCCGATTTGGAATCCCAGCGGGACGAACTTCAGGAGATGCTGCGCGATAAGGGGTTTCCCACTGTTGCACTCAAAGGTGCGGCGCTGCTCGAACGCAACATCTGGCCCAATCCCGCGGCACGCCGAATGACCGACATAGATCTCTTGGTCGTGGACCAATCCCACGCCGTCCCCGCCAACGACGCGATCATCGACTTCGGGTACCGCATGGTGCGGTCCGACGAGGTGTCCACGGATTCCGTCGATCACGACGACCATCAAGAACCGGCACTGCTTCGAGACGATCGACATGGTTCCGTCGAAATCCACTCGCACCTTCTGCCTCGCTTTGCGCGACACGCGCTCACACGGGAACAAGCAGTGGAGAATATTGTGCCGACGGCAGGAGACAAACTTGCACTTGATGACGTGGCGCTGCACGTGATCGCCCATGCCCGCCTTGCCGACCGTGCATTACTACGTGCTGATCTTGCACTGAACAGCGTGTTCGACGTGGGATATCTGCTCGCCTACGAGCGGTCGCTTGGCTCCGTATTGGCGAGCCGCCCGATGCAGCGTGACGTTCGGCGTGCTGTGAACGTCCAGTTGGCGGCCGTGGAATCAGTCTTCGGGACAAGCGTTGTCGGCGCTACGTTGTCGGCACGCTTGTGGTGGCGATGGACGCTGTGGTTGGCGGAGCATCCGCGCGTACATTCGCTGTACCGGGATCTGGTCATGATTCCGTTGTTCCTCGATCGTGATCGGCTCTCGATCAGAGCAGGCCGGCAGTTGCGTGGAATCGCGTTGGCGCGCGCCAGGCTGACGTATTTCATCCGCCGCGCGCGGACTGCACTCGGCGACGCGCAGCGCACCTAGACGACAGGTTCGAGCCCATTCGAAGTCACGACGCAAAGTCCTCGAGGTCCGCGAGCAATTCCGACACCGTCGCGCGATCGACATCGGCCAGCGTGCCACCACGAACCTCGACCGAGACCAGCGTCTGATCGGGGTAGCCGTCGTATGGGCTTCCCGTTCCCATTCCGGGTTCGAGACCCAGCAGCACTGACATCGAGTCACCGAGCCGGTACAGCAGTCCCTGACCCCACGATGCCGGGTTCTCCCAGACGGGCTCCCAGCCTCGATATGTCAGCCGCAGAGCCTGACTCGGCGTTGCGGTCACCCCGGTGAACCGGTCCAGGCCGCTCCCGTTCACATCCTCGGGTTTCGGATCGTGTACCGGCCGCCCCAGCTGCGGGAACGGCTGCAGAATCTCGTGATCGGCAAAGACCTCGGACCAAGCACTGATCGATTCCGGGATATGCGCGGGGTGTACCAGGCCGATCATTTCCTCGGGCCGCGCGATTGTGCGATCGTCGACATCGGCACACGTATTGCCCACGGCGACCCGTAACACCACTGCCGGCGAGCCGTCCTCGCCCCACGACGCCCACAACAACCGTCGGACCAGGTGAACCATCAGCGGATGCCCCAGCAGATACTGCGAGAATTCGTCGGCGCTCCAACGGCGCCCGGTCACCATGGCCCGATTGAGCCGCTTGATCTGCTCGGTAGCCACCGCCTTGACCTCGCGTTTGAAGGCAGTGAACTGCGTGCGGGCGGCCTCGGCCATCGCAGGATCATCGCCTGCGATTGGCTTCGGCAAACTTTTGGCCTTCTTGCCCTTCTCATCGATCACGTACGGCACCAACGTCTCTGTGAATTCGATGGTGAAAGTGCGGCCACCGTAGTCGAGCACAGGCAGCTCCAGATCCGGGACAATTCGATCCCCGAGTTGATCCTGATCAAGCCCCAAACTTTCAGCAACCTCGGTGACGCGCTGAGCCGCACCGTTTTTCAGTGATTTGAACTTCATTCGCCGAGACATGTCGTGCAATTCTGTAAGCGATCGACTTGAACCGATTGCTGCCAGCGCGTCGAGCCCGGATTGTGCGCGCGCGGTGCCACTTTCGCCGGGCCAGCGCCGGATCAACGGAACCAGTGCAGCGACTGTCGAATCGTCGCCGAGGAATCCCTGAGCCAGGACTATCCAGTTGTCCTTCGACGGCGCCCCTTCGCCCCACCACCGCTCGAACAACTCCCACGCCGCAGCTGCCAACGACGACCTGTCACAGACCGTGGTAGCCACAGCCAACCCGGGGTACGGATGATCCGGCTTGCTGATCGCACACATCGTCAACAGATGACCGATTGCCGAACTTGGCAGTCGCGCCGACCGATCAGCAGTCAGGACAGGGGGAAGTGAGTCCAAATCTGCCCACACGCCGACACGGGGAATCTTCGCTGGAAGTATCTCCAGTGGATCCTGCTCCAGCATCGCTCGCAATACCGCCACAACGTCAGAGCCGTACTGCTCCGCGATCGAGCACACGTGATCATTTCCGCATCGACGACCCACAGCGCGCAGTGCCACAACCGCATGATCCCGGAGCTGACCAGGCGATCCCACGGCATCCGGGGCCAACAACGCGATTGCATCGTCGGCATTACGAATCAGCCACTCCGACGCGGCTATACGCAAGGTTTTCCGAGTTGCCAGGGCAGTGGCCTGCAATCGCGCCACTGCGATATCCACGAAGGGCAAAAGGTACGGTGCCGCCGCGCCGGGGTGCGCCCGCGACAGCTGCAACATCAAGGGGAGGGCCTCGAGTTCGAATCGCTGCACCACCCGCTGCGGATCATCCAGTTCGGTGCCTCGCCACTCGGTCAGCAGGGGCCGCGCTGTCTCGTCCGGCGCCAACAGGAAAATCGTCATCGCCTGCCACTCGTTGACGATGTGAGGAGAGGGATCTTTGACGTACTGTTTTTGGAGATCCCACGTCGTGTACGAATAGTCGTGCGGGCGCGCCTTCAGCTCCTCGAGTTCGCCCGGGAGCCAAACGACCTTCGATATCGTCGGTGCTACCACCCCCGTGATCACTACCGGTGCAGGGCGTTTCTTGACGCCGACCCATGGAGGAGTCACCATCAGCGGCGGCAGATCGTCGGCCAGCGGAATTTCTGCTCCGAGTGATCCGAGTCGAGCGATCGCACTGGGCGACAATTCGGGTGCTATCTCGATCGCCACGTCCGGATACGCCCGCGCGTGGCGATCGAACAACGACCAGTTCTTCTGCGCGAGAAGACGAAATGCACGCCGCGGATAACGGGCCATCGCGTCGAGCAAGACCGGACGGACACCCTTGACGTCGACGCGCTCGAGTATCGCGCGGAATGCGTTGTCGGTCGGAATGCCGACAAGCACATCCAGGATCTTCGAGCGAACCGCGGACTGTTCGTCGACGCCATAGCCGCCAGGGGAATCGAAGGCATTGGCCAACGCTCCCGCCACTTCTACGCCGATTCCGTCGACTATTGCCGCGAGCAGATCGGAATCGGACACCCAATGCGGCGAGGCCTGCGCTGTGAGAATCGCATCCAAGTGCTTCGGAGACGAGACGGACGCCAGTGCCTGCATCCGCCAGTGCCACGTCGGCGCTGTCTCGCCGAGGACCACGTCGTCAGCCCAGTCACGTTCCGTGGGGAACAGGAAGGTGGCTGTCATGGCTCGGACCGCGTTGGTGCGTAGTCGTTGTGCCGCTGATCGGGCTGCCTCGTATTCGGCTGCATCTGCGATCACCAGCAGCTCGCGCAGTCTGGTGGAGACATGCGCGCGTGGCCCGTCGAAGAACTGCGTTTCCAGTCGTTCGTCACGGATTATTTCACCTGGACTGGCATATCCTTCGGGCTCTTTTGCTTCGTCAGGAGACCCATCGTCGTAGTACATGACGTAGACGTCGGCAGTTGCCGTCCAGCCGGCGCTCGGGCCTGGGCGGGCTCGTTCTCTGTGCTGATACCGCAGATCGGACGACTCCAGCATCGCTTCGACAGCGCCGGCAAGGCCCAGCTCGGAAACCCAGAGGTCCGCGAACTGCGTGGTTTCGGAGTCGGGGCCGTACCAGCGTCTGGTCAGAAGCGTGAACAGCGCAGCCGCGCCGAGTGGCGAAACGTCCCCTTGTCGCTGACGACGTGCAGCCAGAACGTACTCGTTGACGTCAGGCGCCTGTTCAAGTTCCCACGTCACCCACGTACCTTGCACGCGCAGACGCTCGTCGACGGCCGATTGAGGGTGCGGATCCAGTTCACGAACTGACGGCGGAAAGCCGTCTCGGCGTGGGTATTTCATTGGAAACCACTCTGCCGGCGCCTCGAACGCAGTGAGGTCAGCTGCCGTCTCGATCTCGTTCACGCAACTCCTCGGGTTTGTCTCGACCCGCCTCGCGAACTCGGGGATTGCACGATGGTAGCGATGCAGACCGACAGGTTTGCGGGAGTTCGAACTTGTCGGTCTGTTATGGGACGATGGACATGCAGGTAAATGACTGCATATTATGTGTCCATGGCGTCATCTACCGATCTGGTTTTCAAAGCACTGGCGGATCCAACGCGCAGGTTCCTTCTCGACTGCCTCCGCGAAGACAATGGTCAGACGCTGGGGGAGTTATGCGAGCGTGTGACCATGACCCGCCAGTCGGCGACCCAACACCTGGCCGTGCTCGAGGCGGCAAATCTGGTGAGCCACGTACGCCATGGTCGAGAGAAGCGTCATTATCTCAATCCCGTTCCGCTCGAGGAGATTCGCGAACGGTGGATTGACACTTTCGAACACTCGCGACTTCAGGCGCTGAGTGCAATCAAACGACATGCGGAGGTAGCAATGACCGTCAAGCCCACCTACAAGTACGTCACCTACATCGAGAGCACGCCGGAAGCTGTGTGGCGAGCGCTCACCGACGCTGACATCACAGCGGCGTATTGGGGCCATCAGAACGTCTCGGACTGGAATGTCGGATCCCAGTGGGAACACCGTCGCGCCGATGGCTCCGGTATCGCTGACGTTGTGGGCTCGGTGATCGAAAGTGAAGCGCCGAATCGACTGGTTACATCCTGGGCGTCTCCTGATAATCCCAACGAGGACGCCGCCTCGCGGGTCACCTACACAATCGAGCCGTACGGCTCGATTGTTCGGCTCACCGTAGTGCACGAAAACCTTGCCGACGATGACGCGCGCAACAGCATTTCCCGGGGTTGGCCGGCAGTTCTCTCCAACCTCAAGTCGCTGCTCGAGACCGGACACGTCCTTCCTGACACGCCGTGGGAGATGCCGACCAACTGACGGGCAATCGGGCCGGTCCACGGGGAAGGGGAGGACCACGTGAACCGGCCGCCGGCAAGCCCAGGGGAGTGATTGAGGTAGTGTCGTGCAGCGCCCAGGGGGGGTGAAAGTCGGCCTACATCAGAGAAAACCCATGTGATAGTGCGGTTTTCGGTCGAAGTTGGCTGTTCGGACGGGATTGTTCACTAAAAAATCGACGTCCTGCCGCCACTCTTGTACTCGAAGTGTTCAATATCTGCCGCTGACAGAACCACGTATTTTTCCGAATATATCGGCACAGTCACGTAAGCACCACGACACCTCAGGAAGACAACTATCCTCACCACCACCTCAAAAAAGTCCCACAAATCGCACAGAAGAGGGGAGTCGGCGGCGGCGGACGTCAGCGGATGGGGGATCGATCGTGATGTCAATGTCGCTGCATAGGGGGTTGTCGACGCGAATTCTGACGGCTGGTCTCTTACTCTGCCAACCATGACAAACCACACTGGCAACGATACGTACCAAGCCGTCGTATCCATCGCGGACGAGTCCTTGGTCGCGATACAGGCGATCCTCGCCGATATGACCAGCGAGCAGGCCAACCGTACCCCTCGCTTGCCAGGCGCTAACAGTCCATACGCAATAGGGACCCACTGCGTCGGCATGGTCGACTATTGGGGAGGCTCACTGATCGCCGGTCTGCGCATCCCTCGCGACCGTGAAAGCGAGTTTCGCTCGCACGGAGACCCGAAGCACCTGTGCGCCGAACTCGACCGTGTCCGCGAACACTTTCCCCAGCAGGCTGCCATCGCCCTGGCTGAAGGCGTGCGTGACCGAACTTTCACCGGCACCACCCGCAGTGACACCGTTCGAACCGCCAGCGCCACGTGGATGCTGCTGCATATCGTGCGCGAGCTATCCCAGCATCTCGGGCAGCTCGAAATTACCCGCGACCTACTGGCCGCCGACGATCATGCGGTTGACTGAACCAGGCCGGTACCGCGGTAGCGAATTCGCCTTTGCGGTTCGCCAACTGATTAGGACCGCAGAGCAGAGCAAAGCGCGTCGTTCAGGTCTTCTGCCGGCACCATCGGCAGGCTGTGGTGTGTCGCCGAAACGAGAATCAAAGTCTTGGCATGGGGGAGTGATGCACCGATCGACTTCGCAACCCGGCCACTGTCGTGAACTTTGCTTCGCCCAGCCAGAACCACCGTGGTGCCGACGGAAAGTTCTGCAAGTGCCTTCCTGTCGGGCCGCTTCGGCACGATCGTCTTCGATTTTGGAAAGTGTGCTGCACCAAGCGCGAGGAGGGACATCCAATCCTCGTCCAGGAGTGCGTCGTCGGTTTCCCATTCGATAAATTTCCGTTCCCGTTTTTCGTTCGGGCGCAGGAGAATTGGCAGCGCATGCATCAGGTATTGCATTCGCATTCCGGCGAAGCAGGAATTGGGGTCGATCAATATGAGCCGGCTCAATCTGTCAGGGTTGCGTAGTGCGTAGGCTAACGCGATCATGGCTCCGTACGAGTGACCGATAATGCTGGGGGAGTCGAGGTCCAGTCCGTCCATGACACTCTTCAGCCAGTCAAGTAGGTCGTCGACGCACTTCATCGGTTTGCCGCGAGCGGTACTGCGTCCTGCGTCCCCCATCAAATCTACGGCGTAAACCCTGTTCCGGGCGCTGAGTGCAGACACATTGCCAAACCACACCGTTGACGTTGCACCACCTCCCGGCAGAAGAACGACCGGAGGGCCGGATTCAGGGCCACATACATTGACATGAGTTGTGCCGTAATCGGATTCAAGCAGGACGGACGTGGTGTCGACTGGCCATGCCGACAGTACCGAGTCGTAGGCAGCGTAGAAGGCAGCACCGATATCGGTTGCCGCGAATTGATCGATCGATGATGTGGGCATTGAGAACTCCATCCTCATTTATCTCGATAGTCGAGATAATAGACAATGGAACTAATTGCGTCGAGCGAAGGAGTGGAAGTGACCGATACGAATGGGGCGCCGACTAGCAGCGGCCACGAGACGGTGCATCTTCTGCGGGCGTTGATCGTTCAGCTGGATTTGTTCGGTGCCGAGTTCGCAGCGGAGCATCAACTCCATTCCACAGATGTACGCGCGCTGATCAGCCTTCTTGACGCTGAACGTGCGGAACAACCAGCAACGCCCGGGTGGCTGGGTCGACAGCTGGGCTTGAACTCCGCATCGGTAACAGCCTTGATCGACCGTATGGAACAACGAGGCCTGGTGGTTCGAGAACGCGATGGGAGCGACCGTCGACGTGTGATCATCAGTGTTACCGGCCGCGCCAAGAAGCTGGGATCGTCATTTTTCGGCCCACTGATCGGCCAGGCCACAGACGTCTTGGAATCCTTTTCGCTGCCGCAACTAGAGACGATCGGTGAGTTTCTGACGAAAATGAGTGCCGCGGTCGAGGCCACCCGAGGTTCGCAGGCACCAGGCGATTAGACAGGCGCCCAGAGACTCTCAGCATCCTGCTGCCACTCGGTCATGTTGTCGTCGACCGTGATGAAGCAATTGTTCAGCCAGAATGTCGTATCGGGATTCCAGCCGGCAAGCACAGTGGCACCTGAGTTGCGGGGCAACGGAATCGTGACCCCAGGCGTAGTGAGATACCCAATCATGCTCAGGTGAACTGCGTCGTAGTCGATGACTACCTTGCTCCAATCCGGAATGAACCAGTCGCGGTACTCGCCCGTGGTCTCGTGCCAGACGTGGCGGCGCGACGCCGGCACGGCGAGGGGATAGGTGTCGACGAGGTAAGCCCAGTCCGCGGGGCTGGTGATCTTGTACACCCGAGGTGTTCCGTGGACGCTCACCGGCCACACGTGGGCGATACTTGATCCTGGGTTGTCTTCAACGAGCATCAACTCGATAGCTCCGAGGACATCCCTGGCACGAGATGTGTCGTATACCCCGTTCGCGGCTGGGATCGACCACCATTCACCGCCGATCTGCCTGTCAGGATCTGCTTTCAGATACTCGACAAACGTCGCTTCATAGTCCAGTGTGTGCGCTCGCCACTGCTCCAACCCGTCCTCGAACTGGCGGATGTGCAGGGGAGTCACCTCGGGATCATCGGTACGGTCGTATTTCTGAACGATTCGCTGATTAACGAGGTCGACGGGCTCGGCCCACCACTGGGTATGCGGTGACGCCAAGACTGCGCGAGCGATGGGGAGGAGGAGCTCAACAACTTCGGGCCGAACGAACATGATGTCGTCGTCGTCCGGTGGCTGCCAGTACCGTGCACAATCCACGGCATAGGCGAGTCCGTCGAGAATGTCCATTTCGGACAAGGCGGCAATTGCTTCAATGTCTACGTTCGCGAGTGCATCGATCACGTCGCCAACCGTCCGGGGTCGGCTGTACCCCGACGCTTGCTCGTGCCTGCTGCAGGCATAGCCGATATTTGCGCAGAAGAATCGACCACGTGGCGAGCCCATCAGCGCTGAGGCGGTGTCCATGAGCTCAAGCTAGTCGTCGGGAACCGAACTGCCCTGCATTTAACGGATGCCGAGG
The DNA here is from genome assembly GCF_005938745.2 of Rhodococcus sp. KBS0724. Taxonomy (NCBI): domain Bacteria; kingdom Bacillati; phylum Actinomycetota; class Actinomycetes; order Mycobacteriales; family Nocardiaceae; genus Rhodococcus; species Rhodococcus sp. KBS0724. The sequence continues at coordinate 3,308,620 of NZ_VCBX02000001.1, forward strand.
CGTACAATCAAAACACGGTTTACTTTCATAGCTTGTGCAAGGGAATCTGATGGTTGCTACACGGAAGCACAGCACCGGCGACTCCACGTCACAAGCGCGGCGAGCACGCCTGCATCTCGTCGCAGATCTCACCGAGACTGATGCCATTGCGGTTCGTGCTGCCGCCGACGTATCGGCTGAACAAGCCGACTTGGTTATGCAGCGGTTGATTGCAGACCACAAAGTCACCTTGACTCCCGTTCCTACTTCCTCGAACGGGGCTGACGAGTTGACTGAATCATTCGCTGAGGCGGACTCCGATGACATTTCTCGGGTTTCATCCGCAGTATCTGCTGGTGACGATCTGGACGAAGCATCCTGGGGTCCGGCGCCAACCCAAGCTGAAGCACTTGAAGCTGTGGTGGGGGACTTGTCCGATCAATTTGCTGTGAGGCAGGCTCTCATCGACACCGGACTCACCTGCAAACAGGCGGCACACTTACTGGGTGTTCGTGAGCAGGCAATCACGGCGAAGATTGACGAGGGCAAACTGATCGGCCTCAAGCGCGGACGTGAATGGCGTTTGCCCGCATGGCAATTCATTCCTGATGGCGCTTCCGGCATCATTCCACGCCTCGATGCACTGCAAGCCGCATTTCCTGGTGGACCGGTAAGCCTGTCGGCCTGGATGAATAAATCCAGTAGCGAATTCAAGGGACGTACGCCGGTTCAGGAGATACTTGCGCACGGACCTGACGGCGTCGTCGCACATGCGCAGCGTCTCACTGCTGCTGCATGGTGAAATCCCTTGGGTCACCGCAGCGGCCTCTGAGTCTGGGTGGCGTTCTGTGGCAATGGATTCCACCCGGATCAGGATCAGGGGAGCCATAGCAGTGGTGTCGTATCTATCATCGCGGGGCGCACGCGCCGGATGGTGCGACGTTTCGTTCGTTCGGACCGGGTTCAGCGATGACGATCAATGCCTTGCCCGCACTCGCTCAAGGTGCGGTGCCCAGAGAATCAACTCAGAAATGGGCCCGCGCAATATTCGAAGACCAACCGGCCGGCGATTCCGTCAGCGGGATTCAATACCGGACAGCGTATGGAGACGGCGAAGCGCTCGCGTTGTGGGATTGCAGGATGAGGAAACGACGGATCGCCGTCGAGACCGTCTCCGAAGCTGTGTGCTCAATCTGTGTCTGATCCTTGGGGAAGGTTCTCCAGACGTCCAGATCTACGCTACTTGACATAATGTAGATTATCGGCAAATTGTTGACCTGGGGATATGTGGTGGATGGCCTGCGCAATGCCATGCCCCTTGATGCGTGTCCGCGCCTACCTACGCACGCCCCATCTTGTACATCCGCGTGTGTGCCCGACTGGTCGCGGCCGCGCCAATCATTCGCCGCCCAGATCTTGCATCCCGGCCACGCCCGAACGCCCAGGCCTGGCACTAAGGCAACCGGCGTCGCCTGGTCCAGATATGGGCACATGACGGCCCTGGGCGAGATTCCGATCAACGGCTGGCGCCTTCCCGGTTCCGCGTCCCCCAGCTCAATACGTCACAGTGACGTATTGAGGCAATTTGAGGGGTGCCAGAAGCCTCGAAGAAATTCGATATACGACTAAACTCGTCAGCGTGCCCACATTCCCGCTCACGAGTTCGCGAGGCCCACGCCCTCAGTGAAGCCAATAGGTGAAGTGGTCGAACGCTGGCTCGCCATGCCTGACCAATTTGATCGATTTACCCGGTTGCTTCGTGGCAATGGGTTCTTGAAAACCACACGAATACTGATCGGCCTCATGGTTGTTTCCATGGGAATCACCGTTGTGGGAAAACGCCTGGGAACGGCATCCGATCAAGTAAGCAGCATTCCGCTCGACCTGATCGTCGGTGTACTCGCGCTGATAGGTGGATTGACATACCCGGTATGGACGACGACGAGAAACCGCTCACTTCAGTTTGTCATCGCCAGCGATGTGTCGATCGCCATTATCGTGCTCACTGAAGCGGATATTGATCAGCGACTTCTCGGATCGCTGGTGTTCGGGCTGATCGGTACGTATATCGCTTTCTTCCATAACATGCGTGCTCACCTCGTTCACCTGCTGTTTTCGATCACCATCGTCATCGCAGCATGTTGCGGCGTATTCACCGAAGAACCGACGACTTTCTTCGAAACTTTTGGACGAATCCTATTTGCGGTGAGTGTCATCAGCGTCATTCCGTTCCTGACACAGATTGCGTTGGTACTTCTGAGCAACGACGCGCAGGGTTCGGAGCTCGATCCGCTAACCGATCTTCTCAATCGCCGCGGTCTGGCTCGTCGTACAGCAGAGTTGATTCGATCCAAATCCGGAATCGGCCAATCCTTGTTGGTTGTTGTCATCGACATCGATAATTTCAAGCAATTCAACGATACATTCGGACATGATGTCGGTGACCGTGTCATCATCCGAACAGCGAATCGATTGACCGGGTGGGCGCGATCTGATGCGGCAATTGCCAGAGTCGGCGGTGACGAATTTATCGTGGTTCAGATCATGCCGCTCTCTGATGTTGGTGCACTTATCTCGCGAATTCACCCCGCAATGAATACACCGATTGTGGAACCACGATCGACAACAAGTATCGGAATCGCTGTTCACAATGGCAGTTGGCCGGATTCGGATACTGAGGAAGCCGGAATCGATGCTCTTCACCGCCTGGCCGATTCTGCGATGTACGAGAGCAAACGACTGGGCGGAAATCACGTCCACACAATTGTCATGACGTCGCCCAGCTAGTCCTCGATGATGTGAATGGCAGCTTCCTCCGCTGATGCTGCAGCACCGTCGACACCGACGTCCTCGGCCACCAGGTTGCTTTCCTCGTCCTCGTACCGGCCCTCGTCCTCGGCGACAAGGCGTCCTGCGCGGCGGTTGCCCACTTCACGATCGGGTGGAAACTCGGTTTCGCGGACAACGTCTTCTGCGTCGCCTGGTTCGTTCAACGGATCTCCCAGCTTCGCAGCGGGGTCGGGTTCTTCTTCGGCCAGGCGTTGGTCGAGGGTCTCCCCCGTTTCCGTGTCACCGAGGGCATAGGGACGCTCCGGCGGCGAAATCCCCTCGTCGAGGATGTCGTCGACGCCCCGATCTATCAGGGTGTCTTCCGGTTGCAGTTGGTCGTCGGGATCGAGGCTGTAGTTACCTTCGGCTGCTGCGCCGGTATCGTCCGCATCATTCATGCCTTTACGATGCCACCGCGCGCAAGATTTGGCCACGTAACGCTCATGTCAGCAGTTACTCGGCGCTGGTCGACCGGCAAATCGGTCCTGGAGGTAGTCGACTGCGGCCGGCAGTCCGATGGCGCCAACAGTGAGGTGATCCAGATTGGGGCCCAACACACTTTGGATTGTCGCGCCTGCTGCGCAGTATCGGGCCATCGTTGCGACGACGGAGTCGACCGGAATCAGATTGTCTGTGGCACTGTGCCATTCGTAGACCGGCGCGGTCGGGACGCCGGGATACAGTTCGACACTGTTGTCGTTCATGACGCTGATGGCGCCTGGATCGTCGAGCATCGATGTCGACTGCGCTACGTCGGTGGCGCTTCGACCGGCTCCGGTGATGAGGAGTTGGGTTGTGCAGGCGTTGGACAAGTCTGCAGCCAGGGCATGTCCGACACCGTTGAGTTGGCTGGTCAGTGGTAGTTCGGTCGGGTACTCGCGTTCGAGGCCCAGTGCAGCTGCAAATGCCAGACCGAATGCTGGATGGGGATCGCGGCCGAGGGCGTTTGCCATCTTGGTGATATTCATGGGTACGCCGCCTTCGGCAACTCCGACGATGTTGATTTCCGGGGCATAGGTCGGGGCAAGTGCTGCTGCCCACGCTGTTGCCATACCGCCGCCGGAATAGCCTGCGATTCCGACGGGGCTGGAGGTGAGCCCGAGTTCGGGCAACTTCTGTACCGCACGGATTCCGTCGAGTGTGATCTGGCCGCCGAGGCGCGCGGCGCCGTAGGCGCTGGTGGGACCGAGATGGTCAGGAAGCGCAATTGCCCAGCCGCGTTGTAGTGCGATGTTCAGTGCGACGGCTTCACGGTAAGTGCTCCGGGGGTCGGAGCTGTAGAGCGCTCGCGATGGTGCGCATTCAGTTCCCAGAGCGTTGACGATGTGCTGGTACGACAACAGGGGTCCGTCGGGTGCGTGATTGGCAGGGATCACGACGGTGGTGACGGCGACTATCGGATTGTTTGCCGAGTTCAGCGATCTGAAGTTCACCTGCCAGATAGCGGCTCCCGGAAAAGTGAGGAGGTCCGGGGCTCGTCGGACGGAGATGGGTGTGCCGACGGGCCCGGTTGCAGCTTCGGTTTGTGCGTAGAACGGGTCTGGGTCCAGAGAAGCCGGCGCAGCGGACGCTGTTATCGGGTTTGTCGAGAGCGCTAGCACTGCAATAAGCGTAGTCAGCATCGGCCCAGCAAGCATCCGTCTAGTCCTGAATTTCAATTGATTCCCCTCTACCGGTAAGTCGATCAGGCACAAACTCCCCCGTAGGTGCCACTCTGCACCTTAGTGCGTAGTAGTACCCCGCGGATGCAGGTTTCATGCATCGCCGGAATTGAGACGGTCTCGCAACGCTGCCGCTACGTAGGCGGACGGCGCCGGATCGATCATCTCGTTGTGCGCGCAGTCGACCGTATCGACGACGATTTCGCCGCCCACGTATTCGCGCCACTCGTCGAGATTGTGACCGTTTCCGCTGGATTGTCCTGCTGCGAAGAACGCGACGTCGCCACCGAAGTGCGGCGGACGGTGAGCATTCACCAGTTCGACAGAGTGGGAATATCCGTCACTGATTCGGGCGAGGTGAGATGCTTCGATGCCGGTGCCGGGCCCGAGTGTTCGCTCGAGTAGGTCGGCGGCGTCGTCGAACGTCGCGACGTTTGTCTCCCCCGCCGGTAGGCCGAGTCCCGCGATCAGTTCGGCGACGGAGAGGTCGCCCGGTTGTTCGTCGTCGGTGGACGGGTAGCTGTCGAGGATGGCGACAGTCGATACCTGTGCGTGTCGCTTCTCGAGTTCGTGGGCGACCGCGTGGGCGATGACGCCGCCGAGTGACCACCCGACTAGATGGATGGGTCCGCTGGGCGCAAGCGATTGGATGCGGTCTGCGTAGTTCTGCGCGAGTTCGGTGAGGGTACTGAAGGTGGGTCCTCCGGTCAGGGACGGTAATTGGAGTCCGTAGACAGGGCGATCTGCGTCCAAGTGCTGAACGAACCCTGCGTATCCCCACGCCAACCCGATACCGGGGTGGATGAAGAACACCGGCGGTTTGGTTCCGCCGCTGCGCAGAGTGACCGCTGGGGCGAGGAAGGCCGAGGTGTCGGCGGGTTGGTTCTGGTGTTCCATCTGGTCGGCGGCGCGGGCGACGCCTGCGGGTGTGGGATCGAGGAAGAGCGCTTGCAGGCGGACGCGTCGGCCGATTCGTTGGTCGAGTTCGGCGGTGATCCTCGTGGCGACAATGGAGTTGCCGCCGAGGTCGAAGAAGTTGTCGTCGATACCGACGCGGTCGACACCCAGGACGGATGCAAAGACCTCGGTCACCACTTCCTCGGTGTGGGTAGTGGGCGGTGCGTACGGCACGGTGCGGTTCTCGAAATCGGGCGTCGGCAGTGCGCGACGATCGAGTTTGCCGACGGGCGTCATCGGGATCTTGTCGACGACGATGATTGCCGCGGGGACCATGTGCGCGGGAAGCCTGGACGAGAGATGATGCCGCAGTTCGGCTTCCGCGATGGTGTGACCGTCGACCGGCTGTACGTACGCCGCGAGCATGGTGTCGCCGGACGGCGTTTCCTGGCCGAGGGTTGCGGCGAAGGACACGGACGGGTGTGCCGTGAGAACGGAGTCGATTTCTCCGAGCTCGATGCGGAAGCCGCGGACCTTGACTTGGAAATCGCTGCGTCCCATGTATTCGAGGGTGTGGTCGGAGTTCCAGCGGACGAGATCGCCGGTGCGGTACATCCGTTGGCCTGGTTCGCCGTACGGGTCTGCGACAAAGCGGTCGGAGGTAAGTCCGGGGCGCCGGTGATAGCCGCGGGCAAGGCCGGGTCCGGTGACGTAGAGCTCGCCGATGACTCCCACAGGGACGGGCCGTAGATGGGTGTCGAGTACCAGTCCGGCAAATCCGATGGCGGGGCGACCGATGTTGATGTTCTTCCCCGGCCGCATCGGCGTACTGACGGCGGCTTGGATGGTGGATTCGGTGGGCCCGTATCCGTTGAACATCCGCCGGTCACGTCCCCAGGTGTCGACGAGTTCGGTGGGGCATGCTTCGCCGCCGACCGCGAGTACTTGCAGCTCCGGTAGTGCCGAGCTTTCGATGGAGCTCAACGCGGTGGGCGTGATGAAGGCGTGGGAGACGTGTTCGCCGGCAAAGATCTCGGCAAGTTCGGATCCGCCGAATATCGCCGGCGGAATGATGACGAGGCACGCGGCGCTGCCGAAGGCCATCATCAGTTCGAAGACCGATGCGTCGAAACTCGGCGATGCGAGGTGGGCGATGCGCGAGTTGGTCTGCACGTTGAAGCGTTGGTGTTCTTCGGCGTTGAGGTTGGACAGGCCGAGGTGCGTGACGATGACGCCCTTCGGTTTTCCGGTGGATCCGGAGGTATAGATGAGGTAGGCAGGGTGCCCGAGGCGGAGGGGTCTGGTGCGTTCGGCATCGGTGAACCTGGCTGAACTCGCGGACGCGAGTTCGCCGTTGGTCTGTTCGGAGTCGACCACTATCCAGTCGATGTTCGGCGGTAGCTTCGCGTGCTGCGCGGCTACGGTCAACCCGAGTGCCGCCTGCGAATCGTCGAGCATGTGGGTGATGCGCTCGTGGGGGTAGTTCGGGTCGACGGGCAGGTAGGCGGCGCCGGTCTTGGCGACGGCCCAGATGGCGATGACTTCCCAGGCCGATCGTGGCAGGGCGAGGGCGACGTAGACTTCCGGCCCGATCCCCCGGGCGCGGAGCACTCGTGCCAGTCGATTCGCTTCGGTGTCGAGTTCTCGGTAGGTCAGGGTGCGTTCTTCGCTGGAGACTGCGGGTGCGTCGGGGTTCAGTGCGGCAGCGGTCTCGAGGATTTCCGGCCACGTGCGTGGACGGGTGGCGTCGGCGCCCAGCGCGGGGACAAGTGATTCGGTCTCGTCGTCGCCGAGGATGTTGATGTCGGCGACGTGAATGTCTGTACCGCGGATCACGGCGTCGAGGATCAGTTGGAGCCTGTGCGCCAACGTGTGAATGGTGTCGGGTTCGAAGAGGTCCACGGCAAAGATGAAGGCCGCGGACATCCCGTTGGGTTGTCCGTCCGCGTCGAAAGATTCGTTGACGACCAGTTCGAGGTCTTCCTTGGCCGTCTTGGATTCGGTTCCGAGTGCTTCGACGGTGAGGCCGGGTAGTTCCAGCGTCACCTGCTCGTTGTTCTGCAGTTCGAGTGCGACCTGGAACAGCGGTGAGTACGAGGTGGACCGAGTGGGATTGACTACGTCGACGAGTCGTTCGAATGGCAGGTCCGAGTGATGGTAGGCGGCGAGGTCGGTGTCCCGGATGCTTTCGAGGAGTTCGGTGAACGTCTGATCGGGGTCCACGGAGGTGCGTAGGACCAGCGTGTTGACGAACATCCCGACGAGGCTCTCGAGTTCTTCCTTTCCTCGTCCGGCGATGGGTGTGCCGATGCTGACTTCGTCCGCTCCGGAGAGTTTCGCCAGGAGCACGGCAAGCGCACCGTGCAGTGCCATGAACATCGTGACGCCTTGTTCGCGGGTCAGAGCGGTGAGCGCGCGGTGCGTGTCGGCGTTGATGTCGAAGTCGAAGCGATCACCGTGGAAGGTCTGTTGGAGCGGCCGGGGGTGGTCGGTGGGGAGCGCGATGACATCGTCGAGCCCGGCGAGTTGTGCGTCCCAGTACCCGATTTGGCTGCTGATGATCGATGCCGGATCGGATTCGGAGCCGAGGACGTGTTGCTGCCACAGTGTGAAGTCGGCGTACTGGACAGGTAGCGGCTCCCAGGCCGGTGCGATGCCGGCTGTTCGGGACAGGTAGGCCGTCATGACGTCGCGTGCAAGCGGCGCCATGGATGCGCCGTCCGCGCAGATGTGGTGGACCACGACGAACAGGACGTGTTCGGCCACGTCGGTTGGGGTGTCGACGGTGAACAGAGTGACGCGCAGCGGGAGTTCGCCGGCAACGTCGAATCCCTCCTGAGCGAGCGCGCTGATTCGGCTGACGAGGTCGTCGGGTCGGACAGTTGCGGTAGCGACGGTGGGTAGGGCGTCGACGACGTCGAGCACCTTCTGGAACGGTTCACCGTTCGAGGTCGGGAAGACGGTTCGCAGGCTTTCGTGACGTCCGACGACGTCGACGATCGCGGCTTTCATGGCGTTGGTGTCCAGGTCACCGGTCAACCGCACCGCAAACGGGATGTTGTAGGCGGGTGAGCTGGTGTCGAATTGGTTGAGGAACCACATCCGCTTCTGGGCCAGCGAAAGCGGGACGTTTCCGGTTCGTTCGAACTGCGTGAGTGGGACGTGGATGCTGGTCGACGGTCCCTCGTCCCGCTGCGACGAGATCAGACTTGCCAGCTGTGCGGTGGTGGGTGATTCGAAGATCGTCCGCACTCCGAGGTCGAGTTCGAGTGCCGTGTTGAGCCTGGACACCACGCGGGTGGCGATGAGCGAGTTGCCGCCGAGATCGAAGAAGTTGTCGTTGATGCCAACTTTGTCGAGATCGAGGATGTCGGCGAACACTGCTGCGATCTGCCGTTCGAGTGGCGTCCGTGCTGCCTGGAATTCTGTCTCCGGCGCGGTGAAGTCCGGCGTGGGCAGTGCGCTTCGGTCGATCTTTCCGACGGCGTTGCGTGGTAGTTCGTCGACGATGGTGATGCTGGTGGGCACCATGTGGGTGGGCAGACGCCCGGACAGGTGTGAGACGACAGCGGCGGGGCTGAGGTCGGATCCCTCGGACACGGTGAGGTACGACGCGAGAACGGTGGCGCCGCCGGGTCCGTCGACTCCGAGGGTGACGGAGTTGGTGACACCGTCGATGGAGGTGATCTGGGTGTCGATTTCGCCGAGTTCGATGCGGAATCCGCGCACCTTGATCTGGAAGTCGCTGCGACCGACGTATTCGATGGTGTGGTCGGCGCGCCAGCGCACGATGTCGCCGGTGCGGTACATCCGCTCCCCTGGCTTGCCGTAGGGGTTGGCAACAAAGCGTTCGCTGGTCAGCCCGGTGCGCTGGTGGTATCCGCGGGCCAACCCGACGCCGGCGATGTACAGCTCGCCGTGTGCTCCGACGGGTACCGGTTGGAGTCGGCTGTCGAGGACGATTTCGCTGACGCCTCGGATGGGTCCGCCGATGGTGATGGGTGCGCCGACGGTCATGGGTGCGCTGATGTCTGCCATGACGGTGGTTTCGGTGGGTCCGTACGCGTTGGCGAGTTCACGTCCGGGTGCCCATTGGGTGACGAGGTGTGGCGGGCAGGCCTCTCCCCCGACAACGACGTGCCGGAATTCGTCGAGCCCGTCGGCGTTGACGGTGGCGAGGGCGGCAGTGGTGATGAAGGCGTGTGTGACGTGTTCGCCTCTGATGAGGTCGGCGAGTTCGCTGCCGCCGTAGACGTCGGTGGGTACCAGCACCATCGTGGCTCCGACGCCGAATGCCTGGAGGTATTCGAAGATTGCGCCGTCGAAGCTGGGGGTCGCGAAATGCAGTGTGCGCGAAGTGTGGTCGGCGTGGAAGCGTCGTTGTTGATCGAGTGCGAAACTGTCCAACCCGGAATGGGTGACGACCACGCCTTTCGGTTTCCCGGTGGAACCCGAGGTGTAGACGATGTAGGCGGCGTTGCCGAGTCCGAGGGCGCCGTGTCGTTCGTCCTGACTGATCGGGAGTGTGCAGGCGAGTGAAACGTCCCGCGAGAAGGGTTCTTCGTCGAGGACGAGCCACGATGCTGTGGACGGGAGCGAGTCGACGGAGTCGCTGACGGTGAGGCCGAAGAGGACGTTCGAATCGGTGAGCATGTGTTCGATGCGGTCGGCGGGGTACGTGGGGTCGACGGGAACGAACACTGCTCCGGTTTTGGTGACGGCCCACACTGCGAGTACAGATTCGATGGAACGGGCGATGCCGATCGCGACGGCGGTTTCCGGTCCGGCTCCGCGCTTGATGAGTTCGCGGGCCAGTTGGTTGGATTTGCGGTCCAGTTCCAGGTAGGTGAGTGTGCGTTCGCCGGCCGACAGTGCGATGTTGTCGGGGAACGTCGCGGCGGCGTCGGCAAATATTTCGGGGAGTGTTCGCGTGGATCGTCCGGGGGCGCCGAAGACGGGGACCAGGTCGCGGCTTTCGAATTCGGTGAGGATGTGTGTCTTCGCGAGCGGCTGATCGGGCGCCGCGGCGATGCGTTCGATCACGATGAGCAGGCGTTCGGCGATGATTTCGGTGTCGCGCTCGGTGAACTGCGTGGGCTGGTATTCCATCTTGATGTGGAGGGCGCGGTCTTCGGAGGCGACTACTGCCAGGGGGTAGTGCGCGGAGTCGCGGCCGTCGATTCCCAGGACGTGCATGCCGGCGATATCGGTGCCTGCGGAGAGTCCGGCGCGATCGACCGGGTAGGACTCGAAGACCGTCAAGGTGTCGAAGGAGGCTGCGGGGCCTACCGCTGCGGAGATGTCGGTGAGTCCGACGTAGTGGTGGTCGAGCATGTCGGCTTGTTCGCCCTGGATTCGAACGCACAACTCGGACAAGGATTCTCGCGCGTTCAGTTGGACGCGAATGGGAACCGTGTTGATGAACAGGCCCACCATCGACTCGACACCGGGCACTTCGGGTGGACGCCCGGAGACTGTTCCACCGAATACGATGTCGTCGCGGCCGAGCAACTCCCCCAGCACAATTCCCCAGGCGGCCTGAACGACGGTTGCCATGGTCAGTCCCTGCGCGCGGACAAAAGCACGGAGGACGTCGGTGCGTTCGGGCGACAGACTGGCCGAGCACACCTCGCTCGTCTGCTCGGAGCTTTCGGTGGAGGCGGCCAACAGGGTTGGTGTGTCGATCCCCTGCAGCGCGTCTCGCCAGGCGTCGAGCGATATCTGGCTGCTGCGGGTGGTCAGCCAGGCGAGGTAGTCGCGGTAGTGCGGTGCGCGAGGCAGGATCTCCGGGTCACCGTCGGTGGCGTACAGCGTGAGTAGATCGCGCAGCACCAAAGGCGTCGACCAACCGTCGAGCAGGATGTGGTGGTTGGTGATGACCAGTCGAGCCGAATCATCACTGATGTGGACAAGCATGAACCTGATCAACGGCGCTGTTTCCATATCGAAACGCTGCGAGCGGTCGGCCTCGAGGAGGCGTGTCCACTCCGATTCGATCTCCGACGGCCGGAGATGGGACAGATCCGCCTCGGTCCAAGCGCTCGTCACACCTGATCGGATGATCTGCAATGCGCGTCCGCCGGGTGCTGCGATGAATCCGGCTCGCAGGCTGGGATGGCGATCGAGCAATGCCGCTGCGGCGTGGCGCATCCGCGCCGGATCGATGCGTCCGCCGAGTTCGAGCGTCAACTGCACCATGTACGGGTCGATGCCGGTGTCGTCGAATTGTGCGTGGAACAAGAGTCCCGATTGCAGCGGCGAGAGGGACCAGACATCCGTCAGATCGGGGAATCGTGTGGTCAGGTGTTCGATCGCTGGCTGATCGAGCGTGACGAGGTCGAGGTCCGAGGGGGTGAGTTGCCTGGTGTCCGTCGCCTGGACGTAGTTGCTCAGTGCGGTCAGGGCGCGGACCCACAGTTCGGCGAGTTCCGTCGCGTCGGCAGCGGTGAGGATGCCGCGTGGGAATGCCCACGTGCTGCGCAGAACCGGACCGTTGCCACTGTCGGTGGTCACAGTGTTGATGTCGAGCACCGACGCTGCGGGGAGTTGCCCGTTGTGTGGTTCGTCGAGGGTCACTCCGGGCACCGGCAACCACGGGACTTCCGCGGCGCCGGTGTCGGCGCCGCCGAGCCGGCCGAGGTAGTTGAACGAGATCTGCGGCGCGGGGAGCGCATGCAACGATCGGGCGTCGTCGAGGTACTTGGCCATTCCGAACCCGATGCCGTTGTCCGGCACGGCGAGCAGGGTTTCCTTCACCGATTTCACTGCCGACGCGATGGCGTCGCCGCCGGACAGAGCGTCGATGACGGAGACGCCGGCGAGGTCGAGTCGAACCGGGAAGATGGTGGTGAACCAGCCGACGGTTCGAGACAGGTCAGCTCCCGGTACAGCGGCTTCCTCGCGTCCGTGGCCTTCGAGATTGATCAGGACACTGGTGCCGCGCTTGCCATGCGAGTGGCGCCACCCGGTCACGGCCAGCGCCAGTGCGGCGATGAGGCCGTCGTTCACCGAACCGCCGAACAACTGTGGCACGGCGGTGAGGAGGTTGTCGGTCACCGCGGAATCGACGTCGACGGTGATCTTTTCCACGGTCGAACCGACGTCGATGGCCGGGTCGAGTGCTCTGTTGCCGAGCAATGCGTCTCGGCCGGCGGTGGCCTCCCACCGCGTATGTTCTGCGCGGCGCGCTGGTGCCTGTTCGGCGAGGCCGGTTGCCCACCGTCGCATCGACGTCCCGCCGGCGGGCAGCGTGGCCGTAGTGCCGGCTTCGGCGGCGGCGTACGCGGCCGCAAGATCAGGGACGAGTAGTCGCCACGACACACCGTCGACGGCGAGGTGGTGGATCACCAGGAGTAACCGTCCATGCGCGCTGGCTCCGACCGGATCGAGCCACACCGCCGCGATCATTCGCCCGTTTTCGGGATCGAGGCGCCTCGACGCGTGTGCCATGGCGTTTTCGGCGGCACGGATGAATTCCGGCCCCTGGTCTGTGGTGATCTCCAGGCGGTGCAGGACATCCGAGGCGCGGACCGTTCCGGGTTCGGCGACGATCAGACTACGTGTGTCGGTGTCGAGGCGACTCCGCAATGCGTCGTGGTGGTCGAGCAGGGTTTGCAGGGCTTCATCCAGCGCACGAGCGTTCGTGTGACGAGGCAGGGAGAGCAGCGCGCTTTGGCTGTAGCTGCGGATCAGTTCGAGATCGCCGCCGCTTCGCTCGAGTAGCCATTCCATGATCGGAGTGAGCGGCATGCTTCCGACTGCGCCGCCGGGGAGTTCCGCCAATGCGGGGGTTGTGTCGAGGGGTTCACTGCGGACCACCTGTGCGAGTCCGGCGACGGTTTTTGCCTCGAACACGTCGCGCGGGGTGAAGGTGAGGCCGGCGTCCTTGGCGCGGGAGACCAGCTGGATCGACATGATCGAATCGCCGCCGAGCCCGAAGAAGGAGTCGTCGATGCCGACTGCGGGTAGGCCGAGCACGTCGGCAAAGAGATCGGCAAGTACGGATTCTGTTGCGGTGGAGGGGCTTCGGTTCGACTTCGGCCCTAGGGTCAGCAACGTGAAGTCGGGAGCGGGCAGCTTGCCGCGATCGAGTTTTCCGTTGACGGTCAGCGGAAGCTCGTCCAGGACAACGATTACGGTCGGCACCATGTACGACGCCAATTCAGCCGACACGGACACGGTCACTGCGCCGGAATCGATGCTCGCGCCTGATTCGGGCACAACGTATCCGATAATTCTCGAGCTGCCACTGTCGCTGCGCACGATCGCAACGGATTGCGCGACGCCAGGGCAGCGGAGCATGGCGGCTTCGATCTCACCGAGTTCGATGCGGAAACCACGCACCTTCACCTGGAAATCGCTGCGTCCCACATACTCCAGCTGCCCCGCGTCGTTCCACTTCGCAAGGTCCCCACTTCGATACATTCGATCCCCCGAGCCACCGAAAGGGTCGGGTAGGAACCGCGTAGAGGTCAAGGCGGGCTTTCCGAGATACCCGCGGGTGATCTGGTCACCGGATACATACATTTCTCCGACAACGCCGGGCGGAACCAGTCGTAGTCGCTGGTCCAAGACGTAGACGTTCATTCCCGGGAGGCCGCGGCCGATGATGCTGGCGGACGCTCGATCCGCGTCGTCGCGGGTCAATGCGATGCGACTGACATGGACGGTGGTCTCGGTGATGCCGTACATGTTGACCAGCGCCGGGGTTGTCGGTCGCCGGTCGAACCACTTGCGCAGTTGACCGAGATCGAGCGCTTCCCCACCGAAAATGACGTAACGCAAGGCCAGGTCGGGTTCACCGGGCGCCGGGTGGTGACCGCGATCGGCTTCGGCGAGTTGGTAGAACGCGGTCGGTGTCTGGTTGAGGACGGTGACGCCTTCGCGGCGCAGCAGTTCGTCGAACATGTCCGGCGAGCGGGTTGTGTAGTAGTCGACCACAACCAGTCGCCCACCGTGCAGAAGCGGGCCCCACAGTTCCCAGACGGAGAAGTCGAAGGCGTAGGAGTGGAACATCGTCCACACGTCGGTGTGGTCGAAGTCGAAGGTCGGCGACGCGTTGTCCATGAGTGTGAGGACGTTGCGGTGCGAGACGAGCACGCCCTTGGGCTGACCGGTCGATCCGGAGGTGTAGATGATGTAGGCGGTCGAGTCGCCGCGCAGTGGGATCAGGCGATCGGCGTCGGTGATCCGGGACGGCGCAAGGCATTCGAGGCGCATATCCGTCTCCGGTGAGCCGAGTTCGATTACCGGGAGGCCGTAACCGCCGGTGAGTCCCTCCGGCAGCATCCGCAGGAACTCGTCGGACGTGATCAGGGCGCCCGGTTGCGCGTCGGCGACGAGGAATCGTATGCGCTCGGCCGGGTAGGTGACGTCGATCGGCAGGTAGGCGCCACCGGCCTTGATCACGGCAAGAAGAGCGATCACCAGTTCGGTGGTACGAGGCAGTGCGACGGCGACGACGGATTCCGGTCCGATCCCCTGCGCGATCAGTAGCCTGGCCAAGCGACTCGCGCGGCCGTCGAGTTCGGCGTAGGTGAGCGAGGTGGTGCCGTCGCCGACGGCAGTGGCGTCGGGATGCGCTGCAACGCTCGCGTAGAAGCGGTCTGCGATGGTGTCATCCGCAGTGAGCGACGCATGACCTGCGTTGTTCCATTCGGTAAGCAGGGTACGACGCTCGTTGTCGTCGAGAATGTCGAGGTCGCCGAGTCTGGTTGCCGGTTCGTGCGCTGCGCCGGTGAGCAGTTCCACAAACCGGCGAGCGTACGTAGCCATGAGATCGGCATCGAAAAGGTCTGTGGCATAGATGAACTCGGCGTCAATACCGTCGGGGGCACCGTGTTCCCCGTAGCGTTCCGTGACCGAGAGCTGTAGATCGAATTTCGCGACGGGTAGGTCGATGTCCACCCCGGACACGCTCAGGCCGGGAAGTTCGAGAGTCGGCACCACGTTGTTGCGGAATTCGAGGAGGATCTGGAACAGCGGGGTGTGCGATGTGGACCGCTCCGGATCGAGTGCGTCGACCAGTCGCTCGAACGGTAGATCACCGTGCTGGAACGCGCCGAGATCGATGTCGCGCACCTGATCGAGTAGTTCCGCGAACGTGGAGTCGAGTGAAAGCGGGGTCCGCAGGACCAGAGTGTTCACGAACATGCCGATCATGTGATCGAGTTCGGCTTCGCCGCGGCCGGCAACAGGTGTTCCGATCACGACGTCGCTCTGGCCGGACAGGCGCGCGGCCAGTGCAGCGAGGGCACTGTGCAGGACCATGAACATGGTGACGCCGCGCTGGCGGGCGACGTCGGCGAGGAGGCGGTGGGTACTCGCCGGAATCTCGAACGCCGCGGTGGCGCCGTGCATCGACTGCTTCGCCGGACGGGTGTACGAGGTGGGCAGGTTGATGGGTTCGGGCAGGTCCGCCAGCTGGTGGGTCCAGTAGGCGAGTTGACGGGAGATCTCCGAGTCCGCGTCTTCCTCCGAGCCGAGGTTCGCTTGCTGCCACAGTGTGAAGTCGGCGTACTGGACCGGCAGTTCCGCCCAGGTCGGCGCGCTGCCGGTGCTGCGGGCGGCGTAGGCGGTGGCAACATCGAGTGCGAGCGGGTTCATGGAGAAACCGTCGGCGATGATGTGGTGAGCGACGACTACGAGGACGTGGCGATCCGGAGCGATCTCGAGCAGTGTGCTGCGGATCGGGACCGCGCGCGAGACGTCGAATCCCTCTGATCCGAATTCGAGGATGCGGTTGATCAGAGCCCGTTCGGCGACGGGTTCCGGTTCCAGGTTCAGCGGAACGTCACCTGCGGGGACGATGCGTTGTGTCGGTGTGCCGGAGGCGGCGGGGAACATTGTCCGCAGGCTTTCGTGGCGTTCCAGGACGTCGTCGAATGCACGGGTCAACGCGTCGCGGTCGAGTTCTCCGGTCAGGGTGACGGCAAGCGGAATGTTGTATGCCGGTGAGCTGGTGTCGAATTGATTGAGGAACCACATGCGCTTCTGCGCCACGGACACCGGGATGGGTTCGGGGCGTGTGGCCGGGGTCAGTGGCACTCGCACGGTGAGATCGCGGCCGGCGTTCTGGGCGGCTTGTGCCAGGGCCCGTACCGTCGGGGCGTCGAACAGGGTCCGGACGCCGATGTCGCAGCCCAGCGCGGCGTTGACTCGTGCGACGACGCGGGTCGCGGTGAGCGAGTTTCCGCCGGCGTCGAAGAAATGTGTGTCGAGGCCGATCGGTCCCGATTCCAGGACTTCGTCGAATGCTGCGGCGACGAGTCTTTCGAACTCGGTGTTCGGGGCCGTGAATTCTCCGCCGGCGGTGTCGAACTGTGGTTCCGGGAGGGCGGCTCGGTCGACCTTTCCGGTTCCGGTCAGTGGAATATCGTGCAGGATAACCACACTCGCGGGGACCATGTGCGCCGGCAGGTGTTCACGTGCGTGGGCGAGGACGTCGGCGACGGTCACCGCAGCGTCATGGTCGATGAGGACGTATGACGCGAGTGCTTGTTGATCGGCCGGTCCGTGGACGGCGAGGGTGACGGCAAATTCGACGCCCGGCAGTGCGGCCAGGGCAGTGTCGATCTCGCCGAGTTCGATGCGGAAGCCGCGGATCTTGACCTGGAAATCGCTGCGACCGAGGTATTCGACGGTACGGTCGGCGCGCCAGCGCACGACGTCGCCGGTGCGGTACATCCGCTCGCCCGGTGCCCCATAGGGGTCGGCTACGAAGCGTTCGCTGGTCAGCCCGGTGCGTTGATGATATCCGCGGGCCAGTCCAGCCCCGGCGATGTACAACTCCCCCGGCACTCCCACGGACACGGGTTGGAGGCGGCGGTCGAGGACCAGTTCGCGCACGCCCCGGATCGGGCCGCCCAGGACGACGGTGCCGTCGGCGGGTATCGGATCGCTGATGTTGGCGCCGATCGTGGTTTCGGTGGGTCCGTACAGGTTGTGGAATGACCGTCCGGGCGCCCAGGTGTGCAGTAGTTCCGGTGGGCAGGCTTCACCGCCGACAATCACGGATGTCAACGTGTCGATGCCGCTCGGGTCGACGGAGGTGAGCACTGCCGGGGTGAAGAAGCCGTGCGTGACCGTCTGATCGCGCAGGACCGCGGCCAGTTCCTCGCCGCCGTACACGGTGGTCGGCACCATCACCAGGGCGGCGCCGTTGGGGAACGCGAGGAGGTATTCGAGAACGGAGGCGTCGAAGCTTGGCGAGGACAATGCCAAGGTGCGGGACTGCTCGTCTATCCCGAAACGCTGACGTTCTTCGTCGGCGAAGTTCTCGAGTCCGGAGTGTGTGACAAGCACGCCTTTGGGTTGCCCGGTCGATCCGGAGGTGTAGATGACGTACGCAGCGTTGCCCAAACGAGTGGGGTTCACGCTGCGGCCCGACGCGAACGTGCCCAGACGGGTCTGCGTGTCGGGTGAGTCCAGTTCGACCCATCTGATATCGGCAGGTAGTTCACCGGAATGCTCGGTGGTGGTGATGCCGATGTGTGCGGCGGAGTCGGTGAGCATGAACTCGATGCGCTCACGTGGATAGCGCGGATCAACCGGAACGAAGGCGGCACCGGCTTTGGTGATCGCCCACATGGCGGTGACGGATTCCACGGATCGACTGATACCGATCGCGATCCGATCCTCGGGTACGACACCGTCGGCGATCAGCATCCGGGCGAGGCGATCGGAGGCGGCGTCCAGTTCGCGGTAGGTGAGGTGGTGCTCGCCGGCGGCAATCGCGATCCGGTCCGGGAAACGGGCTGCGGCGTCGGTGAACAGTTCGGCAAGCGTGCGGTTCGACCCGCCTGGTGTCCCGCGCGCGGGAACCAGTTCGCGCATTTCGTGTTCGGGCATCAGGGACAGGTGTGCCAGCGGCAGGTCGGGCTGGGCGGCAATGAGTTCGAGGGTCCGCATCAACCGGTCGGCTACCGCGTCTACGTCCCGGTCGGCGAGTGCGCCCGGAAAGTACTCGAACTTGAGCTTGAACATGCCGCCGTCGGTGGAAGCGATGACGGCCAACGGGTAGTGCGCGGCGTCCTGGGCGTCGTGCACGTCGAGCACGTGCATTCCGGCGATGTCTATGCCGGCTGACAACGCGGTGCGGTCGACGGGGTACGACTCGTAGACGGTCAAGGTGTCGAACGTGGCCGCTCCGCCCACCGCGGCCGAGATGTCGGGCAGGCCGACATGGTGATGGTCGAGCAGGGCGGTTTGTTCATTCTGGACGCGAATGCACAAGTCGGCCAGGGACTCTCGGGCGTCGAGTCGCACCCTGATGGGAACGGTGTTGATGAACAAGCCCATCATCGACTCGATGCCGTGCACCTCGTGCGGACGCCCGGACACCGTGCCACCGAAAACGACGTCGTCGCGTCCGAGCAATTCGCTCAACACGATTCCCCAGCCCACCTGGAGCAGTGACGCCATGGTCAGTCCGCGAGATCGAAGGAAACCGCGCAGAGCTTCGGTTCGCTGGACATCGAGTTCGAGGAAGGTCTCACGCGATGTGGTGGTCAGATCCTCGGCCGTGTGGGCATTCGTGACCAAGGTCGGTTCGTCCATCCCGGCCAAGGCGTGCGACCAGGCTGTCAGTGCGGACTCGGTGTCGCGTCGTGAGAGCCATTCGAGATAGTCGCGGTAAGGGTGAACGCGCGAGAGGGCACTTTGGTCGGAGTCCGTCGCGTACAGCGTCAGCAAATCCCGCAGCAGCAACGGCATGGACCAGCCGTCGAGGAGGATGTGATGGTTGGTCAGAATCAGTCGATAGGTGGTCTCCCCCGTACGGAGGAGTAGGAAACGCAGCAACGGCGCGGCGGCCATGTCGAACCCGCGGACGCGATCCGCGCGGAGAAGTTCGTGGAATTCGGTGTCCTGCTCGTTGGCCGGCAGCGGAGAGATGTCGATCTCGGTCCACGGGACAACCGCATCCGCGTGGACGATCTGCACGGAGTTTCCGGCCTCGTCGGTGACAAACGAGGTCCGCAGGTTGTCGTGCCGATCCAGCAGTGCCTGAGCGGAGCGGTGGAGGCGAGCGGGCTCGACGCCCTCGAGGTCGAGGGTCAATTGCACGGTGTAGGCGTCGACGGTGTGTTCGGCGTACCTCGCGTGGAAGAGCAAGCCGGCCTGCAGCGGTGACAGTGACCAGATGTCGGCCAGATCGGGGATCTGTTCCTCGAAGCGGTCGATGGCGTTCTGGTCGAGGTCCACCAGCGGGAGATCCGACGGGGTGAACCCGCCGCGCTCGGAGTTCTCTGCGTGGGTGGCCAGCGCGGTGAGCGCAGTTACCCACAGGTCCGCGATCTCACGGACGTCGCCTGCCGACAGGATGCCGGACGGGTATGCCCATGTCGCTGATAATTGTGGCCGCCCGTCGATGTCGGTGGCGACGGCATTGACGTCCAGGACAGCCGCGAGCGGCATGTCGGATCCCCGCGCGGATGCCTCCAGATCGACGTCCGCGGTCAACGCCCAGTCGCCTGCACCCTCGGTGGATTCGGAGCCGCCGAATCGGCCCAGGTAGTTGAAGGAAATCTGAGGTGCGGCCGGCCCCGATAGTTGTTGCTGCCCTACATCGTCGAGATAGCGGAGCAGCCCGTATCCGATTCCGCTGTCCGGAATTCCGTGCAGAAGTTCCTTGACGGATTTGAGGAGCGGTCCGGCATCCCCCGTTCCGGCGAGGAGAGCGGCGGTATCGACGTCGGACAGATTCACGCGGACCGGGAACACCGTGGTGAACCAGCCGAGTGTGTGGAGAACGTCCGCTCCGGGGACAACGTGCGCTTCGCGGCCGTGCCCCTCCAGCGAGACCAGTACGTCGTCGGCGCGAACTCCGCGCGATGATCTCCATTGCGTGACCGCCAACGCCAGCGCTGCCAGTAGTCCGTCGTTGACCGAGCCCGAGTACAGCGCGGGCAGTGCGGTCAACACAGTTTCGGACACCTCCACCGGAACGTCGACAGAGATACGCGCCAACGTCGAATCGGTATCGAGGTGGGGGTCCAGCGGCCGCGAACCGATTTGTGGGTCCGAGCCTGCCAGCATGGAGCGCCACAGGTCGATCTCGCTACGCCGGGTCGGGGCGATCTCGGCGAGTGCGGTTGCCCAGCGCCGCAGGGACGTCTCACCGGGGGCCGACGTTGCGGCGGGTGTGAGACCGGCGTCGAGTTGATGGAATGCTGCCGCCAGTTCGGGTACGAGCACCCGCCAGGACACACCGTCTACCGCCAGATGGTGAATGACGAACAGTAAGCGTCCGGCGCCGGTGGGGCCGGACAACCACGTGACTCTGATCATCGATCCGCTGCGTGGATCCAAGGCGTCGCGGGCGTCGTCGAGAGCGGTGACAATCGCAGAGTCGAACTCCTCGGTTCCCGGCTCGGCGTCCACCTGGACGTGACGGCACACCTGCGCCGCGTCGACGGTCCCGATCTCACCGACGACCAGCGCGCGGTGCGGTTGCAGTTCGAGCCGAGCGCGCAGGGTTCCGTATCGGTCGAGAACGACTTGTACTGCGGCGGTGAGCTGTTCGATGCGATGCAGATCCGCGGGGGCGTTGAGCAGTGCGGATTGCGAGAACGCGTCAAGGCCCGCCGTGTTCTCGGCAAATCGATCGAGCCACCAGTGCGCCACCGGCAGCAGCGGCATAGACCCCATTCCCCCACCTGGCAGTTCTTCCAGCACGATGGGGGCGGCGTCGTCGGAGAGTTCGATCAGTGCCGCCAGAGCAGCGACGGTCTTGGCTTCGAATACCTCCCGCGGGGAGAACACGATGCCGCTCGTGCGTGCGCGAGCCACCAGTTGGATCGACATGATCGAATCGCCGCCGAGTGCGAAGAACGAATCGTCGACGCCGACCGAGTCCAGCCCGAGTACGTCGGCGAACAGCGCAGTAAGTGATGTCTCCAGTTCGGTTTCCGCTGCTCGCGAGTGTGTTCGGGCGGCAGCGAAGTCCGGGATCGGCAGTGCGCGGCGATCGAGCTTTCCGTTGGACGTGCGCGGCAACTCGTCCAGGACGACGACTGCCGACGGCACCATGTGCGGAGCCAATTGGGTGCTGACCACCGCGATGACGTCGTCCGGGCTCAGGAGCGAGACTTCGGTGTCGGAGGCGACGACGTATCCGACGATGCGTGCCGGTCCACCGTCACGCTCGACTGTGGTCGCGACGGCTTGGGCGACCCCGGGGCACTGCGTGAGTGCTGTTTCGATCTCGCCGAGTTCGATGCGGAAGCCGCGGATCTTGACCTGGAAGTCGCTGCGCCCGAGGTACTCGAGTTCGCCCTCACCGTTCCAGCGGACCAGGTCGCCGGTCCGGTACATCCGAGAACCCGGGGCTCCGCCGGGATCGGCGACAAAGCGCTCGGCCGTGACACCGGTGCGGTTCCGATACCCGCGGGCCACACCGTCACCGCTGACGTACAGCTCGCCGGCCACGCCGATCGGTACGGGGTGCAGACGCGCGTCGAGAACGGATGCGGTGATCCCGAGCGACGGTCGCCCGATACTGACGCGCCGTGACGGCGTCAACGGTTCGGTGATGCTCGCGACGACGGTCGATTCGGTCGGCCCGTACGCGTTGATCATGATCCGCCCTGGGCGTGCCCAGGCAGCTACCAGTTCCGGTGGGCAGACGTCGCCGCCGGTTCCGACGGCTTCGAGTTCGTCCAGGCTGTTTCCGTCGACGGTTGCCAGCGCGGCGGGCGTGATGAAGGCGTGAGTGATGTGCTCGTCGCGCAGCAGTGCCGTGAGTTCGTCGCCGCCGAGCATCGACGGCGGCGCGATCACCATCGTTGCGCCCGCGCTCACCGCGAGCAGCAATTCGAGGATCGAGGCGTCGAAGCTCGGTGAACTGAAATGCAAGGTCCGCGACTGTGCGCCGACTCCGAATGTGGTGCGTTCCTGCTCGGCGAGCGCCGCCAGGCCTCGGTGGCTGACCATGACGCCCTTGGGGAGCCCCGTCGAGCCGGACGTGTAGATGACGTAGGCAACGTGGTCGAGCGATCGGGGTGCGCGCAGTTCCGAATCCTGAATCGGCTCGTCCGACGCGGCGGCGCATTCTGCGCGGACATCCATCGTGTCGAGAACAACCGTGCTCACATCCGACGGAATGGTGGATGTGTCGGTTGTGGTGGTCACGACGACGCAGGCGCCGGAGTCGGTGATCATGTGCTTGATCCGGTCCGCCGGGTACGACGGATCGACGGGAACAAACGCTGCGCCGGTGCGAGCGACCGCCCACATCGCCAGCACTGATGTCGCCGATCGCGGCAGGGCCAGAGCCACGACGGTCTCCGGGCCTGCGCCGTGCGAGATCAGCACTCGCGCAAGTTGATTGGCGTGTCGATCGGCGGCGTCGTAGGTGATCTCGACTCCCTCGAAGGCTAGCGCGATCGAATCGCTACGGTAGTTCGCCGAGATCAGGTCAGGCAGCAGTGCGGGTTCGGGAAGTGTGCGCGAATCGGCGGCGCGACCGTCGGCGGCGCCGAGCAAGTCGATGTCACCGACCGGCGCATGCGGATCCCGAGTGACGGCGTCGGTGATTCGAAGCAGATACTCGGAAAAGCGCTCGATGGTGGAGCGCTCGAACAGTGCGCTCGCGTAGGTGAATCCCGCCTCGATACCCGCCGGTTCGCCGAGCTCGTCGAATGTCTCGGCGAGCGTCAACTGGAGATCGAAATTGGACACCACTGTCTCGAGGTCGAGAAGTTCCACGTCCAGACCGTCAAGTGTCAGGGTCGGCCGCTCGGTGTTCTTGAACTCGAGCATCGCCTGGAACAGCGGCGAATGTGACGTCGACCGCTGCGGCGCCAGCGCATCCACGACGCGCTCGAACGGGATGTCCGCGTTGTCGAAGGCGTCGAGGTCGACACTGCGTACCTGGCCGAGAGCGTCGACAAAGGAGCGAGCGGGATCGAACCCGGTGCGCAGGACCAGCGTCCCCACGAACATGCCGACCAACGGGTCGAGCAATGCGTTCCCGCGGCCGGCGATCGGTGAACCGATCGCGATGTCTTCCATCCCGGACAGCCGCCCCAGCAGCAGCGCGTACGCGGCGTGCATCGCCATGAAGAGGCTGCTGCGGGAATTCTGTGCGGTGGCAAGCAGCCGTCGGTGCACGTCTGCGTCGATCTCGAACCGCACAACAGCGCCGGACAGATCTTGAACGGGCGGACGGGGACGATCCGTCGGCAGTTGGAGAACTTCAGGGATCCCTTCGAGTCGGTGTGTCCAGTAATCGAGTTGGCGGGACAGTTCGCTCCCCCGCTCGGTGATGTCGCCGAGAACTCTCTGCTGCCACAAGGCAAAATCCGCGTACTGGATCGGCAATGGTGCCCAGTTCGGCAGGAAACCCCGCGAGCGAGCGGAATACGCGGTCATCACGTCGATCGCCAGGGGCGCCATCGAGAAACCGTCCGCGCAGATGTGGTGCACCACCACGACGAGGACGTGTTCGTCGGTCGATACCTGAATCAATTCCGCTCGGATCGGTGGCGCGGCAGTGACGTCGAATCCTGCCGCTGCCACGTCGTTGATCCGGCTGCGGACCTCGTCGGACGGGCAGCGGACCAGTGGCAGCGACGGCAACACGTCTTCCGTCGTCGCGACAACCTGAGCAGGAACACCGTCGACCATCGGGAACGACGCGCGAAGCGACTCGTGCCGATCGAGAACGTCACCGAGTGCGCGGTGCAGCGCGTCACGATCGAGGTCACCGCGCATCCGGATCGCGATGGCCACGTTGTACGCCGACGAGCTGATGTCGAACTGGTTGACGAACCACATGCGCTTCTGGGCCAGCGACAACGGGATTCGGTCCGGCCGCACCTGCGGTTCGAGCGGAAGTGTTGTCGCCGCGCGGGCCGCGCTCTCGCAAATCAGTGCCAGGCCTGCGACGGTCGGTGCGTCGAAGATGTCGCGGATCGACAGGCTCACCCCGAGTGCGTCGTTGACGCGGGCGATCGCGCGGGCCGCAATCAGACTGTTGCCGCCGATGTCGAAGAAATTGTCGTCCACACCGACCTCGTCGACACCGAGGAGATCAACGAGGACGTCTGCCACGGTCTGCTCGAGCGGTGTTCGGGGTGCGACATAGGTGAACGCACTCGTAAAGGTGGGATCAGGCAACGCCGCTCGATCGAGCTTTCCGGTGGATCCGAGCGGAAAAGCGTCCATCGTGATGATCGACGACGGCACCATGTACGACGGGAGCTCGTCCCGAAGTGCCTGCCGGATCTGATCCGCATCGAGCGCAGCCCCTTTTTCGCCGATCGCGTATCCGACGAGAGAATCGCCGAGAGTGGTGTCGTGATGAACACGGGCTGCTGCCTGAACTACCCCTGGTGTGCGCAGGATCGCTGATTCGACCTCGGGCAACTCGATCCGCAAGCCGCGAATCTTGACCTGGAAATCTTTCCTGCCGATGTAGTCGAGTTGACCGTCGACCCGCCACCGCACGATGTCGCCCGTGCGATACATGCGGGCGGCCCCGGTTCGACTGTAGGGATCAGCGACAAAGCGGTCGGCGGTGAGCTCGCTCCTGCCGAAATATCCGCGCGCCAACTGCACACCTGCGAGGTACAACTCGCCGTGAACACCGACCGGAACCGGATGCAGACGCGAATCGAGCACGTATACCTGGGTGTTCCAGACCGGTGCGCCGATCGGAACCGATGCACCCGGGCCGGGCAGGTATTCGGCCGCGGTGACGTCCACAGCGGCCTCTGTCGGTCCGTACAGGTTGTGCAGGGCGGCATCGCTCACGCGGGTCAGAGCCATCGCGGTGGCCGGCGGTAGTGCTTCGCCGCTACTGAAGACGTGGCGTAGACCGGCGCAGTCGGCGCGGGACGCGGCAGCAACGAACTCCGCGAGCATGGACGGTACGAAGTGGGCCACGGTGACGCGCGATTCGGCGATCAACGTCGACAGGTAGTTCGGGTCGCGGTGACCGTCCGGTGCCGCGATCACCAGCTCCGCACCGGTCTGCAGGGGCCAGAACAGTTCCCACACCGAGACGTCGAATGTGATGGGCGTTTTCTGCAACACGACGTCCGACGGTTCGAGCGGGTAGGCGCCTTGCATCCACTTGAGCCGGTTGACTATCGAACGATGCGATACGGCAACACCTTTCGGACGACCGGTGGAGCCGGAGGTGAAGAGGACGTAGGCGATGTTGTCCGGGCGGAGCGGAGAAATCCGATCGCCGTCGGTAACCGGGCGGGTCGGTGCTGCGCCGAGTTCGACATCGAGAATGTCGATATCCGTCGGCAGGTGACCGTGGTGTCGGCTGCTGCCCAGGACGCACACCGGTGATGCCACGGACAGGACGTACCGGATTCGCTCCTCGGGATGATCCGGATCAACCGGGACGTAGGCGCCGCCGCTGCGGATCACCGCATGGATCGCTACCAACAGTTCCAGTGAGCGCGGGATTGCCACCGCTACGCGCTGATCTGGTCCGACGCCGTGATCGATCAACGTTCGTGCCAGTGCGTTCACCTGGTTGTCGAATTGTTCGTAGGTCAGTGCGGCGTCGCCGAAGCGCAGCGCGACGGCGTCGGGGGTTCGCTCGGTCTGGGCGCGTGTCAGATCGTCGAGGGTGAGTGCCTCGAGCGGTCGCGACGTCGTATTCCACCGCTCGAGGACCAACGCGCGCTCGCCGGCTGCGCACAGGTCGATATCTCCGACGACGGAATCCGGATGCTGCGTCGCAGTGTCGAGAAGTGTGACAAATCGATCGGCCAATCCGGACATGGTGTCGGAGTCGAACAGATCGCTCGCGTAGTTCAATCGTCCCTCGAGGTGATCGCCGCGCTCGGTGACGATGACCTGAAGGTCGAATTTTGCTGCGCCGGTGTCTAATTCGTCCACCGACACGTTCAACGACGGCAGCGTGATCCCGGTGGGCTTTGCACCCTCCATGACAAGCATGACCTGGAACAGCGGCGAGTCACCACTGTGCCCACTCAGGGCGTCGACCAGCACGTCGTAGGGAACGTCGCTGTGCCGCAGCGCTGCCACATCGGTGGCGCGCGTGCGGGTGACGACAGTCTCGAAACTCGCGGCGGCGTCGACGACGGTGCGTAGGGCCAGCGTGTTGACGAACATGCCGACAACGTCGTCGAGCGCACGCTCACTTCGGCCGGCAACGGGTGTGCCGATGACAATGTCGTTGCCGCCGCACTCCCGAGCGAGAAGCACAGCCAACGCCGCGTGCACCACCATGAACACACTGGCGTCGTGCTTGGCCGCGATATCCGCAACGCGTTGGTAGGTCGAGGCGTCGATCGTGAAGTCCACGTCGTGGGCGCGCAGGAATCCACGCGCCGGGCGCGGATGATCCATCGGAAGTTCCGGAAGGTCGTCGCGGGCCGCGAGTTCCCCGCGCCAGAAATCCAACTGCGATCCGAGAATCGAATCGGGAGTTGCCGCGTCACCGACAACGCGTCGCTGCCACTCGCTGAAGTCGCCGTACTGCACCTCGAGCGGCAACCACGCCGGAACCCGTCCGGATTCGCGAGCGGAGTACGCCACCATGACGTCGCGGGCCAACGGCGTCATCGACAGGCCGTCGGCGGCAATGTGGTGCACCACCAATACCAGCACGTGGTCCTGCTCCGAGGCTTCGAGCAACACTGCCCGCACCGGCGGCGCCGACGTGACGTCGAACCCCAGACGTGCCAACTCACCGGCTCGGGCACGCATCGCGCCCGCGGGAATGGTCTCGACGGCCAGTTCCGGGTTCACCTCGGCGACATCGAGAACCTTCTGCACCGGGCCCCACGCGGTAGCCGGGAACACCGTGCGCAGCGACTCGTGGCGGATCAGCACATCGCGCAGAGCCGTCGACAACGCCGCCACGTTCAGCGGGCCCGTCAAGTGCACGGCGATCGGAATGTTGTACGCCGGCGACGCCGGGTCGACTTGGTTGATCAGCCACATGCGCTGCTGCGCCAGTGACGCCGGAATCGGTTCGGGTCGCGAAATCCGCGTGAGCGGCGGGAGAAGGGTCTCGCGTGAATCCGACGAGTCCGCGCGCGCAGCCAATCCGGCCACGGTCGGCGCCTCGAACAGGTCGAGCACGCTCAACGACGTACCGAGCGCACCGTTCACCCGCGCCACCACCCGCGTCGCGATCAGCGAATCGCCGCCGAGGTCGAAGAAGCTGTCGTCGGTGCCGGCGCGCGGGATACCGAGTAGGTCGCAGTACACGGCCGACACGCGCTTCTCGGTGGAACTTTCCGGCGCGCGGTATTCGCCGATCCCCGACGCCTCGTCGATCGCCGGTAGCGCGTTGCGGTCGATCTTCCCGGCGGGAGTGAGGGGAATCGCGTCCAGCACCACGATGCGCGAGGGCACCATGTGCGGTGCCAGGGAGGCCGCGGCGTGCGCCGTCACCTCCGGTACCTCGATACGCATCTGCGGTGCGGCCGTGACGTACGACGCCAGCATCGTCTGGCCACTGCTGCCGGTCACACCGACTGTCACTACGTCGTCGAGGCTCGGGTGCTGGCGCAGCACTTCGTCGATCTCGCCCAGTTCGATGCGGAAACCGCGGACCTTGATCTGGAAGTCGCTGCGACCGAGGTATTCCAATTCGCCGTCGGCGGTCCAGCGAACCAGATCGCCCGTCCGGTACATCCGCTCGCCGGCCACTCCGTTCGGAGCGGCGACAAAACGCTGAGCCGTCGTGGCGCGCTGTCCGTGGTAGCCGCGGGCGAGGCCGATGCCACTGACGTACAACTCCCCTGCCACTCCGAGCGGCACGGGATGTAACCGTGCGTCCAGCACCATCACCGACGCTCCCCGCACGGGCTGCCCGATCGTGACCGGCACGTCGCTGCGCAGCGGACCGGCCATGGTGGCGACAACTGTCGTCTCGGTGGGCCCGTACGCGTTGAACATCAATCGGTGACCGCCCCATTGCTCGACGAGCGAGGGCGAGCACGCGTCACCGCCCGTGGCGATCACACGCAGTAGTGGCAAATGGGCAGGATCAACGGTCGCGAGGGCCGCCGGGGTGATGAATGCGTGCGTTACGTCGCCGGCGCGCAGGACTTCCGCCAGTTCTTCGCCGCCGTAGACGGTGGGCGGCGCAATCACCATCGTTGCCGCTGCTCCAAAGGCAAGCAGGAGTTCGAGAACCGATGCGTCGAAACTCGGTGAAGAGAAGTGCAGGGTCCGTGAATCGGGGGTCGTGCCGAAGCGGATGCGTAGTTCCTCGGCAAAACTACTCACACCACGATGAGTGACCACAACGCCCTTGGGCACACCGGTCGAACCCGACGTGTAGATCAGGTAAGCGGGATCGTCGAGTCGCAGCGGCCTGAGCAGATCTGCGTCACCGATCGGGGCCGTCGAACCGAGCTGCACGTCGGCGGGCACAATCCAGTCGACCGTATCGCCCAGCCCGCCCCGGACATCGTCGGTGCAGATCCCGAGCGTCGCCCCGGAGTCGGTCAGCATGTGCGAGATCCGGTCAGCCGGATAGTGCGGGTCGACGGGGAGGAACGCACCACCGGCCTTTGCCACAGCCCAGATCGCGATCACCGATTCCTGCGAGCGTGCGAGCGCGAGCGCCACATACGTTCCCGGGCCGACTCCGCGCGCAATCAGCTCGCGCGCCAGCGCATTCGAGTGGGCGTCGAGCTCGCGGTACGTCAGCACCTGGTTGCCCACGACTATCGCGTCGGCGTCCGGATTCAATTCTGCGGCGGCGCACAGAAGGTGCGCGAGTGTGCGAGGGGTCGCCGCTGCGGGTCCGGGAACTGGGCGGAGCAATTCCCCTTCGGTGTCGCCGAGTATCGGCAGGTCACCCACTGCCAGGTCGGGAAATTCCAGCGCCCGGCCTAGTACCCGTTGCACTCGCTCGAGCATCTGCCGCGCCGTGTGCTCGTCGAAAACAGCCTGGTCGTAGGTGGCGTCCAACGTCAGTGTTCCCGCGTCGTCGACGAGACCGATCGCCAGATCCGCGCCTGCGATGGTGCGGTTGGTAGGTCCGTCGTTCAGGATGACGTGAAGTCCGGCGACGCTCAGGGTGTCCACGCCACTGTGCTCACGAACCATATTGTCATGGGCGGCAACGTTATTCAGAACATCGGCGCAGGATTGCGCTGGTTCGACAGTGCTGCGGAGCGGCACCAGCGGGGCGCCCGGTGCAAATCGAGCCCCGATCACGATGTCGTCGGTGTTCGTCAGCCGAGACAACACGATCGCCAGTGCGCCGTGAACAAGGCTGAACGCGTCGGTTCCCGCTGCGCGCATGCGTTGATGCAGCTCGTGCGTGATCGGGGTGCGCAGGGTGCCGATCTCCGCGCGGCGATCAGAGGTGCGTGGACGGTCGGGCACAACCGATGCGCCTTCGGGGGCGTCTGTCATCTCCCTGGCCCAGAACTGCTCGAGCTCGCGGGCCCGCGTGCGCTCTCTACCGATCTCCGCGGTCCTGCGATGAATCTGATCGAGCGGTGTGCCCGGACCGGCCGCGATCAACTCACGAATCAACTCGGCGAAATGCGTGTGATGCTCGTCGAGTTCGGCTCGCTCGTAGCGATCCGGGTTGGCGCGAAACTCGATCAGCGTTTTGACCGGGCTACCGCTCTGATAGATGTTGACCAGCAGGTCTTCCACCGGACCCGAGGTCACGATGTGGTACTCGCCGACCATCGGACCCAATGTGATTTCCTGACGGAAGAGCATCACGTTCATCATCGGCCCGGACAACCGTTGGTCTTCCACCGACAGCCCGGCGTCACGGCGAATGTCCTCGAGGCTGCACCGCTGATGCCGAAGGGCGCCGAGTAACTCGAGCTGCACCCGCCCCACCAGATCGTCAACAGTGTCTGTGGGAAGCACCTCGATGTGTAGCGGCGCCACATTGACCAACATGCCGCCCGAACGCTGCAGCGGCGCAGTGGTGCGGGCCGAGACCGGCAAATTGATCAACACATCCGAATATCCGGTACGACGCGAGAGATAGCAGGCCAACGCCGAAATCAGCACAGCAGCTGGTGTTGCGCCCGAACGCGAACTCCACTCGTCCAGCGCTGCGACGGATGCTTCCGACAGCGCGCCCGCCACAATCCGAGAGTGCGCGTGTGGTGGCGCTTCCCGGTCTGCGAGCGTCGATCCGTGGTCCACGCCCGCGACGCGCTCAGCCCAGTACTGTCGATCCGCGTCGAATCGGCTCGACGCCCGATACGCCTGGTCCAGCTCCGACAGCTTCACCACATCGAGCGCCTTGTTCGGCGCAGGCTCGCGCCTCTCCAGCTCCGCCGTATACAGCGCCGCGATGCGGTTGATGATCGTCATGCCGCTGTAGCCGTCCAGGGCCACGTGGTGAATTCGTGTGTACCACAGGTAATCTCGATCCCCGGTTTGCAGGATCGTCATTTCGACCAGTCGATCTCGGGTCAGATCGAGCGGCGTCGCGTGGTCGTTGTCCATCCACTCGGCCGCAGCGTCGCGCGGATCGTCGCAACCGCGGAAGTCGAAGTAGTCAACTTCCGCGCCGATCGTCGGGTCGACAATTTGGCACGGCTCGCCGTCCGGGTACATCAACCGCAGGAACGGTGATTCGAACTCGTGAGCCGCCGTCACCGCCGAGCGCGACAGCAAGTCGATGTCCAGGTCGCCGTGAATCTCGATGTACTGAGCGATGAAATACGGAACCGCAGGGTGCAACTGCTGCGCAAACCACATACTCCGCTGTACTGCAGACAACGGAAAGGCCCCGGCAGGCAGAGTTCGAGACTGCTCGCCTGTGTTGTCGGTACTCATCACAACCACCCCCGCGCGGTTCGCTGGGAATGGCGACCGAAAGGTGTGGTTCGGGGATTGAAGAAGTACATCGCACCGCCTCGACATCGAGAGTGGAAACCATGAACGACCCTGTACGAGCCCACCGGACCTCATTGATCGCGATACGTGCGCGATTGTGGGTCGGCTCGGAGTTCGAACCTCCCCGAAGGTCCGAACTGAAGGATTTAAGTTGTATCGCCTCGTGTGCCCACCGCTTATTCACGGCGGCGCGCACGGCTACAAAGTGATTGCCCAGACGGGGAGGATCGAAACACCGCGTCGATCGAAAGAAATTACCGGTTCATCGGAAACGTTCGGCTTCGCGCGCGAGTACCGTCAACTGCTCGCACAACGCGAGAAGTTCGGCGGAATCAGCGCCCTCGGCGACTGCCGTGGCAACATCCTCGGCAGCACACCGAACTTCGAACATGCGGTCCACCAACTCGACAGCCTCGGTCGCCGTCAGGATGACCGCGTCCGCCGGAACGCTGGTGCCCTTCACCGCATTGCGCTGCTCGTACGCACGCTGGCGACACGACTGACAGCAGTAACGACGCCGACGGCCGACGCCCACAGCCGGTACGCCGCGACCGCACCACGCGCAGGGGCTTGCGGCGCTTCTGGGGCGCGTGCTCGAGGTCATGACTGGACACTTTACTCGAGATTCCGACGCCCTCGATGTCCGCTCGGATGTGAGCGCGCAGCACCCGGTAAGATGGGGAGGTTGCGTCTTCTCGCCACACGGGAACCAATCCGGTGCTCGTGGCGTTGTAGATGAGTGTGAGCGTCTACTCCCCAAGACAGGGCGCCCACCAGCGGTGACGAACGAAGAGAGGACACCACCATGGCAGATCGCGTACTTCGAGGTAGCCGACTCGGAGCTGTGAGCTACGAGACCGACCGTGACCATGACCTCGCCCCCCGTCGTATGGCGAAGTACAAGTGCGACAACGGTGAGATCTTTGACATCCCGTTCGCCGACGACGCCGAGATCCCCGGTACGTGGATGTGCCGCAACGGCCTCGAGGGTTCCCTCATGGAGGGCACTGCGCCCGAAGCCAAGAAGGTCAAGCCGCCGCGCACCCACTGGGACATGCTGCTCGAGCGTCGTTCCGTCGAGGAGCTCGAAGAACTGTTGAAAGAGCGTCTCGATCTCCTGAAGGCGAAGCGCCGCGGAGCGTGATGCACTAGCACCACAGCGTGCACGTCGAAGACCGTCCGGCAATGTGCCGGGCGGTCTTTCTCGTTGCGTTCGATGCCGATGCGGTCCTTGTGTTGCAGCCATTGTCCACGAACCCTTCTTCGACGCCGACGTCACCCGAAAGCGTTTCCGCTCAGCGGTTTTCATCGTTCAGACAAGCACCCGTGCCGGTAGCGTCCCTCGCGCAAGTGTGCGGGAAAAGCCATCGGCACGGATATCTGTACCAGTGTTTGCTGTATCCCCGGACGGCTCGGATGCCAAACGTCACAGACAGGGCCCAGCTTCCTCCCTGGTGCGCTCAGGTCGTCCAGCGGCGCATCGCCACGTATCCCGCTGCTCCCACCACAATCAGCGCGACGCCCAGGGAAACCGGCGTCGAGTCCGTCACCAGCCCGGCCATACCGGTGATTGCTACGAAAACAGGGACGAAATCGAACAGTCGAGCAATGGATTCCGGCGGCTCGACCGGAAACCCGAGTGCTTGGCCGGCCTTGCTCCGGGCGTAGCTCGGATACCACTCGGTGAACGAGATAGCGAAGAACGTGCCCGCCAACTGCAGAATCCAACCCGTCCAGAAATTGCCGCTGTCGCCCAGCACTGCGTCGCCGATCAGTCCGACAATCGCGGACCAGGTGAAGGCCAGCGCCCAGACCGCGGTGATGACGTAATTGATCCGCAAGAACAGCGACGTGGTCCAGTACTCCTGCGGGGTGGATTCCTTTGCATATTGCATGGTGAACGGGTTGCGGAGCAGTATCGATCCGAAAGCGAAGACGACAAGCGCGACATTGGTGAGCTCACCGCCCCACAATTCGAACCACTCGATCGTATTTGCCGAGGCGAACAGACCGATTCCTGCGAGAACGCCGAAGAAGAGGACATCGAACAGTTCCAGCAGTTTCAGAGTGCCGCCCCGCCGATGATTTGCGGCCAGTATCAGCAGCGATAACCCGAGTGCCGCTGCCGCGGATTCTTCGAAGCGTCCTGGTCCGGACAACAACGAGAGCAGAATCCACGGCGACAGTCCAGCAAGTGGAGACCGCAGAACCGCGTCGACAACGCTGGTTTTGTGGATGACACTCTGATCTTCGATCATGGGAGACGCCCTTTGCTCGACTAGGTGTCAAGGCGAATACCCGAAATAGAAGACCGCAAGCCCTTTTAGCGGCGCTTCTTACCGGCGGGCTCGCACTTGCCGGCGTACTTGTCGAGGCCGATGCCCTTGTTCGCTTTCTTGCTGCGTCCCGTCGGGCCCGATTTAGGCCGCTGCACCCACTGGCCGGCGCTGTCCAGGCCGGGCATGCGCTCACTGAGCGTTCGGCTGTACCGAGTCTCGCCGTCGACGGTCAGAACACCGTCCTGGACGTCGATGTGCGCGATGGTCGCCCAGAAGGAGTTCTTGCCGTTGCCGACAAACACGAGGATCTCGTCGGCGTCCGGACCGGGGAGTCCGTCCTTGCCGGCCTTGCCGTAGCGAATGGCGACGCGAGGTTTACCGAACGAGTCGATGGCCCCTGCCCCGTTGTCCACGCTCTGATAGACGTTGACCAGTAGATCGCCGTTTTCTTGTGGCAACACGCGGACCTGCTCGACAGCAGGCTTCTTCCCCTTGCCCGGACCGGCACTGTCACCGTAGTGGTAGATGTGCGGCCATGTATCAAGTCCGCCGCGATGATTCGGCTCACCACTGATGACGACGTAGTCGTTGGTCTCTTCGTTGCGGCAGAAGAAGTAGACGTCGAGGTCTCCTTCGCCGTACTTCTTGACCTTGCCGTTTCCGTCGTACGTCGCCCCGCGCCCATCCCATTCCAGGCCGACGGTCAACACCCAACTGGGATCGCCCTGGCTCTTACGCAGGTCGATGCGCGCTGTCTTGTCCGGCGAGTCCTTGGTGAGGCTGACGGAGACTTTCTCGAAGCTGATCGTCGGAGCCGCACTGACAACGGGCGGCTCCGGTGCCACAGCAGCACTTGGCTCGTCGTCATCGACGTCGATACCGTGTTCGGCGGCAAAAGCTGCCAAACCGGCGCTGTACCCCTGTCCGACAGCGTCCAGGCGCCACCCTGCGCCGCGGCGATAGAGGGCTACCAACTGCAGCACTGTCTCGGTGCTCAAACCAGTTGGCACAAAAGACAACTGCTGCGACGCACCACGAGCGTCGACGCGGATCGAGGTGACGTCCGAGAAGTTCTTGCCCTGAGCCTCGGTGCTGCCGGTCATCAGCACGCGGTGAACGTCGGCAGGCACAGCCGCAAGGTCGATGGTGATCGTCTCGTCCGAAACGAGTACAACGCCAGGTGCTTTCGGGTTGTTGAAGAAGACGAAGTCGTCGTCGGTCCGGACTTTGCCGTCGGCGCCGAGCAGGACCGCCGCGATATCCACAACACCGCGAACGCTTCCGGTGTCGAGCGCGATGGTGTAACTCGAATCCACCAGGTCAGTTTTCGAGCCCTTGGTTACGTCAGTCATTGCTCTCTCCTGTTTCGGGAAGGGCGGGTTCACGTCGTCGGGAAATCACTGCCATCACTATTGCGCCCGCAGCGAGGAGGCACAGGACTACCTCGGGTGCGGGGCCGAGCTTTGTTGCAAGGGTGGTCTCGGTCGAGAGTGGCACGTCGGCAACTAAGTACTCGGGGACGAACATATCCGTCTCCGAGGTGACGGAACCGTCCGGCGAGATGATGGCACTGACACCACTCGTGGCTGCGACAACTACCGCCCGGCCGTGTTCGACGGCACGTACTCGCGACATCGCCAACTGCTGGTATGTCATCTCCGTATCGCCGAACGTCGCATTGTTGGTCGGTACGGCAAGAATTTGCGCCCCATTGCGAACTGATTCCTGGAAGGCCCGGTCGAAGGCCACCTCGTAACACGTGGCGATCCCGATAGGCACACCGGCAGCGTGAACAACGCCATTGCCGTCGCCGGGTACGAAGTTGCCGGCTCGGTCGGCATACTCGGAAAACTTCCGGAAGAAATCGCGGTACGGCAGGTACTCGCCGAACGGCTGGATGATCTTCTTGTCGTGCTGTTCCTGTGGACCCTTGTTTCCGTCCCAGACGATCACGGAGTTTGTGGTCGTCCGGTCGGCGTTGACCAGCACGGTACCGACCAGGATCGGCGCACCGATCGACACGGACGCGCGAGTGATGTCGGCTGCCGCGTCCACGTTGCGCAGCGGATCGATGTCCGACGCGTTTTCCGGCCAGATGACAATGTCGGGTTGTTTGACGCGTCCGGCGTCGACCTCGTCGGCGAGCCTCAGGGTTTCGGCAACGTGGTTGTCGAGCACCTGCTTGCGCTGGGAATTGAAGTCCAACCCCAACCGCGGGACACTGCCCTGAATTGCGGCGACGGTAATCGTCTTCTCACCGGAGTCCATAGTCGCGAGGAACGGCGACACGATTACAGCCAGCAGAACCGGTACGACGGCTGCGGCAATCGCTCCCACAAATCCCTTGTCCCAGCGTTTGTTTGCAACGGCGATCGCCGCCGCAGCCAACCCTGTCCCCGTGAGTGCCACCGCAAAACTGAGCAGTGGAGCCCCGCCGAGACTGGCCAACGGGAGAAGCAAGCCTTCGGATTGGCCGAATGCAAGCCTGCCCCAGGGGAATCCGCCGAACGGCACGCTCGAGCGTAACCACTCGGTCAGCGTCCAGGTCGCGGCAATCCACAACGGAGCCCACGGCGACCGCGACACCAGCACCGCCAGTAGCCCGAACAATCCGATGAACAGTGACTCCACCGCGGCAAGAGCTATCCACGGCAACGCGCCGACAAACACACCGATCCACGGGAGCAACGGAATCAGAAAGCCGAGACCCGCCAGGTAGCCGTATCCGAAGCCGGCTCGCAGCCTCAGTCCCCCGCGGCCGAAGTTCGTGAGAACGCACGTCAGGAGAGCAATGCCCACCGGAGCGAGAAACCACAGGGGGCGTGGCGGAAATCCCGCAAAGATCAGAAATCCGCCGGCCGCGGAGTAGAGCGACCGCAGCCAGATCGAATCAGTCAGAAGGGCCGTCAGTCGGGAGCGCTCACCGACAATGGGCTCAACGCTCATAAACGACGCGTCCGCGATGCACCGATCGAACGCACACCGGGGCCGGCGCATCGGCGTCGAGCTTCGGTAGTGCCGGGACGCGCGAGCGCGGATCGGTCGACCATCGCTGGACCGAGTCGGCGGGAGCGCTCACCTCGAGGTCGCCCGCTTCCCAAATGACGTACGACGCCGGTGCACCCGGGTTGAGTGTTCCGGCCGCGCCGTCGCGCACTCCACCGGCGCGCCAGGCGCCGCGGGTTGCGGCTGAGAACGCTGCGCGAGGTGAGATGCCACTTCCGTCGGTGCGGTGATGTACTGCGGCTCGCAGCATCGCCCACGGTTCCACCGGAGTGACCGGTGCGTCGGAACTGAAGGCGAGGGACACGCCGGTGGAAGCTGCCGGGGCAAACGGGTTCAGTGCAACGGCGCGTTCGCTGCCCAGTCGAGTGGCGTACAGGCCGTCGGTGCCGCCCCACAGTTCGTCGAAAACCGGCTGGACGCTGGCGATGACGCCGAGCGCGGCAAAGGTTTCGGCATCTGCGATCGACATCATTTCGGCGTGCTCGAGGCGGTGGCCGAGAGCGGCGACCTTGGGTCCGCCGAGTTCGTCGGCAACCTGTCGGAAGGCTTTCGCTGCGGCGGAGACGGCGGCATCACCAATTGCGTGAAAACCGGCCTGGATGCCGGCGAGGGTGCAGGCGCGAATGTGCGCGGCGATGCCGTCGACGCCCAAGTAGGCGTTTCCGGTCGAATCCGGTTGATCTGCATAGGGTTCGGTGAGCCAGGCAGTATGCGATCCCAGTGAACCGTCGATGAAGAGGTCACCGCCAAGTCCGTGAGCGCCTGTCTTGTCGAGGAGCGCCTGCGCGTCTTCCGCGGTGCTGACGTGCTCACCCCAGTAGCCGCGGACCTCGACGCCGTGATCGTGGGCGAGGAGTTCCTGAAAGTCGGTGAGGCCCGAGATGTCCGGGCCGCCGCACTCGTGTACGGCGACGATTCCGCGTGACGCGCAGAGATCGAGGGCGGCGGTGCGAGCCGCGGCGCGCTGATCTGCCGTGAGCAGGTTGCGTGCGGCGGCGCGGGCGAGGTGGTGAGCGTCGAAGGTGAGCGGGCCGTCTGGCGAGTAACCGGCCTCGTTGGCCAGTCCGGTTATCCCGTCCCGCAGCGTGCTCGAGCAGACGGCTGAGTGCACGTCGATCCGGGATAGATACACCTTGCGTCCGGGGGCCGCAGTATCGAGGTCAGCCGTCGACGGCGCAGTACTGCCGGCCCATTCGGTATCGTCCCACCCGTGCCCCCAGATGACGGCGTCCGGGTTGGCGTCAGCGAATGCCGTTACCCGCGAAAGGCATTCGTCGAGCGACTGGGTGCCGACGAGATCAAGTCCGACAATCGACAATCCCAGAGCAGTGATGTGGACGTGGGTGTCGACAAACCCCGGGGTGACAAATGCACCGCCGAGATCTTCGATCTCGGCGCCGGGATGCAGTGCCCTTCCGGCGCGTTCGTCACCTACCCAGACGACGGTGCCGTCGGTGATGGCGAGTGAAGTCGCGTCAGGTGCAAAGGAACTGTAGATCCGGCCGTTGACCAGCAGTCGAGTAGTCACAAGGGCCAAGTCTGCCTGCTAGTACTGCGGCCCCCGCGAACGGGTAGGTGTATCCGTGTCGAGAATCTCACCTTCGAGGACGAGTTCTTTGCCGTTGCTTGCGACATATTCGGTGGTAGCGGTAGGTGTTTCGACGATGATCTCGCCGTCGATGACCTCACCGTTTCCGCGCATCCGTGCTGCGTATCCGACGGTGCCGGCAAAGGCGTCACCACCTGCTGCGAATGCTGCCGCACGCTTGCCCGCCAGAAGAACAGCCAGGGGACGCAGTGCCCATCGGGTCGGGGGAATCAGCAGAAGCAGACCCAGGACCGACGTGACAAGACCGGGGACGAACATCAACGCGGAACCAGCGGCCACGAGGGCGCCGTCTGCGACAGCAAGTGACGGCGAGCCTTCGCCGCGTGTTGCTTTGCGGAATCCGTCCATGACTTTGCGCCACTGCGAACGCATGAGCACCAGCCCGACCAGTGAACCGGCCAGGAAAAGCAAGATTGTCCAGGCAATGCCGATGGCGTTGCCCACGATGACAAGTGCGGCGATCTCGACGATCACATAAAGCAGGAACAAGGCGGCGATCATGACGTCCCCTTTCAGACGGTCTACCAGTACAACGCACGACGGTCCGGTTTTTCTCCCGAGCTGCCCACATTGCCTGTGTAGTGAGTCACTTCTGCGCTTCAATCGGTGTGCGCGGCGGTAACTAACGCTCCGCTAACAATCTAACCCTAAAGTTGACCTTTAGACTCTGCGTGTGGTCAAGTCGTTTCAGCCCGCTTTCCAGCGGACCCAGTGAACGTGAAGGAGCCCGACATGAGCCGACTCCCCGGCAAGAGACTTTCCCGACGTCTACCCGCTGCGCTTGCCGGCGCTGCCGCCGTCGTAGCCCTGACTGCAGGATCTACCCTGTTCGGAGCCGGTACTGCGGCAGCAGATCCCGAGACACCTGCCGAGTTCACGGTGCCCGTCGAGATCAATGTGCCCACCGACCTCGCAGCACTGATCGGTCAAGCCGCCGCAATCTCTCCCGAAGCGACTGCTGCGTTGAATCAGTTGATCGGCACGACGGCAGCTGACCAGATCGCTGACGCATTGGGCGTTGATCTCGGCTTCACGACACCGGTGCAGTTCATGTATCCCGCACCGACGGTTGGTTGTGGGCTCGACGGACAGATGGCGACGGTGACTCTGGCAACGGCGCAGTCGGGACCCAACTTCCCGGTGGGTCCGCTGGTGAAGGACGATCAACTTCGCTTCCAGGCGATTCCTGCGTACCTCGGGATTCCGAAGACCTCCGGCTTGAGTGTCGCCTGGATCAACACCAGTACCTTCAAGGGCGGAATCGTTCCCCTCGACGAGACCCTCCCTATCGTGGACACTCCCCTGTTGTCGAAGGTGGTCGACACCGGCGACGGCAAGGTCCTGGCCACGATGTTCGGCAAGGTCGACTACACCGACGGAAAGTCCTGCATCGTGCTTCCGACGGTCGGCTCCTTCGACGCCTGAGCCTGAATCGGCCTACGAGCCGGGAGTAACCAACCCGGTCTCGTAGGCCAGCACGACAGCTTGCACACGGTCGCGAAGATCCAGCTTGGTCAAAATACGTCCGACGTGAGACTTGATCGTCGACTCGGACAGAAACAGCTCCTGGGCGATTTCCGTGTTGGACCGACCCGTCGCAATGTGGCTGAGCACTTCTCGTTCACGCTCGGTCAACACATCGAGAACAATCGGATCGCGCCGCGGCGCCGGACCGTCAACGATAAAGCGAGACAACAACCTTCGTGTCACCTTGGGTGACACAACAGCATCGCCGGCAGCAACACTGCGGATTGCGGATACAAGATCCTCGGGCGGAGTGTCCTTGAGCAGGAACCCACTGGCACCGGCCCGCAACGCGCCGAGCGCATGTTCGTCGAGGTCGAACGTCGTCATCACCAGAACACGCGATTCGATCCCCGACGCCAGAATCTGCTCGGTTGCACTGACTCCGTCGACGATCGGCATCCGAACGTCCATCAGCACGACATCCGGCTTCAGTGCGATCGCCGAGGCAAGGGCAGCCGCGCCGTCCCCAGCCTCACCGACGACGGAAATATCTTCGTGTGCCGCAAGGACCATATT
This sequence comes from Rhodococcus sp. KBS0724, assembly GCF_005938745.2. Classification (NCBI taxonomy): domain Bacteria; kingdom Bacillati; phylum Actinomycetota; class Actinomycetes; order Mycobacteriales; family Nocardiaceae; genus Rhodococcus; species Rhodococcus sp. KBS0724. The sequence goes on from NZ_VCBX02000001.1 coordinate 3,348,750, forward strand.
GAGGCCCATTCGCATGAGTTCCTGGTCGTCGACAATCAGCACGGAGATAGGCACCGCGTAAATCTATCGGGCCGACAGAGCTGATGCGACTCAGCCACTCCGAGGGGCCGGCTGGTGTCGGGTGGCGTCATAGGCTTCGAAGTAGGACTCGCCTACCACGAACATTCCGCGCTGCGGAAGCCAGAAGTCTCCGAGACGCGCCTGTTCAGGCAGCGGACCGGGCGGTCCGATGTCGACCCCGTCGATACTCGCCCGACTTCGCTCGACGGTCCACAACATCCGCGGATTGGCTCGAAACCACTGACCGTTCGGGGTCGTGCCGGTCAATTTCACCCGGCCGACGCCCAGCGCAGGTCCAGCGGCGCGTCCCATCGCCGACAGGACACCGTCACTGCGCCACAACGCCTCGGGCATGAGCTTGCCGAGGCCCGTCATTGCGGCAGTGGCAACCGATCGACCCAATTCGAGTTCCCAGACGAGTGACTCGTCCACCCGGGCAGTGAACGTCGACGGGCCTGCCCACGTCACCTTGATCTCTGCTGTTCGTGCGGCCGCGAGATCCGAGCCGAAGTATCGGGCGCAGCTGGTCTCGGGTGGGTTGCTGCTGTAAATGACCCAGCTTCCGGCGGGGTCTCGATGCCACACCGCGTCGTACCCGGCCCCGACGGAACTGGCGGGAAAATGCCGCAATGCCAGGTAGTGGCCACTTGCAAAGGGCTGCCCCATCACTCCGTATCCGGCGAACCGTTCTTGTCCGGCGCCGGGGGGAACATCTATGGCGCGTTCGGCAATCGAACGTGGATTGTCGGTCATTGTTCGTCCTCTCCGAATCCATCCCCTTTCGGTGGTTACCCCGTTTCGACGTCGACACCGGTGTGCTGCGATGTTCACAAATCCATCGGCGTGAGCGGGTGCAACATCTGCCGCGACTCTGAAATGCTGGATGTACAGCAACCGGAAGATGGGAAGGCTGTCATGAGGTTCTACGAGAATCACTTCGTTCCACGGCTGGTGAATGTCGCCTGCGGGATGTCGGTGACCGAACCGTCACGCAAGCGAGTCTGCGCCGACCTGCACGGCCGAGTAGTCGAAATCGGTTTCGGATCCGGTCTCAACGTCCCGTTCTACCCGAACACCATCGATTCCGTCAGCGCTGTCGAACCCGCCGACCTCGGCTGGAAACTGGCAGGCGCACGGCTCGAGGCGTCGCCGGTACCCGTCGAACGCTCCGGACTCGACGGCCAGTCACTC